>NZ_JAPTGA010000005.1:0-397715 GCF_026891895.1 Peribacillus sp. AS_2
CCGCCTTTTCACCAAGGCGGTTTCCTTATGGTCAAATATCAACATTAGAATATAACATTGCCTTTATATAAATAAAATTGAAGTTACTATTAGAAATAGGAAATATACTTAATGGCAAATTAATTATAAGATAAATTCATATTATTCAAAAAAATCCCAAAAAACGACTTCGACATTCGGAATAGATACAAGATATCTACTTAGAAAGGGGTATGAAATGTCCAAAATATCTTTTATTAAAGGAATTGTAACCGTTCCCATTGTTTTTGTTTTACTGGCAGGTTCTTCTGTTACAAATGCTGCTTCAGATGAGCCAATGCCGGCAACAGATGCAACAATCTCAGCAAATAAGGCTATTTATGAACAGTTGAATTTTACAGATAAAGAAGATTTCAAGAATGCACATAAAGGATTTATAGCGCCTTTGAATATGAATCCCATTAAAAATTCAAAAGGTGACGTGGTATGGGATAGTAATCGATATTCATTCATCAAAGAAGATAAGCCGGCAAGCTTTACTGTAAACCCAAGCTTGTGGAGGCAAGCTCAGTTACAAAATATAACAGGCTTATTTAAAGTGGTAGATGGCGTTTATCAAGTTCGGGGCCAGGATTTATCAGTGCTTACCATTGTGGAAGGAAAAACAGGATTAATAGTTTTGGATACACTTTCTACAATTGAAACGGCCAAAGCCGCCATGGAGCTTTATTTTGAACACAGGCCTAAATCCCCAGTAAGTGCAATTGTTATTAGTCACAGTCATGCGGATCACTTTGGTGGTATGAAAGGCATTGCTCAATATGCTGAAAATCCAGCTAAGGTGCCGATTATTGTCCCAGCAGGTTTTAACGATGAAGCGCTAAGTGAAAACATTCTTTTAGGCAATATAATGTCTCGCCGTGCAGGTTATATGTTTGGAAATCTCTTACCCGCAAGTGAAAGGGGATTTGTTACTTCTGGTATTGGCCCAGGATTAAGTAACGGAACTTTTAGCTATTTACCTCCAACAATGGAAGTGAAGGATGATATTCAAACGGTGGAAATAGACGGAATTACATTTAAATTTTTATTGGCGCCGGATTCGGAAGCTCCATCTGAAATGCATTATTATATCAATGATTACAAAACTTTAGTGGTAGCGGAGAACACCGGACACACGTTACATAATATTTATACATTAAGGGGAGCTAAAACCAGAGATACGCTAAAATGGGTGAAAGCACTTGATGAAACTGTTGATCTGTTCGGAAACGAAGATATAGATGCTATGGTTACGGCCCATACATGGCCCATATGGGGAAGGGACAATGTTTTGGAGCAGTTGGAAAGTCAGCGTGATTTATACAAATATATTCATGACCAAACCATACGATTAGCTAATTTAGGTCTCACACCTGACGAAATCGCGGAAGAGTTAAAGCTTCCTGAAAAGTTGGATAAAGTCTGGGCCAATCGGGGGTATTACGGAACATTGAAACATAACGTAAAAGCGGTGTACAACTTTTATTTAGGATATTTCAACGGTAATCCATCCGACTTGGATCCATTACCACAAGAGGAATCGGGCGCTAAATATGTACAGTATATGGGTGGGGAAAAGAAGATCATTAAACAGGCAAAACTTGATTATAAAAAAGGGGAATATCGCTGGGTGGCTCAAGTCTTAAAGCATGTCGTCATGGCTAACCCGAAAAATACAGAAGCAAAAAATTTACTGGCTAAAGCTTATGAGCAATTAGGATACACAGCAGAATCTTCTGTGTGGCGTAATTTCTATCTTACTGGCGCAGACGAGTTAAGGAATGGTGTGGCAGACTCAAAGGGAAGTGGCGGAATGATGAATCTAGATACGCTGCTCAATATGCCAATGGATGATTTCCTCAAATTCTTGTCCATTAAATTAAACGGAATGAAAGCGGAAAATAAAAATATGACTTTCAATTTGACATTTACAGATTCGAAAACCAATTACACGATCGATCTGAATAATTCTGTATTGAACTTCAAAAAAGGGAAAATGGCGTCCAACCCTGATGCAGCATTAACATTAGATAGAATAACCTTCTATCAGATTGCTCTGGGACGGGAAGATTTATCCAAAATGGAAGCAGCCGGTAAAGTTGCCATTTCCGGTGATAAAAAACAGTTTGAAGATTTCCTGACTTTGCTGGATCAATTCCAACCTAAGGTTAATATCGTAACTCCGTGATAATCAAACACTTCATATTCTGAAACAAGGATGGATCAGTTACCCACGAGTCTACTTAGCAGTCTCGTGGGTTTGAATAATTAATCCTGAAGGCAACTTGTTTCGTTTTTAATTTTTTATAAAACGCTCCTAATAGTTACAGAACAAGTTTTGTAATTCGAAAAGAATTGTAAGCGCTTCCTGTGAGGCTGAGGTTTTGTGAAAATATAAAAAAATGGAGTGATGGGGAATGCAGTTATATGCAAGTAAGAAACGAAAAATAATGATTAGCGGCCTTTTATTTGTTGGAATGATCTTAAGTTTTTTTGATCGCGTTGCCATAAATGTCGGGATTATCCCTATTGCAGAAGAGTTTCATCTCACTACGTCCCAGACAGGTATTTTAATTAGTATATTTTTTGTTAGCTACTCACTCATGCAACCGCTTGGTGGATGGATGACCGATAAGTATGGCGCCAGGGTCATGGTTACTGTTTCTTTGTTTAGTTGGTCCTTGTTCACTGTAATGACTGGGTTTGCTTGGTCGTTCATGTCTTTATTATTCATCCGTTTTCTGTTCGGGTTAGGTGAAGGGCCTTTCTATCCTGCCAGTATGTCCACTATACGAGATAACTTCCCGGAAGAAGAACGGGGCCGGGCAAATTCGTTTTTCCTGTCTGCCCAAAATATTGGCGGGATATTAGGTACTGCACTTGCTGCTTCAATGGTGGTGGCATTCGGTTGGCGGGGCATGTTTACCATTTCCGGAATTCTAGGGATATTGGCTTCTCTCGGAATTTGGTTCATTCTCAAGCCTCAAGGAAATCAAGAGGTTAAAAAAGACAAACCGAAACAAAAAAAGGTTGCTCTGAAACTGTTATTTAAAATCGAAAATATTTGGAAACTCATAACATTCAAGTTTATATCAAATATTATCAACTATGGTTTGATCACTTGGATGCCTATATATTTGGTTAAAGAAAAAGGAGTGGATTTAATAGCCGCCGGAGGTTTATTGGCAATCCCTTATATTTTTGGTTTCTTGATGTTTAATGTAAGCGGGTGGCTTCTGGATAAACATATGGCTAACCGGGAGAAGTATCTTGCCGCTGCAGGCGCTTTATTATCGGCAATTTTTCTCTTTTTAATGTCTAACGCCACGTCTATAGGACTTATCATCACGTATCTCACCCTCAACTCCGTAGCACTATCTTTCTTTGGAACCGTTCTATATACGATCATCATAAAATACTCACCAAAGGAACTAACGGGCTCTGCCTCCGGACTCGTAACTTTCGCCGGTCAAATTGCAGGTGCTGTTTCTCCTTTAGCCCTCGGTTTGATTATCAGTCTGTTTAATGGCTCCTATAATGCCGCTTTCCTGTTTTTGGTGATAATAGCGTTATTGGGAACGATTGTTGCCGTATCTATTAAAAATAATCAGGCACAACCCGCTAAAGAATACGAAAAAACATCTACCATTGTATAAGGTATTCTGATTTACTTCTCTAAAATTGAAAGGGCTTTCTGTTCGAGGTATGATAGTAGTAATAGGCTAGAAGGAGAATAAACCATGAATATTGAACAATTGGAATATATCATTAAGGTAGCCGAGGTTAACTCGATTTCCACTGCATCAGAAAGCCTCCATATCTCTCAATCTGGAATCAGTATGGCCATTACGAGTTTGGAGAAGGAATTAGGTATAAAAATCTTCAAGAGGTCAAGGTTAGGAACCATACCTACAGAAGACGGAAAGGAAATCATCCAGAAAGCTCTTGAAGTATTAAGCAAATTGGAAGAAATAAGAGACAGTGCCCAAATACATTCAGATACGATGGAAAAAGAGTTGCGCCTTTCATCAACACAAGGTTTATTTCTAACGGTTTTGCCTAAATCCTTGGCCTTATTTAAGAAGAAGTATCCCGAGGTGAAAATTGTCATTGAAGAAAAAGGGGGACAAGAGATAACCGAAGAAGTACGGAATGGTAAGATAGACATCGGGCTATTGAATATCCCAAAGGTTAAACCAAAAGAAATTGAGTTGGAATTCCAACCTTTGATGGAAGCAAAAGTGATTGTGATGGTCAGTAAGAACTCACCATTAGTGAACCGTAAAAGCATAACCCCACGAGAGCTTATGGACCAAAATTTGGTCATTTACAATGGACCAAGAATGAAGTCGTTCATTAAAGGTTTTTTTGATCAATACGGTGAGATGAATATTTTGTTTTTCACAAATAATACAGAGATCATCAAAAAAACCGTCGCTGAGGGATTAGCGATTGCCTTTTCTTATGATATTGGAGTTAACAGCGACCCCTATTTCCTAAGCGGGGAGCTTGTGGCCATTCCTTTGGTGGAGATGGAAAATAATACAATGGAATTCGGTTACGTTTGCTCTAAGAAGCAGTATTTTTCAAAAGCTGCCAGGGAGTTTATAAAATGTCTCGAATTCTACACCACTCTTAAATATTAGTTTCCTATGATGATAGGGAACTAATATTTTTTTATTTACATCAATATTTTTTATATTTATATCATATATCCTTATTTTACTTAAATATTATTTACATTTAAAATTGATTTTATAACATTTCAAATATTTAAAAATTAAGACGAAAATAAAAATCGAAAGGGGAAACATATGGTTACGACCCAGGAAGAGAAATTAGAGGTACTTCAAACAAAGTTGCAGGATTTCATCCAAAATGAATTGCTTCCATATGAACAGGAGCATGGCTTGAACGCTGAAGAGGATATTCCGATGGAAGCCATAAAATGGGCAAGGAAAAGATCCAGGGAATTGGGCTTTTACGGAATTAACCTCCCTGAAAAATATGGCGGACAAGAAGTAAGCTTAAAAGGATTATGCATGTTCAAGGAAGAATTGGCACGTTCCGGAGCGGTTTTATGGGGGCAGGTTATAGGGGAGATTGGCGGGCCGCTAAGAATTGGTCAGATGTTGGAAAGTTTTACACCGGAGCAAATAGAAAAATATGTGATGCCCGTTGTGACGGGAGAAGTGAGTTGCTGCTTTGCCCTTACAGAACCCAATGCCGGGTCGGATGCATTCGCTATCGAAACAACAGCCGTTAAAGACGGAAATGATTATATATTAAGCGGAAAGAAACATTTTATCAGTGCGGCCCCCTATGCTGATTTCGCCATTGTCATAGCGAAAGAATCCCGGAAAGGAGAAAAAGAAAGGATCACTGCTTTCCTAGTTGATAAAAAAACACCACAACATCCAGGGTTTGAACTAGGAGACATTCAAGTTCCCCTATCAGGAGAACGCATACATGCCGAATTGAATTTCAATCAATGTCGAGTGCCTGCCGCCAATATAATCGGAGAACCAGGAAAAGGGTTGCTGCTCGGATTGAAAAGAATAAACACAAATCGCGCTTCCCATGCCGCCGGCTTTATCGGAATGGCTCAACACCTTCTCGATTTATCTATTGAACATGCCAAAACGCGAGTCCAGTATGGCCGGCCCATCGGTGACTTCCAGGCAATTCAGCATATGCTCGCAGATATGGCGACGGAAATCTATGCAGCAAAATGCATGGTCTATGATGTGGTTGATAAAATTGATCAGGGAAAAGAGGATCGGGCCGGTACGTCCATGGCCAAGCTGTTTGCTTCAGAGGTAAATAGCCGTGTGGCTGACAAGGCCATCCAAATCTTTGGCTCCAAAGGCTTGGTAAAAGGCCATCCAGTAGAAAAAATGTACAGGAGTGCACGGATGTATCGGATTCTGAGCGGTACCTCAGAGATTCAAAAAAATACAATTGCCAAAGCACTATTAAAAGGATGAAAACTTTTTCGGGGGAGGAAAAAATTCATGCTGCATAAGTTGACATTTCAGTCACTGATGAATAAAGGAATGAAACGATTCGGTGACCTGCCGGCTATTACCTTGTTGCCAAACGGAGAAATGATAACCTACGACGAGTTATGGAAGAAAACAGAACGTATCACTTCTTATTTAATGCGTTTAGGTGCAGGAAGGGGCGTCCGCATAGCGACCATCATTCCAAACAGTTTGGAAAGTGTGATGTTTGGTTTGGCCGTCCAGCAATGCGGGGCTACCTTGGTGCCATTAAGTGAAAAACTCGGAAAACGAGAAATACAATTCATTTTAAAGGAAGCAAAACCAGAAGTGGTCATAATTGCTACACAGACACACTTTGACACCTTCTTAGAGTATTTGGAAGAAATGAAGAAGGAGGAGGTCCATGTTATTGGGCTCCCTGGCTTTAATAGTAATTATCCGGAGGAGTTTGAACTATTTAAATGTCCTGGTGAAATAAATAATTTAGACTTGCCAACAGCTGAAGAAGATGACATTGCCCTTCTGTCCTATACAGGCGGGACAACGGGTACACCCAAAGGCGTCATGCATTCCCAGAAAGGACTCGGCGCCGCGATACTTTCTGCAGCTATCGAAGACCCGCTGGACGACCGGGACCGGGTATTGCTAAGTACGCCCATTGTGCATTCAGCCGGTTCACTACTTTGGAGATCCCTTGTTTCGGGCGTCCATGTTTATGTGATGGGCTCATTCGACGCTGCAGCATTCATACAGGCGATAAAGGAACATGAAATCACGACGACATTCATGGTACCGACCATGTTATACAGGCTTCTTGATCAGACCAAGAAGATGGAATATGATATGAGCTCCATGCGCAATATCTTCTATGGTGCGTCACCGATTTCACAGAAGCGCCTTAAAGAAGCTTTTGAAGTATTCGGGCCTATCATGCGCCAGCAATACGGCATGACAGAATGTAATATTGTCATTTCAAGACTATCGAAGAGCGCTCATGTATGGGCTTATCATAATAATCCGGAAGTTTTGAAAAGCTGTGGAAAACCGTGCATTCTTACCGAAGTTCGACTGATTGATGAGAATGGAAATGATGTAAAACCAACCGAGTTTGGAGAAATCATCGTAAAGTCCCCAGCCATGATGGTTGGCTATTATCAAAGACCGGATCTTACCCATGAATACATCCGTGATGGCTGGTTCTACACGGGGGATATTGGTAAATGGGATGAAAGCGGTTACCTTTATATTGTAGATAGGAAGAAAGATATGATCATTACAGGCGGGATGAACGTATATTCTTCAGAAGTGGAGCGAGTGGTGAACCAGCACCCTTCTGTTGCATTAAGCGCATGCATTGGCGTTCCCCATCCAGATTGGGGAGAAGTAGTGTGTGTCGTGATAGCATTGCATGAAGGACTGAGCTGTACTAGTGAGGAATTAATTGATTTCTGCAAACAAAGGACCTCTAAGTATATGGTTCCTAAAATTGCCTATTTTCTTGATAAGTTCCCATTAACGCCGATTGGAAAAATAGATAAAAAAGAATTAAGAAAGATGTTTTCACAAGGTATTCTAACCATCTAGCAAAATTGAGACTTATAGCAAATATAAGATTGAGCAGAGGAATGCAAATAAGCCTCGCACGTTAACCTGGAATCAGGACGTGTGAGGCTTTTATGTGCTATATCCAAGATGTGTTTGGAATATGAATAAAATTTAACATTGAAGTGTTAAATGAAGTGAGGAAGTATGATTATTATCTAAAGGAAATGATACTGAAATATTATATTTTTCGATTGATTCCACCAATTCATGAATGAAAAAAATCGTGTGTTAGGATATAATATATTATTGTATTGGAGATTCATTGTGGAATTTCCTTTTTTTATGGGTTTCATTTGTTTATCTCCCCATTGAACCGGGAAATAAATTATAGTTGTATATGTTTTTATAATAATAATTAGAGTTGAGTAGAGGGGTTTGATTTAATGGAGTTCTTAGAAAAATTTATTAGTGAGGCTAATGGTGTGCTATGGTCTTCCATATTGATCATCATGTTGGTTGGATTGGGTCTTTATTTTAGCATCCGCACGAAGTTTGTCCAATTCAGAATGGTAGGGGAAATGTTCAGGCTTTTGGGAGAAGGGGCCACAGCGGATAAAAAAGGTGTAACATCCTTTCAGGCATTTTGCATAAGCACGGCATCGCGGGTAGGAACGGGTAACCTTGCAGGTGTTGCCATCGCAATCACGACGGGCGGACCTGGAGCCGTATTTTGGATGTGGTTAATAGCATTGATCGGATCTGCTTCCGCATTCATTGAAAGTACACTTGCTCAAATCTATAAAGTCAAGGATGGGGATGCATTCCGCGGCGGTCCTGCTTATTATATGGAAAAGGCATTGAATGCCCGTTGGATGGGAATCACTTTCGCCGTGTTGATTTCGCTTACATTTGGACTAGCTTTCAACTCGGTACAAGCCAATACGATTACAAGCGCATTCAATGAATCGTTTGGGATTGAAAAGTGGGTTACGGCAATCATCTTGGCTATGGTCACGGCTGTCATCATTTTTGGCGGGATAAAAATGGTTGCAAAAGTCTCTGAAGTCATCGTTCCGATCATGGCAGGAGCCTATGTAATAGTGGCGTTGATTATCATCATCATGAACATTACCGAGTTACCTGGTGTTTTTGCTTTGATCTTTGAAAGTGCATTCGATGGAATAAAAGAAGTGGCTGGCGGAGTACTGGGAGCTGCCATGATGCAGGGAATCAAGCGCGGCCTATTTTCAAATGAAGCCGGGATGGGTAGTGCACCAAATGCTGGTGCGACGGCTGATGTCAGTCATCCCGTCAAACAAGGGCTCATTCAGTCTCTAGGTGTTTTTGTCGATACGCTCATCATTTGCAGCTCGACAGCCTTCATCATTTTGTTTTCCGGTCTTTATACATCGAAGGAAACGGACGGTATCGTCCTTACCCAAAATGCCCTCGGAACGGCATTGGGATCTTGGGCAGGTATTTTCCTTGCCATTATCGTACTTTTATTCGCCTTTAGTTCCATTGTGGGCAACTATTATTATGGAGAGTCGAACATCGGCTTCATCAATGAAAATAAGTTTTGGCTGAATGTCTATCGTGTCGCAGTCGTAGGAATGGTGATATTCGGTTCGCTTGCCTCGCTGGATTTTGTTTGGGGACTGGCTGACTTGCTTATGGCCCTTATGGCGATTATCAACCTGATTGCCATAGCATTACTAGGGAAAATTGCTTTTGCTGCACTGGCGGATTATCAAAAGCAAAAGAAAAGTGGGAAAAATCCAGTTTTCCATGTGAACAATATTAAAGGTTTGAAGAATGTGGAATGTTGGGGTGACCCATCCGATAATGTGGATGTGAAAAAGGAAGCCTAAGTTCTCATTAAGCTTACAAGTAATTCCTTGAAAGGGGATTTTACTTGTAAGCTTTTTTCGTCTTTTCCCCCTTTTTTCATCATTATTGAATATTGCTTCGTTTTTTACACAAAATACCTTTGTCTTTAATACTGCAATGATAATTTAAAAACTAGGAGTGAAACAAATGGATAGGAAGCAATCAAAAAATGAATCTTCAGAAGTTGCCGGGAGAATATATGATGTCAGCGATTATAAACGGGAAGATCCTTTATCTTCTGGACTGGCTCAAACCCACGAACAAGTCTCGGATACTTATGCGGAAGGCGAGAAAAAGGCAGTCATTGATGATGTGAACGGAAGGGATATTGAGATTAAAAAAGAAAAGGAAGAAAAGTAATACTGAGGTTTTTGCTTTTGAACAAGGATTATCGCTGAATATTTTAAAGATATATCGGGTCCCCTAGCTTCTGGAAAGGTGAAACAGAAGCTAGGGGATCTTAATTAATAAATTTTTTCTGTTTCCAAGTTTTGAAGCAATTCTTCCTTCGTTCTTGGGAAAAGGTCCCTTTCTGCAAGATTCCTTGATTGAAGAAGGGCTTGAAACATTTCAAAAATCCACGGTTTCTCCAGATGTGCCTGCAGCAAAACGTCTTCATCATGGAAAACGGAAACAGGGTCCCCTTGGTATATGACCTTACCATCGTTCATGACCACGATTTCATCTGCCCATTGGTAAGCAAAATTAACATCATGGGTTGAGAGGATTATCGTTTTATCAGGGTGGTGGATACTGTCCAGCAGATTCATGATCTGTCTTGAGAAATAAGGATCCAATCCAGCGGTAGGCTCGTCCAGTAGCCAGACATCGGGCTCCATGGCAAGTACCCCTGCGATGGCGACCCGTTTTTTTTGCCCAAGGCTCAAAAAATGGGTAGGTCTATCTTTTAGTTCGGTTACTTCCGTTTCAGCCATTGCCCAATTTACTTTCTCCTGCACTGTAATTCTATCCCATCCTAAATTCATTGGTCCAAACGATATATCCTGTTGTACATTAGCGGAAAAGAGCTGAGAGTCGGGATCTTGAAAAACGATACCGACTTGCTTTCGTAATGATAATAATGCTTTCCGGTCATATTTCATTTTCTTGCCCTTAAATCTGATCTTTCCTGCAGTAGGTTGTAATAGACCATTTAAATGGAGGAATAAAGTCGATTTGCCAGCACCATTATTGCCTAATAATGCAATTTTTTTACCTTGTTGGATCGTTAGCGAAAGTCCTTTTAAAGCGAAGGTTCCATCTGCGAATTGATGGGTGAGGCCTTCTATATGAAAAATATGCTCGTCCATTGTTGGGTTGCCTCCAATTTACAAATATCCATTAATAAGGATTAAGCTTCCTAGTATGACAATCGCGATCAGCCAATTGCGTGAGGAATAGGTGTAAGTATCCTCGATATAGGAAAGGTTCTCCTGATAGCCTCTTGCGTTCATGGCCATCGTCAACTGTCCAGAGCGCTGCAATACTCCTAAAAATAATGATGAAATTAGTAATCCGAGAGATCGAATGCCTTTCCTAAACGAACCATACCCCAGCCGTGAAGCTTGTGATTGGTGAATGGCCAAAGCCGTATCTAAAAAAATAAAGATGAATCGATAGGTCAATTCTATTAAATCGACCAATAACGAAGGCACTTTAAGTTTTCGCAGCACGGATAGGATGACGGTAATGGGTGTAGTTAAGGTAAGGAAATATAAACAGCTGATGCTGCAGAATACGACAGTGATCAAATTGGCCACCGTACCAAAGCTGTCATCGCTGATGAATATTTGCCAATTCCCGATCTTCCAGGACCACCATATATTCGAAATCGAAGTGAATTTACTAGTGAAAGAAAAAAGGATGGTAATGGTTCCTGATAGTATAAAAAATCCTGGTAATAGGAGTAATTTAAGATAAAAAGAAAGCGGGATTTTTGCCGCGAAAATGATTAAAGCGCTCATCACCGTAAAAGTGATGAGCGAAACGGCCATATCCCTTACCGTTAACGAAAACAGCAAAAGAGAGAGTGCAAAAACCATCTTTTCCAACGGATGTACATCCTTTAGCCCATTGAAATAGGCATATTTATCAATGAGTAACATGCTTCGATTTTTCGGCCAATTCTTGTTTGGTTTGCTTATTCCTTTGTCTCATCACACCAATGAAGTATCCAATGAAACCGGCTCCGATTGCAGCTTGAAGCGCAAATAATAAGCTTTCGGTTTCTGCACCTGGCGGCTCCCAAATACTGTTGAACCATGGCTTGTATTCCGGATGGATCTTAGTGATGGCTTCCTCAGCTTCGCCGTCGGCACCGCCAAATTCCGTTCCTTGTTGGGTGATTAACGGTAAGGTTGCAAGAATGACAACCAGGAAAAGCAGCAGTAAACTTTTTTTCATTTTAACGGGCCTCCTTAGATAAAACTCGCAGCAATTTCAATTCGCCTAGATTGTATTTTTTCAAGAAATTCATTACGACGACTGTCAATAACCCCTCACTGATGGCCAAGGGAATTTGGGTCAGGGCAAAAATCCCTGCAAATTTACTGAAAGAGGCCATGAATCCTCCTACCTCGGAAGGGAAAGCAAGAGCAAGTTGAACGGAAGTTACCACATAGGTGCCCAAATCCCCAAAAGCAGCTGCCAAGAATACGGCAAGTGAAAAAGACCATCCCAATTTAGTTGCGCCCTTGAAGACAAAGTAAGCAATGAAGGGTCCGCAAACGGCCATGGAGAATGCATTGGCCCCTAATGTCGTCAATCCTCCGTGTGCCAGTAAAACAGCTTGAAATAACAGAACGATGGAGCCGACCACGCTCATGGCCAATGGTCCGAATAGTATGGAACCTAAACCAACTCCGGTAGGGTGCGAAGAACTTCCCGTAACGGAAGGAATCTTTAGGGCCGATAATATAAATACAAATGCGCCCGATAGGCCAAGTATCATTTTTGTTTCAGGGTTTTCCCTTACTTTGGACCTAATGGACCGGTAACCCAAGATTAAAAATGGAAGCGTCACGGCCCACCAGAATATAGCCCATTCTATGGGTAAAAAGCCCTCCATGATATGCATGGCCAATGCCCGTTTCGGGACAAAAAGCAGTAAAATGACAAAATAAATAATTTTCCAATTGGTTCTTTTCATTCTTTCTCCTTTCAACACTTTTTATTGTTCTGATCAATCTTGAGAAGAAAAGCGGCGCGCTCAAACTAAAAAGCACTTCTCTCAAAGGAAAGAAGTGCGTAATGAACAGGAATTTTGCAGCATGAACCAACCATGGGCCATTTTGCCTGATCCGCACGCCCATCCTCGTAGGCTGAAACAGTTTCACGCTTCATGGCAGGTCTCCTGGCTTTGGTTCATCATCCCATTACATCCTTCCCATCTCATTTGACAGTGGATTAAAGTTAACGTAATGGAACTTCCCTTTACAGTGGCGGGACCGCTCCGGATTTTCACCGGCTTCCCTTTTAAGCTGAATTCCGAGAAATTCAACACCATGAAACTTATGTAATTATTTAGAAAATTCTCGTATAGTGTACCATAAAGAAATAATTCCAGCTACACTATCTTTTTTTTGAGGCCGAAATTTGTTGCGAGGAAAGGTTTGTAACTGGTTTTACACGTTTAAACTTTTCTAAACAGTCGGAATAAACTATTGAATTTTGACAAAGTTGTTATATGATAGATTAAGTTAGTTTGAAATGTATAATAAAACCAAATATTTCATTTTAAAAGTGCCCTTGTGTGAATAAGCAAGGGATAATAGGGAAATCGGTGAAAATCCGATGCAGCCCCCGCTACTGTAAACGCTGATGAAATTGTCGATAGCCACTGGCATGATGCCGGGAAGGGACAAAGTAAAATGAAGCGTAAGCCAGGAAACCTGCTTTTAAAATTGCATGATACTTTTCGGAGGGAAAGGTAGAAGGACTATGACGATTTTGGGAGGATTTGGCATGCTTGCCTTTGGCTCCTCATTCATATAGTTTTTTTAAAACCTTGACTCTTATGTTAAGGTTTTTTATTTTGCCTTTTCCCTGAACTCAGGAGGAAGAACATGACTACTTGGAACTTGACGGGTACAAATACGCATCTGTTGATTTGTAATGGGAGCAGCTGCATGAAAAAGGGCGGGGAAGAAGTAACCCAAGCGATTCGCGATGAAATTGCTTCAAAAGGACTGGATCTGAAAATCCATACAACGAGGACCCGCTGTAACGGAAGATGTAAGGATGCCTGCGTTGTGATTGCCTATCCCCAAGGAAACTGGTATCGAGTGGAAACGCCTGATTTCGGTCGGCAGATCGTCAGTAATATCGATGATGGTGAGTTTGTTCCACAGATGATCTATCAGTATAATGACGGGGAAATGGCCCCTAATCCAGATTTTCCTGCTCATACGGGTATTTCAAAGAACAAAGCGTAAAAGGAGATGTCTTAATGAGTACAAACGGTAAATTATTCGTCGTGGGCTTTGGGCCCGGGAATTTTGAACACATTACCAAACGTGCCGTCGAAGCCCTTCAAGAAAGTGACTACATCATTGGTTATAAAACTTATGTTGAACTCATTCAGGGACTGCTAACAGATCAAACGATCATTAGTACGGGGATGACTGAAGAGGTATCACGTGCACAGGAAGCAGTGAAACAAGCGGAGCTGGGAAAGAAAGTGGCGGTGATTTCCAGTGGGGATGCCGGAGTTTACGGGATGGCAGGGTTGGTTTATGAAGTATTGATTGAAAAAGGCTGGAAAGAAGAAACTGGAGTGGGCATTGAAGTCATTCCTGGCATTTCTGCAATCAACTCATGTGCGTCTTTACTTGGGGCGCCCGTCATGCACGATTCGTGTACGATCAGCCTCAGTGATCATTTAACTCCTTGGGAACTGATCGCTAAAAGGGTTGAAGCAGCTGCAATGGCAGACTTTGTCATCGCGCTTTATAATCCGCGCAGCGGCAGGCGGACCCGGCAAATTGTTGAAACACAGAAGATTCTCCTTCGCTACCGCTCGCCGGATACACCTGTCGGGTTGGTGAAAAGTGCTTATCGCGATAGGCAGGATATTGTCATAACCAATTTGCAGGATATGTTGAATCACGATATTGGAATGTTGACAACCGTCATTATCGGTAATTCATCCACCTTTTTATATGATGACAAAATCATCACACCAAGAGGCTATCAGAGAAAATATACGCTGAATTCGGAAAAGCAAACATTGAAGCCGCATCAGCGACTGCAAAAAGAAGCGGAACCGTGGGCATTAGATCAAGAAGCCTTAACCGAGTCCGCTGGAGGAGTTGGATTACTTACAAAAGCACCAGAAAAGAAGCCAGCTTCCTATGAAATGGCAATGGAGGCCCTGTCAAGAGTCAAGGGTCAAGCCGTTAAGCAGTCCATTCAGCCGATTGTTCAGCAAAAAATGGAGTCGGTATTCGAACTTGCCGTTAGTCCAGGTGTGGCGAATAAACAATTCACTCCCAAACAAATGATGACACTTGCGGAAGTTGTCGGGGAAAAGGGAACGATGGAGTATACGCCAAATCATAAAATCGTCTTAAAGATTCCGACAATGGATCCGGAAAGCATTACAGGGAAATTGCAATCAGCAAACTTTCTTTTGTCGCCGATTGGGGATGTACTGACATTAAAAGCCTGTGATTTCTGTGATGGTGAAAAAGCGGAATCCATTCCTTATGCGGACGAAATACACCGGGTGCTTGGCGGAATGAGCATGCCCAAGGAACTGAACATCGGTTTTAATGGGTGTGGGATGGCTTGTTATAGTGCTGTGATGGATGATATCGGGATTGTCTTCCGAAAAGGGAAGTTCGACTTATTTCTTGGAGCTAAACCGGTTGGAAGAACAGCCCATCCGGGTCAGCCGGTAGCGGAAGGCATTGAACCGGAACAGCTTGTAGAACTGATCACGGACATTGTCGGCGAGTATAAGCAAAATGCCCATCCAAATGAGCGGCTTTTTAAATACTTCAAACGGTCGAAAAAGATACAGAATTTTTCTTATCAGGACATCGCTCCAAAAATAAACATAGAGCCTGCGCCTTGTGAAGACTAATCAAGAGGGGGAAAGTAAATGAAAGCAGTTTTGTTCGTAGGACACGGAAGCCGGTTGGCTTCGGGAAATGAAGAAGTCCGTAATTTTATTGAAAATATGATTCCGGCAATGGACGGGCGTTTCCTAGTGGAAACGTGCTTCTTGGAATTTGCGGCACCGAATATATCCAAAGGAATCGATAATTGTGTAAAACGAGGGGCTACTGAAGTTATCGTCATACCGATCATTTTGTTGCATGCAGGACATTCGAAATTACATATCCCAGCTGAAATAGAGGATGGGAAAACCAAGTATCCAGAAGTGAAATTCACATACGGCCAAACGATCGGGGTCCACCATGATGTATTGACGATCCTGACAGACCGTCTTGAGGAAGCGGGATTCGATACGACCTCTGAACATTCTGAGACAGCGATATTGCTAATTGGCCGAGGTGGCAGTGATGCTGATGCCAATAGTGATATATATAAAATTTCACGATTATTATGGGAAAAATTAAGCGTTAAATGGGTCGAAACAGCCTTCATGGGTGTAACGGACCCTCACGTGGATGAAGGTATTGAACGATGCATCCGCTTAGGGGCAAAAAAAATTGTGATGCTGCCATATTTCCTCTTCACTGGGGTGTTGATGGAAAGAATGGAGGATATGCTGAAAGGCTATCAAGAGCAATATCATGATCGAGAATTCATATTGGCAAAGTATTTTGGATATCATCCAACCTTACAGAACATTCTGCAAGAACGAGTAATTGAAGCCAGTGAAGGCAAATCAAGCGGGGCGCGTGATTTGGAAAACTATCGTAAACATGTCGAGGAACATGGACATGCTCATCACCATCACCATCACGACCACGATCATGATCACCATCACGACCACGACCATGATCATCACCATGATCATGATGGGCAAGCGGTGGGGACATCAAAATGATTTTGTTCTTGGCGGGTACAAGTGATGCAAGGGAATTAGCGATTGAGATGCAGCAGGTGGGGTACAAGGTTTTGGCAACTGTTGTAACCGAATCGGCTGCTAAGAGTTTGCAGGATGCAGGGATATCCACCCGGATTGGCCGATTATCTGCAGAAGATATGACATCTTTAATCTCTGCAAAAGGTTTTCAGGCTGTAGTCGATGCAAGTCACCCATTTGCCGAAGAAGCATCCAAAAACGCCCTTAACGGAGCAAAGGCAGCAAATGTTCCTTATATTCGTTATGAGCGTGAAAGTCAACGGTTTCAGAATGATAAATTGATAGTTGTTCGTGATTATGAGGAAGCTGCCAAGCTTGCCGCAGAAAAACGGGGAGTCATCATGCTCACGACCGGAAGTAAAACCCTAGCCGTGTTTGCAAAAGAATTGGTGGGGCTCGAGAATACCAGAGTCATAGCGAGAATGCTGCCACGCATGGACAATATGGAAAAATGTGCGCAGCTGGGCATTGAACAAAAAAATATCGTTGCGATTCAAGGGCCATTTTCCAAAGAATTAAATAAAGCTCTATATGAACAATATGGGGTCACATTGATGATAACGAAAGAAAGCGGCAAGGTCGGTGCGGTTGATGAGAAATTGGAAGCCGCGTTGGAATGTGGAATTGAGACAATCATGATATCTCGACCGGATGTCGACTATCAAAATGTTCATTCCAGTTTTGATCATGTCATTGCCGAGTTGAATAAACAGCTAATTGAAAAATAGGAGGAATGCAAGATGGATTTTAAAACAGATTTTAAACCACTCACGGTAGACCCTGACAAAATATATGATTATAGCTTTTCAATCATTGCTGAAGAAATGGGCAATCATGATTTTTCTGAAGATGAATGGAAGATCGTCCGCAGGGTCATTCATGCTTCAGCGGATTTTGAATTGGGAAGAAGTGTCATCATCCATCCAAATGCCATTCAAGCTGGTGTGGAAGCCATTCGCAAAGGAAGGCATGTCATTGCTGATGTGCAAATGATCGAGAGCGGCACAGGCAAGAAAAGATTTCAAAAACACGGCGGGGACGTTCATTGCTATATTTCAGATCCGGATGTGATGGTCGAGGCAAAACGTTTGAATACGACAAGGGCAATCATTTCGATGCAAAAAGCTGTAAAGGAAAATGAAGGGGGCATTTATGCCATTGGCAATGCACCTACCGCTTTACTTGAGCTCATTCGCCTCATTAAAGAAGGGATTGCAAAACCGGACTTAATCATTGGAATGCCTGTTGGGTTTGTTTCTGCAGCAGAATCGAAAGAGGAACTCGCTAAGATCACAGAAGTTCCATTCATTACGAATATTGGCCGAAAAGGTGGAAGTACTGTCACTGTTGCCGCATTGAACGCGATTTCCCTTTTAGCTGATAGTTAAAAAACATGGAAAAGAAAGTGAAAAAAGACCCCTCACAAATGCGTCATGGATATACGACGGGAGCATGTTCGACAGCCGTGACCAAAGCGGCATTGACTGCATTGATCACGGGGGATGCACTAGAGGAGGCAACGATTTCCTTGCCAATTGGCCGAGATGCCACTTTCACTATTGAGAAATATGAAATATCGGAAAATGCGGTTAGTGCAGAAACGGTTAAAGATGCCGGAGATGATCCCGATGCCACACATCTGGCCCATATTATCTCTACTGTCAGCTGGTCCGATGCACCTGGGATTATCTTGGATGGAGGGACCGGAGTTGGTCGTGTGACCAAACCCGGGCTTCCCGTTCCTATAGGGGAAGCGGCTATTAATCCTGTACCGCGCAAAATGATTTTAACCACTGTGCAGCAAACATTGGAAGAATTTAAGATCAATAGAGGGGTGAAAGTCGTCATCTCCGTACCCGCAGGTGAAGAAATAGCGAAAAAGACATTAAATGGCCGCTTGGGGATTGTGGGAGGCATTTCCATTTTGGGAACAAGGGGCACTGTCGTCCCTTTTTCCAGTTCCGCCTATATGGCAAGTATCGTCCAGGCTATCAGTGTCGCCAAAGCGAGTGGGTGTGAGCATCTAGTCTTAACGACTGGCGGGCGCAGTGAAAAGTATGCAATGGGCCTTCTTCCAGACCTACCTGAGGAAGCCTTTATTGAAATGGGTGATTTTGTGGGCTTCTCACTTAAGCAATGTAAGAGGCAGGGAATTAAAAAGGTATCACTGGTCGGCATGATGGGTAAATTCTCCAAAGTGGCCCAAGGTGTGATGATGGTGCATTCAAAAAGTGCCCCGGTCGACTTTGGTTTCCTATCGGAAATAGCCCAAAGCGTCGGAGCTGAAGATGATCTTGTTCTTGAAATCAAGAATGCAAACACTGCGTCACAAGTCGGGGATATGATGTCAGCCATTAATAACTTTGACTTTTTTAATAAACTATGTGAATCCTGCTGTCTCTCTGCCATTAACCAGGTGAAGGGCGGCATTGAAATGGAAACGGCGATTTATTCGTTGAAAGGACAATTACTGGGAAGGGCTGTTGGAATTGAGTCAATCGATTAAATTAATTGGGATAGGGGATAACGGTCAGGAAAGCTTACTGCCTCAATATGCCCAATGGATAGAAGAAAGTGAAGTGCTGGTCGGAGGTGAACGGATCTTATCCTTCTTTCCGAACTATTCTGGCAAGAAGATTGTCATAAAGGGCGGCTTGAAAAAGGTCGTGGAGCAACTGCAGGATGAAACTCGTCCAACGGTTGTCTTAGCTTCCGGTGACCCACTGTTTTATGGAATGGGAGGCTATCTTTCCAGCAAAATCAACATGGAGGTTTACCCATATTTCAGTTCAATTCAGCTTGCTTTCGCAAAAATGGGGGAAAGCTGGCAAGATGCCTTTCTCGTCAGCATTCATGGCCGCAGCATGAAAGGGCTGGCCCAAAGAATTGATGGGAAAGCGAAAGTGGCCTTACTTACAGACAGTGAAAATAGTCCTGATCAACTGGCTAAATATCTCCTTTCATTCGGAATGACTGAATACCGGGCATTTGTGGCTGAAAACCTTCAAGGAGAAGCCGAAGAATCTGGCTGGTATGAACTAGATGAAATGACGGAGCGGGAATTCTCTCCCTTGAATGTCGTCATTTTGAAAAGAAAATCAGAAGGTCCAAGCTGGTCCTTGGGGATAGAGGATGAAGAATTTTCGCAGCGTAAGCCGGACAAAGGCCTCATAACCAAAAAGGAAATTCGGGTACTAAGTCTGCATGCGTTGAAGCTAAGGAAAAACAGCATAGTTTGGGATGTTGGGACGTGTACGGGCTCAATGGCAATTGAAGCGGCCAAGCTTGCATCGGAAGGTCAAATCTTCGCAATTGAAAAAAATGAGCCCGATTTAGAAAACTGTTATCAAAACCAACATAAATTCCGTACCGATATAACGGCTATTCATGGAAAAGCCCCGCAGGGATTGGAAACTTTTCCGGATCCTGATGCAATCTTCATTGGCGGGACCGGCGGCGAAATGGCAGAGCTGATCAATACTTGCTGCAAACGGCTTAAAGTTGGCGGCAGGATCGTTCTGAATGCTGCGACGATTGAGAATCTTTACCGGGCTAATGAGGCATTTGCTGAAGCTGGTTTTCACACTTCCATCATGCATGCGCAAATCTCCAGAAGTAAGCCAATATTGGGAATGAACAGATTTGTACCTCTTAATCCGGTTTATATCATTACTGCACAACGAAAGGAAGACATGAATGAGTAATCTTGGTACATTATATGGCCTTGGCGTGGGCCCGGGCGATCCAGAGCTAATTACAGTAAAGGCATTTCGCGTGATTCAGGAATCTCCGGTCATTGCGTATCCCAAAAAAAGAAAAGGGAGTAAAAGCTACGCCCATCGCATTGTTGAAGTTTACATTCGTCCTGAAGAGAAGGAGATGCTGGGCCTTGTTTTTCCGATGACGAAAGATCAAGCCATCTTGGATCGGGAATGGAATGGAACGGTTGAAAAGGTTTGGCAAAAATTAAATGAAGGAAAAGATGTAGCTTTCGTTACGGAAGGCGATCCGCTTTTATATAGTACGTTCATACATATGATGAAATTGATGCAGGAGTTGCATCCTGAAGTCGAAATCAAGACGGTCCCGGGCATTTCTTCCTTTAATGGATCAGCGTCAAGGCTGGGCATCGCTTTGGCTGATGGTGATGATCATGTTGCGATAGTTCCTGCAAGGGATGATTATGAAGCGATGAAGAAGGCGATCGAAGATCATGATGCCGTGGTGTTCATCAAAGTGGCAAAGGTCATCGATTTAATGATTTCCGTTTTAAAAGATTTGGACTTACTTGAAAAGGCCTCGGTCGTAACCAAAGTCACTTCCGATGAAGAAGTGATTTGGAAAGTGAGTGAATTGGAAGGACTTGAACTAGAATACTTAACATTGATGGTGGTGAGAAAATGAAGATATATATTGTAGGGGCCGGCCCGGGTGATCCGGATTTGATTACTGTAAAAGGATTGAACATTCTCCAAACGGCCGATGTGATTTTATATACGGATTCATTAGTGAATGAAGAATTGATTGCTAAGGCAAAACCCGATGCTGAGGTGCTAAAAACGGCTGGAATGCATTTGGAAGAAATTGTTGGCATCATGGTCGATCGTGTTAAAGAAGGAAAGATGGTTGCCAGAATCCATACAGGGGATCCTGCCATGTACGGTGCAATCATGGAACAAATTGTCCTATTGAAGAAAGAGGGTATTGGTTATGAGGTGATCCCTGGAGTGAGTTCGGTATTTGCCTCAGCAGCAGCAATAGGAGCAGAGCTGACTATCCCTGATTTAACCCAGACACTCATATTAACGAGGGCTGAAGGACGTACGCCTGTTCCGGAATTTGAAAAATTACGTGATTTGGCTAGTCATCATTGTACGATTGCCCTTTTCTTGAGTGCGACCTTGACAAAAAAAATCGTTAAAGAACTTCAGGAAGCAGGTTGGAAGGATGAAACACCGGTCGCAGTCATTCAACGGGCAACATGGCCGGACCAAAAAATTGTCCGTACCACTTTAGTGAACTTAGATGATGCCATGCGTCAAAACGGTATCCGCAAGCACGCGATGATTTTGGCTGGATGGGCTTTGGACCCTGACATCCATGATAAAGATGAATACCGTTCCAAACTATATGATGCGAGTTTTACCCACGGTTTCAGAAAAGGTGTTAAACCATGATCATTGAATTGAAAGAAGCGGAACTTGCTCCCATTAAACGGTCCCATACTTATGCGATCGTGGCGATAACAAAGCATGGTGTCGAGATGGCGCGAAAATTACATACCGTTTTTTCGAATTCCGATCTATATTACATGAGCAAGTTTGAAAAAGGGGACGAAGA
Source organism: Peribacillus sp. AS_2 (assembly GCF_026891895.1). Taxonomy (NCBI): domain Bacteria; kingdom Bacillati; phylum Bacillota; class Bacilli; order Caryophanales; family Bacillaceae; genus Peribacillus; species Peribacillus sp. AS_2. The sequence goes on from NZ_JAPTGA010000005.1 coordinate 21,859, forward strand.
GCATAAACGGATCCAGCTTTTTTCGGGAAGTGTCCGTATGCTATTACCAGCTTTGTTCAAGGAATATAAAGGAATCATACTAATTATTTCTCTCGGGGCAGTAGTCAGGATGATTGCACCAATTTTGAAGGATAAGAAAACGGATCCAGGTGTCGTAGTCATTGATGATAAAGGGGAAAATGTTATCAGTGTACTTTCAGGGCATCTGGGAGGGGCAAATGAACTGACAAAGGAAGTGGCTGCAGCGCTTGATGCAAGAGCCATAATCACGACGGCTTCGGATGTACAAAAAACGATTCCTGTCGACTTATTCGGCCAGCGCTTCGGCTGGATTTGGGATTCAGCAGAAAAATTGACGCCAGTAAGTGCGTCCGTAGTAAATGAAGAGCATGTTGCCGTTGTACAGGAATCAGGTGAACGGAACTGGTGGCATTATGATACGGCATTACCTGAACGAATTATCGTATACCCATCCATTGAAGAAGCGCTTCAAGCAAAGCCGCAAGCAGCTCTGGTCGTGACTCACCGCATGCTTAACGAGTCGGAAATGAGGATCCTTGAAAATGGGATCGTATATCGTCCAAAGGTCATTGCCCTCGGTATCGGCTGCAATAGGGGAACGGCGGCGGCTGAAATTGAGCAGGTGATTGCAGAAACACTAGTCGAATTATCATTTTCATTAAAAAGCGTTAAGGCTATCTGTACAATTTCCTTGAAGAAAGACGAACTCGGATTGATTGAAGTAGTTGAAAAATACGGCTGGGAATTCGTGCATTATGAACCCGAAGAGCTTAATCAAGCCAAAATCGAGGCGCCATCGGATACAGTGTTTAAATACACGGGTGCATATGGTGTGAGTGAACCGGCTGTGAGGATCTATACCAATGCTGAACAATTGGAGCTTGTTAAGAAAAAATCAGGAAACGTAACCATTTCAGTTGGGGTCATTCCTTTTTAAGGGGGAGAAGAAATATGAATGATAGAAGACTGGTAATTGCGGGTACCGGAAGCGGAGTCGGAAAAACGACATTGACCATCGGAATCATGGCAGCCCTCCAGAAGAAAGGCTATACCGTTCAAGGGTTCAAATGTGGTCCTGACTATATTGATCCTACTTATCACACTGCAGTTACAGGAAGGGTTTCACGCAATCTTGACAGTTGGATGTTCGAACATGACACTGTCCGGGAAATTCTTAACAAAGCAGGTACCGGAGCTGATATATCAATCATCGAAGGAGTCATGGGCTTTTTCGATGGCAAAAGTCCGTTAGCCAATACAGGATCGACAGCTGAAATCAGCATCATCACGCAAAGCCCTGTCCTGTTGGTAGTCAACTGTGCCAGCATGGCTCGGAGTGCAGCTGCCATCGTAAAAGGATTTCAGGACTTTTCGACCGGTCCTAACATCATTGGGGTCATTGCCAATCAAGTGGGAAGTGTAGGCCATTACAAAATCGTCAAATCAGCCATTGAGCAAGAATGCGATGTACCGGTGCTCGGTTATATGAAGCGGGAATTGGATATTGATATTCCAAGCCGTCATTTAGGTTTAATTCCTGCGATTGAACGCGGGGAACTAAATCCGTTTTTCGATAAGCTTGCACAATTGGTCATGGAAACAATCGATATCGATCAGTTATACCGATTGTCAAAGACAGATCCCGTTTCCAGTGGGAACTCAAATATATTTCAACATCAAAATGAAAGTGACGTGTGCATTGCCGTCGCAAAAGATGCAGCCTTCAATTTTTATTATCAGGAAAACCTTGAGCTGCTTGAAGCATATGGGGCGAACATCAAGTATTTTTCTCCATTAAACGGGGATGAAGTACCATTGGATGCTGATGGTTTATACCTTGGTGGCGGTTTTCCTGAGGAATTTGCAGCTGAACTTTCCGGTAACGTGGATGCTATCAAATCCATCAGAAGCACCATAGAAAAGGGGATGCCGACTCTTGCGGAATGTGGCGGTTTCATGTTTTTGAGCAAATCGATTGAAACGACTTCCGGAGAAACGCATCAGATGGCAGGAATGATACCGGGCAGGATTAAAATGCAGAAAAAACTGGCAGCACTAGGATATCGTGAAATAACAGGAACTCCAGGCAATTTTTTGATCAACGAAATGGAGCAGGCAAAAGGTCATGAATTCCACTACTCGACATTTGAAGCGGATGCTGATCTTACACATGCTTATGAAGCCAAAGGCAGATTCGGTTCGAAACAAGAGGGGTGTGTATTGGACAACCTTGTTGCTGGGTATACCCACTTTCATTTTGCTTCCAATCCAACACTTGCAAAGAACTGGATTGATGCTTGCTTAAAACAAAAAAACAGATCTGCCCATGAAACTATCAACTAGTAAAAGGTATTTTTTGAAGCTTAAGAGGAGGCGCGAGCATGAAACCGGGAAAAGTTCATCTGGTCGGTGCGGGTCCCGGAGATCCGAAATTGATTACTGTATATGGACTGGAATGTATCCAAAAGGCGGATGTCATTGCATATGACAGGCTTGTCAATCCAGAACTATTAAACTATGCAAAAGAAGATGCAGAACTGGTGTATTGCGGGAAATCACCAGGGAAACATCATCTCATTCAAAATGAAATACATGAACTTTTAGTGGAGAAAGCCTTACAGGGGAAAAACGTCACCCGTCTGAAGGGTGGAGATCCATTTGTCTTCGGGCGGGGCGGTGAGGAAGCGGAAATACTGGCTGCAAACGGGATTGAATATGATATCGTCCCAGGAATCACAGCAGGAATCGCAGCACCGGCTTATGCGGGCATCCCGGTAACCCACCGTGAACATGCCTCAAGTTATGCCATTGTGACAGGCCATGGCCGTGATTACAAGGGGCAGGATAACCTGAATTGGCAGGCGTTGGCTCAAGGCATAGATACCATTGCCTTTTATATGGGAATTGGTAATATGCCGTTCATCTGTGAAAAATTGATGGAGCATGGCAGGGATGGTAAAACGCCAGTGGCCGTCATTGAATGGGGCACGACAGATAAACAAAGGACGATCACCGGTACTTTGAGTTCGATTTCTTCGAAGGCTGTAAAAGAAGAAATTCAAAATCCGTCAATCTTTCTAGTAGGGGATGTCGTCCAATTAAGAGAAAAAATCCAATGGTTTGAAAGAGTGATTGAATCAGAGTCCATTATGGAAGGGAATGAATTGGAATGTCCATCATTCAAGAATTGAAGGAACGCCGGGCGATAAGGAATTACGAAGAAAAAGAAGTGGAAGATCAAAAAATCAGGCAGTTATTGGAAGCGGCTACGTATGCCCCTAACGACCGATTGCGTGAACCTTGGAGTTTTTATGTAATCAAGGGAGAAGCGAAGCACCGGTATGAAAGTTTGGCAGAAAGGTATCTGCATGAGCGCTTCCCTACCAAACCAAAATTGATTGAGAGTTCACTGGAAGTTGTTAAGACGACACCGCTCATCATTGTCGTGACTTCTGATATTTTGCCGGATGATCCAGATTCATCCGAAGACAATGTATTCGCGTCTTGTTGCGCTGTCCATTCGATGTGGCTTGCCGCAAAAGAGCTAGGTCTTGGATTCGTTTGGCGGACTAGAGGAGTGGGTCTTGTCAGGGATGAACGCCTGCACGAATTTATCGGCTCACCGGATAACAAAAAAGTGATCGGCACCATTTTTGTCGGATACCCAAAAGGAGATCAACCGGTTCCTGCTACTAAAAGGACTTCATACATAGAAAAAACAGTTTGGTTATGAGGGTAGGTGAGTGAGTGGCACGCAGAGGATTAATGCTTATTTATACCGGAAATGGGAAGGGCAAGACGACTGCCTCATTAGGTGTGACTTTAAGGGCTATCGGCAGAGGAATGAATGTCAAATACCTTCAGTTCATAAAATCTCCAGAGCGTACATATGGGGAAGCATTGGCATTGGGAAAGTTAGGAGTTAAAATGGAACAGCTAGGTATTGGTTTCACATGGACCAAAACCCCGGAAGAGCATCGCAATGCATTGGCGTTAGCTTGGGAAAAGGTGAAACTTGCCCTTGCTGATCCGGGCATTGATTTACTTGTTTTGGATGAGCTGAACAATGCTTTAGCCATTTCCAAATTCCCGATTGATGATGTCTTGCCATTGGCTGAAGTCATCGATGCAATACGAAATCGTCCCGCTCATATGCATATAGTCATTACCGGCAGGGACGCCAAGCCAGAGCTTATGGAAATGGCGGATTTGGTTTCATCGATTGAGGCGACCAAGCATTATTATGACGAGGGTATCGGTGCTGTCAAAGGATTAGAGTTTTAGGGGGTGAGCGTAATGAAGGCACGATCCATCATGATACAAGGGACGTCATCCGATGTAGGGAAAAGTTTGATTTGTACGGCGTTTTGCCGGGTATTTTCCAATAAAGGATTACGTGTCGTCCCTTTCAAATCACAAAACATGGCTTTGAATTCTTATGTAACCTTGGATGGCGGTGAAATCGGACGGGCTCAGGGAGTACAGGCGGAAGCAGCACGGATAACGGCAACGACTGATATGAATCCGATATTACTGAAACCAAAGCAGGATATGGTTTCGGAAGTGATCGTTCACGGAAAACATTTTCTTGATATGAATGCAAAAAGCTATCGGTCCCAATTTGTCCAGGAAGCCATGCCCATCATCCGTAAATCGGTGGAAAAACTACAAGATGAATATGACATCATAGTACTCGAAGGGGCAGGAAGTCCTGCTGAAATTAACCTTAAGGACCGGGATATTGCAAATATGCGAATGGCTAAACTCACGGATGCGGCTGTCATTTTAGTGGCCGATATTGATCGTGGTGGAGTATTTGCGTCCATTATCGGGACACTTGCCTTATTGGATAAAGAAGAACGAGATAGTGTAAAGGGGATCATCATCAATAAATTTCGTGGCATGCGTGAATTGTTGGACGATGGCATTGAATGGGTGGAAAAGGAAACCGGGATTCCGGTCCTCGGGGTGCTGCCCTATCTAGACGTGAATATTGAAGCGGAAGATTCACTTGCCCTCTCTTCCTTACGTTTTAAAAAACCTAAAAAGGCTGAGTTTCCGATCGATGTAGCCGTCCTGAGATTTCCGCGGATCTCCAATTTTACAGATGTGGATCCTTTTTTCGACGAACCGGGAGTAGGTGTCCGACTTGTTAGCAGTGTCCATGAGTTAGGTAATCCCGATCTGCTAATTTTGCCGGGTACAAAAAACACGATGGAAGATTTAGAGTGGTTGAAACGTATGGGATTTGATCGGGCCATCGATGAACGGCGGAAACAAGGAACGATGATCTTCGGCATATGCGGCGGTTTTCAAATGCTAGGGACTAAACTTTTCGATCCTGATGCTATCGAGGGTGATGGTGAGAACGCAGAAGGGCTTTCGCTTCTTCCGGTGGAAACCGTCTTTCAAGCAGAAAAGAAGACGGTACAAATGGAAGGTGTCCTTTCTGCTGGGATAATGGAAAGTCAAATGAATCTTAACGGTTTCGAAATACATTTAGGCAGAACGACATTGAAGTCACAAGTAAGGCCCTTTCTATTATTGAAGGATGGAAGAGAGGATGGAGCCATTTCCAATGACAACCAAGTTATGGGAACATATCTCCATGGAATATTCCATAATCGCTTGTTCACTAGATTACTGGTTAACCAAATTCGACGGAACAAGGGGTTGGATGAAGTGAAGGAAAACGTTCAAAGCGACTCGGAGCGCAGGGAGGAAGCGTATAATCTTTTGGCTTCTCATCTGGAAGAAAACATTGATATGGATACCGTCTATCAATGGCTGCAGCTCGAAACTGCAGAAAGTTGAACAAGAGTCAGACCGTGCTTAGTATGTTGATCAAGGCCCTTTTATTTGCAAGAAAGATCAATTTTGAGCTGCATTTCCTTTTATTTAGCCATAATAAGTGACAGAGGCATACAAGATATGTTATGTTGTCTTCTCTACATATTTTATACAAAATAAAAGGATGAGGTGTTCATATGAATAAAACAGAATTAGTGAGCAGTGTTGCAGCACAAGCTGAACTGACAAAAGACGAAGCAAAAAAAGTAGTGGATGCATTGTTTGAAACAATCACGGCTACACTTGCTAAAGATGAAAAAATCCAATTAGTTGGTTTTGGTACATTTGAAGTGCGTGACCGTGCTGCCCGTACAGGAAGAAACCCGCAAACTGGCGAAGAAATACAAATTGCAGCTAGTAAAGTACCTGCTTTTAAAGCAGGAAAGGAATTAAAAGAAGCTGTAAAATAAAAGGTGAACGAAGAAAAAAACCTGGCGATGAAATATGCGCCAGGTTTTTTTTACTGACTGATTCGAAAAACAGATAATATATTCCGAATGTAACTAAGAAATGGGAAAGATAAAAAATCGACTTTGTCATCGATTCGTATGTTGTAAGAGCCATTTGGAGTTTCATAAATTAAAGGGATCAGGGCGTTCCCATGACCAACAATGAAAAAAGCCGAATCTATGAAGCAGTAATGGATTGTAACACAAATGAAAAAAAATTATAGTACTTATTAATAAGGTTTATACTGTGACTATGTTAGGCTAAATGAATAACAGGCTTTAAAACCAAAATAAAAGAGGTGAAAGAAATGCTGAAGAAAATAATGAAAAAAATCAAACAGCTTTCCCAAGGCAGCAGTGAGCGAAGACATGGGCATTATCGCCGAGGCAGCAGCAGCAGCAGCCGGGGGTACAAAAGGTATCCCATGAGTGGAAGTGACCGCTACAAAAGAAAAGGGCGGGGCAGCAGCAGCTAATTCCAATTCTTTGACTTCAATACTGCCTGAAGGTCCATTGAGATATCTTTAATATTTGAGTAAGGTTCTTGGATGCTTAATAACCTTTTCAGTATATGCACGGTTTCTTTTTCTAACGAAAGCTCTTCTGTCCAAGGAAGTGCTTTTTTACTTTTGGAAGCGTACGTCGTATAAAGTACATATAGAAGTATTTCCCCCAAGTCGTAAAAATCCTGCCTTTTCAGCTGCAAAATGGATTCTTTTGCGAGGTTGGCGGAATTGATCATCTTGGACAAACCAAAGTCTATCAAAATGGGCTGATGGTTCTTAAGTAGAATATTCGGTATACGTATATCTTGATGGAAAATGTCATGCTCATGTAGATAACATACTAAATCGACCAGCTTAACCAGAAAATGTAGAGACTCTTTCTCATTGAACGTTAATTGATTCGAGAAAATATGGTCTTCTAAATTATTCCCTTCTATGAAATCCATCACAAAATAAACATTTCCATCTTGCGAAAATTTCTCGTGAAATTTAGGGATATTTCTGTGGTTTAACATTCGTAATATGGAAATTTCATTTTCAAATTGTTTCAGCTCTTTTTTACTGCGGCGTTTACTTTTCCGGAGCTGTTTGATCACTATATTTTCATTCATTTTCAAATCATTGCAAAGATAAACAATACCGTAGCTTCCTGTTCCGATTACAGCTTTTACCTCGTAGCGGTAATTCAAAACCACACTCTTTTTTAAAGGAATATCCACAAAAAATTGGTATAACTTTCTAAATGTACGCAAAATTGAAACTTTCCTCACCACTTTCATCTATTCAAGTCAAGAACAAAAAAAGGCCGTTATTAATTAAGCTGGAAATATGAATGAACATGGATAGTTTAACACTGATTTTTGATAATGCGGTAATGAAAGTCATTTCTTCGGGGCGATCTTTTGATAGTTCACAATTAAAAATAAATTTTTCATATAATTTCACATTATGAAATTATATGGTTTTTAAAAATATTAAGTTTACTATAATGAATTCATAATAAAAGAGTAGGAGGTGATGAGGTGGATGGGCGCGAGTTGAGAAGTTGCTTTGGGAAATCCCTAACCGGCGTCATAATAGTGAGCTGGATTGATGGAAAGTTCAAAAGGGGATTACTGTGAATTCATTAAATTCACGAGTAAAGCAGCTGAATTCACGAGTCAAGTGGCCAATTCACGAGTAAAACAGCAGAATTCACGAGTAAACCGGCAAAACTCACGAGTAAAGTAGTAGAATTCACGAGTAAAACTGTAGAACTCACGAGTAAACCGGTAAAACTTACGAGTAACCATTATATTCACGAGTAAAATTGCAAAACTCACGAGTAAACCGGTAAAACTCACGAGTAAACTACTAACTGAGCTCCCTTTGATCAAATTCTTTGAAGGCTACGGGAAAAGAGGGGATGGAAGATTGAAAGTTTAGTAACCCTAAATCAAGAAAACTTTTCTAATACGTTTGACAATTGGATTTATCGTGTTAATATAAAGGCAAATGAATTTAATATACAATTTGTACCACTAGGGGTGCTTTATAGGTAAAAGTTGATTTTTTACCCACAAAAGCTGAGATTGAAGTATGACTTTAAGACCCTTAGAACCTGATCTGGTTTATACCAGCGTAGGGAAGTGGGGTCTGGAACTATACATTTCCGTATTATTTCAAGTACAACCACTTTCTTTACGTTTAAGAAAGTGGTTTTTTGTTTGCAAAAAAAGGGGTGATAAGTGTTTTTTTCTGTAACGTTCAATGAAAAAATACAATTTGGAGGTAATGGACATGAAGTTTTCAGAGGAAATCCGTAAGGAAGTTGATCACATTTGGGAAGCTAGTTTTAATCATCCTTTTGTTGCAGGAATAGGAGATGGCACATTGCCATTGGAGTGTTTCCGTTTTTATGTCATGCAAGATGCCTATTATTTATCTCATTTTGCTAGAGTTCAAGCCTTAGGGGCAGTCAAAGCTACGGATTTACATACAACAAGCAGGCTTGCCGGCCATGCACAAGGAACATATGAAGCGGAGTTGAAGCTTCATGAGAATTTTTCCGAGAGATTAGGCATCACAAAAGAAGAACGGGAAAATTTCAAGCCTGCCCCGACTGCCTATGCTTATACTTCCCATATGTATCGTGCGGCATATTCGGGACATTTAGGAGATGTTATTGCAGCTATCTTGCCGTGTTACTGGCTGTATTATGAGATAGGTGAAAAGCTGCAAGGGTGCATGCCCGAAGAGCCGATTTATCAAGAATGGATAGCGGCTTACGGAGGAGAGTGGTTCCGCACTTTGGTGGAAGAACAAATTGCGAGGCTGGATGAGATAGCTGAAAAAGTAACTGAAGAAGATAAGGCGAGAATGAAAGAGCATTTTATTCTCAGCAGCCAATATGAATACTCATTTTGGGAAATGGCTTATCGTTTAGAGACATGGCCCGTTCATAAGGAAACATTAGAAGTATAAAAGGAGAATGAAACAATGAAAAAAGGATTGAAATTAACGGATATATTAGTCACGATCGTGATTGCGGTAGCATTTGGAATCGTTTATATCCTTTGGGGTTCGATTTATTATTCCGTTAAACCATTAGGATTACATCTGGATCAACTTATTTATGGAATGTGGTTTATAGCTGGCCCCGTCGCCTTCTTAATTTTACGGAAACCGGGTGTGGCACTTTTGGCGGAGATAGCTGCAGCTTCCGGGGAGTTCTTCCTTGGTTCACCATGGGGGCTGACCGTACTGTTATATGGGGTGGTCCAAGGTTTGTTAGCGGAACTGGTGTTCATGACTTTCAAATATAAAAAATTCAATATGCCGGTGGCCGTTTTAGCTGCGATAGCTTCCTGCCTGGCATCAGTTATCATGGATTTTGCATACGGGGAAATAGGTGCGCTTTCAACTTGGAATCTATCGTTATTCATGATAGCGAGGTTTGTGGGTTCCATATTATTTGCAGGTGTGACCGCTTATTATCTAGTTAAAGTCCTGGAAGCAACAGGAGTAACAAATCTTGTGCGTCCGGTTTCCAATAAAGATTATGCAGAACTGGATCAAAAGTAGAGGTTGAGGGCCATGGAACCAATCGTTTCTGTTGAAAAGTTAAGAATGAAATTTCCCGGTGATGAATTTTTGATATTCAAGGACCTATCACTATCGTTTGATCAAGGAGAAAAAGTGCTATTGTTGGGACCATCAGGATGTGGTAAGTCCACTCTGTTGCAAGTGTTAAGCGGATTGATTCCGAATTCCATCGAAGTCCCGATGAAAGCGGAGAAATTGAAATGCCCTTCTTCATGGGGGTATGTTTTTCAAGACCCTGATAGCCAGTTTTGCATGCCATTTGCCGATGAGGAAATTGCCTTTGTCCTTGAGAATCTTTCCGTCCCTAAAGAAGAAATGAAAGAGAAAATTGAAAATCAAATCCGTAATGTAGGATTGAACCTAGGGCATACAAGTATAGAAACATTATCAGGCGGGATGAAACAGCGTCTGGCAATCGCTTCAGTATTGGCCCTTGAACCAGAAGTGCTATTTTTAGATGAACCGACAGCCATGCTTGATCCGGAAGGAACGAAAGAAATCTGGGACTTGTTGAAGGAAGTCGGAAAAGACAAAACGGTTATTATCGTCGAACATAAAATTGACCATGTTTTAGAATTCATCGAACGAATCGTGCTTTTAAACGATGACGGTCAAATCATAGCTGATGGTCCAAGAGACACCATTCTTTCCCTATATAAAAATGAAATGAGAGAACATGGAATTTGGTTCCCTGGTGTTTGGGATGAATATATACAGAAGTATGCACCCACTAGGGAACACCAATTTACAAATTGTTTACCCCTTCTGGATGTGCAAGGATTTAGCGGTTTTCGGAATAAAGAGGAAAAAATCAAGGTTGAAGAGCTGAAGGTCCATTCAGGAGAATGGATTGTGATAAGGGGAGAAAATGGCGCGGGCAAGAGTACACTTTTGCATGCATTGATGCAGTTCATAAAAACGAAAGGTACGTATGAATTATTGGGGAACCCCATTAAAATGGTGAAAAATCCAACGGATCATATGACGTTTGTCTTTCAAAATCCTGAGTTTCAGTTCGTTGCAAATACTGTATATGAAGAGATTGCTTATTCATTGCGTATTGATAAAAGGCCGCAACAAGAAATAGATGAGAGAGTCCGCTCATTGCTTAAAGTGTTCCGCCTTGAGGCACATCGGGATAAACATCCGTTTCAATTATCAATGGGTCAAAAGCGTCGCTTAAGCGTAGCAGCATCAATCGTAATCGACAAAAAAATCATTCTCCTGGATGAGCCGACATTTGGCCAAGATTCGAAAAATACCTTTGCATTATTGGAATGGTTCGAGGAATATCGAAAGCGCGGAATAACCGTGATCATGGTAACTCATGACGAACATATTTCAAAAAACTTTGCAACCAGGATCTGGACGGTTAAGGGCGGAAACGTAATAAGTGATAAAAACATCGCGCAAGCCGGATTTGTCGAGACCAAAGTTAAAAGGAGTGTCATGTAGATGAATGTTTCAAACGCAGAAACATGGCTCCATGGAATTAATCCAAGCCTTAAACTTGGTGTACTGATTGTATTATGCATCGTGGCGTTATTCATTCATGACCTGAATTATATGATGAACATCACCATTGGCGTATTGATATTATTTTTGTTTTTTACCGGGCATTCGATAAAACGCATCCTGCTTTTGTCGATTCCCTTTTGTTTCATTTTTATATCCACCTCTTCTGCAATGATATTATTCGGGCAAGGTGAGACGCTTTGGTTTGAGTGGGGCCTCATATCGATTTCGGAAGAAAGTTTCATGAGGGGATTACTGGTAGGCTTTCGAGCTTTGTTCTTTGCGGCCCTTGGTTTAACTTTTTCCTTAACGACGAGACCAGTGAACTTGTTTTATTCGTTAATGCAGCAAGTTAAGCTTAAACCGAAATATGCCTATAGTTTCATGGCGGCATTAAGGCTGATTCCCATCATGATGGAGGAGTTCCAAACGATACGAAACGCGATGAAGGTACGCGGTTTCAAAAGAGGAAAAGGGATAAGGTCGGTCTATTTTAAAATGAAAGCCTATTCCATCCCGTTGTTATCCGGAAGCATCAGACGTGCTCACCGAATCGCGGTTGCGATGGAGGCAAAGCGATTTACAGACACTCGGGATCGAACATACTATTATGAATTTGGTTTTTCAAAAATGGACCATGGTTTCATTCTGTATTTTATCATCCTGCTGTTGGCCGGCTTTTACCTATCGATTCAATTCCCGTTAGTATCTATTTGATTTTTATGAGATTGTAACTTTACTAGTTGGGGGTTCTAGTATGAATGCACATGAATTGCATATAATTTCCACTGGGAAACAGCCAATTGAAAAGTTTGTGGAAATCGCTTCAAACATTCAGGAACATGTTGATTTCTTTTATCTAAGGGAAAAGCATAGGAGTGCTTCGGAACTCTATCGAGCAGTGAGGCTATTACATGATAATAAGATTCCGCTTTCTAAGATCATCATTAATGACCGGGTGGATGTAGCCTGGGTACACAAAGCATTTGGTGTGCAATTGGCTTTTCATAGTTTAGATGCAGAAGTCGTAAAAGGAGCTTTTCCAGGAATGAATGTAGGCTGTTCGATCCATTCCATGGATGAAGCGAAAGCCGCATTCAGCAAGGGGGCCGATTACGCGATTTATGGACATGTTTTTGAAACGGCTTCAAAAATTGGCCTTCCTCCTAGGGGAGTTGAGGAGCTTCAAGCAATCACAAGAAATGTCGATCTTCCGATAATTGCGATAGGAGGAATAACACCTTTCAATTGCCAAGACGTGCTGGATGCGGGGGCACACGGAATTGCGGTCATGTCAGGTGTGCTTGAAGCTGAAAATCCGATTGAAGCCGTTAAAGAATATGCGAAGTCTTTGGGAAAGGAGACATAATATGAATTCCATATATGATGCAATCATTGTTGGGGGAGGAGTAATAGGTGGATCCATTGCCTTTCAATTAGCCAAGCGAGGTAAGAAGGTTCTCTTATTGGAAAAAGACAGACTTGCCAGTAAAGCATCCAGTGCTGCAGCTGGGATGTTAGGGGCACAATCCGAGTTAGATCCTGATAATCCCCTTTTTACATTGGCAAGTCGAAGCAGGGCGATGTTTCCTGCACTGGCGGAAGAATTAAAAGACATAAGTGGAATAGACATCGAATTAGTGAATAAGGGCATGTATAAGGTGGCGCTATCAAGTGATCAAGTAGCCGAGTTGAAGAACATGATCAAAGTCCAGCAAAATGCCGGACTTGAGGCTGAATGGCTATCGACTGCCGAAATAAGGAAAACGGAACCGCTTTTATCGGATGAGATAAAAGGAGCCATGTTCATTCCGAATGATGGACAAGTTTCAGCCACAAGACTGTCGCTCGCTTTTACTGAATCTGCAGCTGCCCTTGGTGTGGATATAAAGGAATTTGTTCATGTCTCCGATTTGGTTACGGAAAACGGATGTGTAACGGGAGTTGTCACGGACATAGGTAGATTTTCAAGTGAAAATGTCATCGTGGCAGGTGGCGCTTGGAGTGCTTTCCTCCTAGAAAAATCAGGGATCATACTCGACAGTTATCCAGTAAAGGGAGAGTGCTTTTCCGTCCTGACCGATCGTCCATTGCTTGAAAAGACAATTTTTTCACATGGCTGCTATCTTGTGCCCAAAGTTGGTGGAAGAATCATTGTCGGGGCAACGGTTAAAGCGAACACTTTCGATCAAAAGGTAAGTCTTGAGGGGATTTCTACGTTAATAGAAAGAGCAAAGCAATTGCTTCCGGCGATTAAAGGAACCGAATTGGAAAAGACATGGGCAGGTATACGCCCCCAAACTGGGGACGGCTTACCGTACTTCGGTGAACATCCTGCATGCAAAGGACTTTTCATTGCAACGGGGCACTATAGGAATGGCATCTTGCTTTCTCCAATTACAGGTGTACTTATAGCGGATATTTTGGAAAGGAAGGCAAATCCCGAATGGTCCCCTTTTCGATTGGACCGTTCGATACAGCCCCTTTTTTCTTGATGGAGGTGGATGAATTGGAATTGATTATTAACGGGGAAAAAATACGGATTCCTGCTGAAGAATCAACTGTTACAGGGCTTTTACAACACTTTAATCTACATCAAAAAGTAGTGATCGTTGAATTGAATGATGAAATATTAGCAAAAGAAAGTCTAAGTGAAACACTTTTGTCAAATGGAGACAAGGTAGAGATTGTACATTTTGTAGGAGGCGGATGATATGTTAAAGATTGGTTCTTATGAATTTTCTTCAAGATTATTATTAGGTACTGGGAAATATCCAAATTTCGATGTTCAAAAACAATCAGTGGAGGTTTCGGAGACGGAAATATTAACATTCGCGGTCCGGAGAATGAACATTTTTGAAGCCAGTCAGCCCAATTTTTTGGAAAAGCTTGATTTGAAGAAATACACACTCCTTCCCAATACGGCAGGAGCTAAAACAGCCAAAGAAGCAGTGCGCATAGCCCAGCTTGCAAAGGCATCTGGCTTATGTGACATGATTAAGGTTGAAGTCATTGGCTGTCAAAAAACACTGCTGCCTGACCCGATTGAAACATTGAAAGCTGCTGAAGAATTAGTGAAACTGGGATTCACCGTATTACCTTATACTTCGGATGATGTCTTGCTCGCTAAACGCCTGGAAGAAGTGGGGTGCCATGCAATCATGCCCGGAGCTTCACCAATTGGCTCTGGTCAAGGCATTATAAACCCGCTGAACTTACGGTTCATCATGGAACAATCAGAGGTGCCGGTAATTGTTGATGCAGGGATTGGTTCACCCTCTGATGCAGCGATCGCCATGGAATTGGGGGCGGATGGCGTATTGCTTAACACTGCTGTTTCCGGGGCGAAAGACCCGGTCAAAATGGCGAGAGCAATGAAACTTGCCATTGAGGCAGGGCGATTGGGGTATGAAGCAGGAAGAATCGAAAAAAATGATTACGCGATCGCAAGCAGCCCAGTTGAAGGATTGAGCATTGGATGAATGAGCGTTATTCACGTCAAGAACTTTTTGGTCCTATTGGGGAAGAAGGGCAAATGAAAATTCGCCAAAAACACGTTTTGGTGATTGGAGCGGGTGCTCTCGGTACGGGAACTGCGGAAGGCCTTGTTCGAGCCGGAATTGGGAAACTCACCATTGTTGACAGGGATTATGTAGAGTGGAGCAACCTTCAAAGACAACAGCTTTATTGTGAAGATGATGCACAAAAAAGAATACCGAAAGCAGTTGCAGCGAAGAATCGCCTGATTGCGCTAAATTCGGATGTAATCGTAAAATCACATGTGGCGGATGTTTCGGTTGATGAATTGGCGAAGCTTGTTGAAGGCGTGGATTTGATATTGGATGCCACAGATAATTTCGATACAAGGATGCTTATTAACGATACTGCACAAAAATATAAAATCCCCTGGATTTACGGTGCCTGTGTAGGGAGTTATGGGATAAGTTACACGGTGATCCCAGAGAAGACACCATGTTTGAATTGTTTGCTGGAAACGGTCCCGATTGGAGGACTGACTTGTGATACGGCGGGAATCATCAGTCCTGCCGTTCAAACGGTCGTTGCCCATCAAATGGCGGAAGCTTTAAAAATCCTTGTCGAAGATCACGAATCGCTGAGAAACAAAATCGTTTCATTTGATCTTTGGAAAAATGAACATTCATCGATAAATGTAGCGAAATTAAAAAAGGATACTTGTTTGTCATGTGGGTCAAATCGAACGTATCCCCACCTCTCTTATTCAAATCGAACAAAGACCGCCGTTTTATGCGGTAGGGATTCCGTCCAAATCCGGCCGGCAATGAGGGTTGAAAGAGACTTAGCGGAACTCGAAAATAATCTTATCCCACAAGGTGGTAAGATCGACAGGAATCCTTATTTACTTTCATTTACCATTGGAGCCCATCGGTTGGTCGTTTTTAAAGACGGGCGGGCGTTGATTCATGGAACAAAAGATATTGCAGAAGCAAAAACGTTATATCATCGTTATTTTGGCTGAAATGGAATGGCACCGACTTGCAATTCACGTTTATACCCGTGAAAGAGTGCCAAAAAAAAGATGCCCTTATAATAGGAAGGTATCGAACATTTTCCCAATGTGGCTTATTTGCTTCAGAAATATAAAACGAAAGCGGTGTCTGCCTTTTTGGGGCGGCACCGCTTTGTTATGGAACGATTATTTAAGCAGCTTACATATCATGACTGCTATTATGCTTCTGACGGGAGTGCTGCCTGTTTTTCACCTTATGAGAACCGCTTAACGGTGCTGGTTGACCTGGGTTATTTCCTTTAGGAGCATTTTTTCGCATATCTTTACCATCGTTTTTGTTCATGTTCGATCCCTCCTATCTCTTAAGATAATCAGTCCGTGAAATTTTATTCACATACATATATTTGCAAACCTCGTACATGCTATGGATGGACACCATATTTAAGGAGCTGAATCCAAATGCAGGATAAACAAGATAAGCGAAGGTCTTTTCAGGAAGCCCAGCAAAGTTATCAACAAGTATTTGATGTATACTCATCCATTGAGAAAAACGCACCGAATTACGGAACGGAATTGAAACATGTGAAACAGGAAGTGAACGAGGCCTACCAACAAATACAATCTGCTTTAGTCACCGCTTCCGAACACCAGAAAGAACAATTGAAAAAATTCGAACAGGATATCCAGGCAATCGTCAATGAGGTCAATTCTGAGGACTATTGAGTGACAGGTTATTTCGTCATGAGTCCATGCGCATTAGTCTTGGGTTTTGCGCGTTTTACTTGTGCGTTAATTGATTTTAGAAAGGAATAGGCTTTTTGAAAAATGCAGGACATCTGCCATTTCAAAAAGCCTATCCTATTTAAAGTCTAAAAATGAGGGGAATCATTGGTTTTTCTTTCTTTTTTTATTGTTTTGCCTTTGCATTTCCGATAATGGCGGTTCATTTCCCAGTTCATCATTGTATCCAGCCCCATTACCTTGCGCTTTTGCTGCATTCATACCTGGTATAACATGATTTGCCTTTTGTTTTGTCATTTCGACACCTCCACCCATAGAATGTGATAATGTCGAATGATTATGTATGAAGTGTCAATATGTTTTGATGGAATAATTTATCAGGCCGCAAATAGGGGGTTTTCAAGAAAATGCATATCAGCAAGTCTTCTTAAATGCACTTTACCATGTGGGGGATTTTTTTCTATAAGAGAAACTTATCAAAAACAATAACTTTCTTGTTATTTACTTATACTCATTTCTATATTAGTATTAAGTTGAAGGAAGAGTTAGGGTGGGAGAAGAGAGAGAAAATTCGACAAACTAACTTTTTTACTTATATTTATAGTAAACATGGTTTCGGTGAACCAGGTTTTACTTTCATGTGCAGAATACGTTCTGACAGTTTAATAGGGGGTAATATTCATGACGAAAAATGACGTATACCAAGCGCGTAAGTCCTTTGAAATTGAAGGGCAACGCTACAACTACTACAGCCTAGACGCTATTGAAAAAGCAGGGGATGGCCAAGTATCACGCCTTCCATATTCCATTAAAGTATTACTTGAAGCGGTCCTTCGCCAAGTAGACGGAAGAGTAATCACAAAAGAACATGTTGCGAACCTTGCTAAATGGGGAACAAGCGAGCAACAAGATATAGATGTTCCGTTCAAGCCTTCACGTGTAATCCTACAAGATTTCACTGGTGTTCCAGTTGTTGTTGATTTAGCTTCTTTACGTAATGCTTTCGCGGCACTTGGTGGAGATCCTGACAAAATCAACCCGGAAATCCCGGTTGACCTTGTAATTGACCACTCTGTACAAGTTGATAAAGCAGGTACAATGGATTCCCTAGATGCCAATATGGATCTTGAATTCGAACGTAATGCAGAGCGTTACCAGTTCCTAAGCTGGGCTCAAAAATCATTCAACAACTATCGTGCAGTTCCACCGGCAACTGGTATCGTTCACCAAGTTAACCTAGAGTACCTTGCGAACGTGGTTCATGCTGTTGAAACTCCAAACGGAGACTTCGAAGTATTCCCTGATTCTGTTTTCGGTACAGATTCACATACTACAATGATCAACGGTATTGGTGTTCTTGGTTGGGGTGTCGGCGGTATCGAAGCAGAAGCAGGCATGCTTGGACAGCCATCTTACTTCCCAGTTCCAAAAGTCGTTGGTGTTAAACTGACTGGCCAACTTCCTAAAGGTACAACAGCTACTGACCTTGCATTGAAAGTAACACAAGTTCTTCGTGCACACGGCGTAGTTGGTAAATTCGTTGAGTTCTACGGCCCAGGAGTAGGATACCTTCCACTTGCTGACCGTGCAACAATCGCTAACATGGCTCCTGAATACGGTGCTACAGTTGGTTTCTTCCCTGTTGATGCAGAAGCGATCGATTACATGCGTTTAACAGGCCGTGATGAAAAACAAATTAAAGTGGTTGAATCATACTGCAAAGAAAATGGTTTGTTCTACTCTCCTGAAAACGAAGATCCAGCATACAATGATGTTGTGGAAATCGACCTTTCAGCGATTGAACCAAACCTTTCAGGCCCTAAACGCCCGCAAGATTTGATTCCACTTTCTCAAATGAAAAAATCTTTCCATGACGCAATCAATGCACCTATGGGCAACCAAGGTTTTGGCATGGACAATTCTGAATTGGATAAAGAAGTAACTGTTAAATTTGCCGATGGCAAAGAAACGGTAATGAAAACAGGTGCGATTGCAATTGCTGCAATCACAAGCTGTACGAACACTTCTAACCCGTACGTAATGCTTGGAGCAGGTCTTATTGCTAAAAAAGCAGTTGAAAAAGGCTTGACTGTTCCGGATTATGTAAAAACATCATTGGCACCAGGTTCTAAAGTTGTTACTGGTTACCTTCGTGATGCAGGTCTTCAACCATACCTTGATCAATTAGGATTCAACGTAGTTGGTTACGGCTGTACAACATGTATCGGTAACTCAGGTCCATTGGCTGACGAAATCGAAGCAGCTGTTGCTGAGGCAGATCTTCTAGTAACTTCAGTACTTTCTGGTAACCGTAACTTTGAAGGTCGTATTCATCCACTAGTTAAAGCGAACTATCTTGCTTCTCCAACTTTGGTTGTTGCATATGCACTTGCTGGTACTGTGGACTTCGATCTTAACAATGATTCACTTGGTAAAGATAAAGATGGTAACGATGTATATCTTGCTGATATCTGGCCATCACAAGAAGAAGTTAACGCTGCTGTTAAAGCGACAGTTACACCGGAATTATTCCGTAAAGAATACGAAACAGTATTCAACGATAACAAACGTTGGAATGAAATCCAAACAAGCAACGAAGCGATTTATGCTTTCGATTCTAAATCGACTTACATTCAAAATCCTCCATTCTTTGAAGGATTATCACCAGAACCGGGTTCAGTTAACCCACTTTCCGGCTTGCGTGTAGTTGGTAAATTCGGTGACTCAGTTACAACTGACCACATTTCTCCTGCAGGTGCAATCGGTAAAGATACACCAGCTGGTATCTATCTTCGCGAAAACGGTGTGAAACCGCGTGACTTTAACTCTTACGGTTCTCGTCGTGGTAACCATGAAGCGATGATGCGCGGAACATTCGCAAACATCCGTATCCGTAACCAAGTTGCTCCAGGTACAGAAGGTGGTTACACTACTTACTGGCCAACAGGCGATGTAATGGCTATCTATGATGCTTGTATGAAATACAAAGCTGATGGAACAGGTCTTGCAGTAATCGCTGGTAAAGACTATGGTATGGGAAGCTCTCGTGACTGGGCTGCGAAAGGTACTAACCTTC
The DNA here is from genome assembly GCF_026891895.1 of Peribacillus sp. AS_2. Taxonomy (NCBI): domain Bacteria; kingdom Bacillati; phylum Bacillota; class Bacilli; order Caryophanales; family Bacillaceae; genus Peribacillus; species Peribacillus sp. AS_2. The sequence continues at coordinate 41,590 of NZ_JAPTGA010000005.1, forward strand.
TTGGCATCAAAACAGTCATCGCTGAAAGCTTTGAACGTATTCACCGTTCTAACCTTGCATTAATGGGTGTTCTTCCACTTCAATTCAAAGAAGGCGAAAACGCTGAAACGCTTGGATTGACTGGTAAAGAAGCGATCGCAGTTAAAATCGACGAAACGGTTAAACCGCGTGATATCGTAAAAGTTACAGCTACTGATGAAGCTGGAAACGTAAAAGAATTTGATGTACTTGTTCGTTTCGATTCCGAAATCGAAATCGACTACTACCGTCACGGTGGTATTCTTCAAATGGTATTACGTAATAAATTAAAAGGCTAATTTCAGCTTTTAGGAAGCGGTAAACCTATTATAGGTTTACCGCTTTTTTTGTGTCGGGTTTATGAAACAATGAGATATCATGATATGATTTATAGGAATTGCACTTTTCCGCATACCCTTTTATTGTTAAGATGGAATAGGGAAGTTGTTCTAATTCTGGAAATGGACTAATATTTTTATTGTAATGGGACTAGGAGGACGAGTATGCTTAAAAAAATTATTGCTTCGGTGGCCTTACTATCACTTATTACTGTAGCGATCGTGCAGGCGATGGATAATGAATCAAAGGGAAATGACGAAAAAGATGCTTTGGGCGGATTGAAAATTGGAGCTAAAGCACCGAATTTCTCCCTGAAAACTTTGGATGGTAAACAAGTTGAATTATCGGATTATGAGGGAAAAAAGGTAATGCTCAATTTTTGGGCAACGTGGTGCCCGCCTTGCAAGAAGGAAATGCCGGATATGGAGAAATACACACAACAAGCGGGTGATGATGTCGTCGTACTTGCAGTCAATATTGACCCTGAAAATGATGTACAAGCATTTGTGGAGGATAATGGAATTACTTTTACCATACCGCTGGATAGTCAAAGTGCAAAAAATCCAGTGAATGAGCGCTACAAAATCCTTAGCATACCGACAACTTACTTCATCGACAAAAAAGGCATTATCAGGAATAAGGTAATTTCGGCCATGACCTTAAAAGATATGGAACGAAATATAAATAGTATGCAGTAGGGTAACTTTATGAAGTTCCAATAGTATTGAAGGAATTAGCGAAACTCGGTGCCCAAACCCGGCTAGATGCATGGGGCTAGGAGACTTGGCGGCAGTCGGACGGAAAATAAGTTAAAACAAAGTTGATTGGAGCGGGTGTACGAGACTCCTGCTTAGAAAAGCGCGTCTAGGGGAGACCCCGCAGGCGAAAGCCGAGGGCCGACCGCCCGCGGAAAGCGAATGCCCTACGTTCCAATTAACGTCCAAATTGTACAAGCCATAAAAATAGACAAACTCGATTTTCAGCGAGTTTGTCTACAGTCTGGACGGAACCTTATGAGGTTCCGTTTTCATGTATGTTAACAAAGTTGTCAAACTTTTATGGAAAAATCAAAAAAATTAAAAAATTATGGTTAAAGTTTATGAAAAAAGGGTTAAAGTAAGAGTGGAGATATGGAATTTTTATCAGATTAAAAATCTGATAATTATGACAATTAAAGGGATGGAAACCATATAGTCATAATTTTACGTTAATTTGGCAATGCTGAATTGTATATTAAAAATAAGTAGGTGAAAAGCATGAAGAAAAGAAAAAGGACATTTGAAGAATTAATTAAAGAAAATAAAAGGGAATTATTGATGGACGTTAAACAAATGGAAAGACTTGAAGAACGTCTTGAAAAAAAACATATGCAAAAGGCTGAATAGTCTTTGCTTAAAAAGAGTCAGTGCCATGAGGTCCCTTCAAGGTGCTGGCTCTTTTTTCATAACTATTTCAAAAACTGGCATTCATGAATTTCCTCTTTTTTATCCATGATAAGAGAAGGAGGCGATAGAATGGGTAATCCAAAAAAAGATTCCAAACACTTTAGACCGAGCCATCAAGGAACACAGCCAATAGCAGCGGGCGGGAACAATGGTAAGAAAATGCAGGACAAATCAGGCAAACATGCTCAGGTCATTCAAACTAAAGGCGAGTAATCAAGGGACAAGCTTATAAAGTAATCGTAATAATATTATGTAAATAAATAACATGAGGTGAAAATAATGGGCGCAAATAAGCACAATCCGGATAATCGTTTGGATAATGTTGAAAAAATTCAAGATGCAATAGAAAATACGGAAGAAAACATAATCGCTGCAAATGAAACGTTATCATTTTCTTCAGGGGAAGAAAAGCAGGCAATTCAGGATAAAAATGAACGAAGAAGAAAGAGCATTGATGGAATGAAGGAAGAAATGCAAGATGAGCAGGAAGCACGGGAAAACGGTTATAGTAACGATAATATGTAAACAACTAGGTAAAGGGGAGAAAGAGATGAGAAATCTTTCTCCCCTTTCATTTTAGGTTCAATGAAGGGAAACAGTCTATAAAGACAGCTTAAATGAAATTTGCACAATTGTTATGGTAAAATGTTTATTGCAAGAGAAATGAAAGTGGGGAAACAAAATGTTCATAGCTGAAAACGAAATTGAAGTGCGGTATGCAGAGACAGATCAAATGGGTGTTGTTTACCATGCAAATTATTTAATATGGATGGAACTAGGCAGGACAAAATTGATAAATGATTTAGGGTTTTATTATGCTGATATGGAAGCGGATGGCATCCTCTCACCTGTTATGGATATTCAAGCTTCGTATAAAACCCCTGTTAGATATGGTGATAAGGTGAAAATTAAAACCTGGATTGAAAAATATGACGGTTTACGCGTCGTTTATGGGTATGAGATCGTTAATGGGAAAAATGAAGTGGCGGCTACAGGTCATTCTTCCCACGTTTGCGTTAAAAAGGAGAGCTTCCGCCCAATATCCATTAAACGCATGTATCCTGAATGGCATGAGGCCTATGAGAAAAATAAAAAGCAGGATGAATTGGTTTAATTACAATTATTGAGGTGATCAAAAATGGCTTTTGGGATTAAACGGGTAGACATCGTAGCCTGGAAGCAGAAAATCGATCAAGGCCAAATAGCTTTTTTAACTCATTATTGGCTGGATGACCGATTTCCCGGTTGCAAGACGGTAACAAAAGTCGGATGCAGGGATTTAAGGCGTTTAGCGGAGTGGGGTAAGCAATACGGGCTAAAAAAAGAGTGGATTCATCACAGGAAGGATGGCTATTCTCATTTTGATCTTTTAGGGGATAAACAAGCGGAAATTCTTAGGGCGGAGGATATTGAAGAGCGCCTGCTCGATTGAACAAAAAAAACAGCAGTTTACACCGCTGCTTTATTGTCAAGCACTCTTTTCATATTGAAATTCTGGTTCAGTCAGTTTTTCATTAAAAGTAATAAGTAAATCGTGGCCATCAAAGTACCATAAATCTTTTTCTTCTACATAAAAATTAATCTCGTTCATAGTCGTTGCGGCCGCTGCATTTTCCGGTTCTTCTTGCATGATACCTAATGAAAAGCCGCTTTGGACGGTACTATGTCCGCCATATCTTACATAAAAGCGCAAATGAGAGCCTTCTTGAAGCCCCAGTTCATCAATATACCACTTAGCTGCTTGATCGGAAATGGTCAGTTTCATACTCATTCTCCTTCCTAGAGGTTCGTTATTTAAGTATAAAGTAATTATGCGGTAGATGCGAATAATGTGCGTTTAAGAAAGGAAATAACAATGGATATTATATACAATATTTGTTTCATAACTCGAAAAAGATCCAACGAAGTCGAAGTGTTGATGCTATTTCGCCAAAAGGATCCCAATCGGCATAAATGGAATGGCATAGGCGGGAAAATAGAAAAAGGTGAAACCATCGATGAATCGATGGAACGCGAAATTCTTGAAGAAACTGGATTGAAAGTAAGGGGGATGAGCTTTCGAGGAATCGTGACATGGAATGAAACAGGTGGAATGTATGTTTACAGAGCTGAAGATGAAGGGGGAGGGCTATCTGCCTGTGATGAAGGGGAACTTGCCTGGAAGCCATTTCAATGGGTTATGGAGGCAAGTGAAGTTGTGTCCAACATAAAGTATTACCTGAAAGATATATTACAGGATGAACCACCACAAGAATTTGCATGTACCTATGAAAATGAACAATTAATATCAGTCAAAAAGAAGCCTCTGCATGATATGGCAAAAGAATTGACTTTCAATTGAAAACCGCCCATTTGCGGTTTTTTTTGCCTTTTTGATTCCTGAGCCAAAGCGGCGGGGGAATATTCGGAATATTGATATATTTATGAGTTAAGCAAGACTCTGAAATTATATATTGTTAGGATAAAACGAAATCCATCTAATTAATTTCCTCATAAAGTCGGGGCTTGAAAAAGGAAATCCGGAAATGGTATTGCCCGTAAGATCGTTTCGTACCCATATGAGCACACACAAAAATAGCTGCAGATTCCTGCAGCTATTTTGTATTGCCTTTTTCTTTTGCTTCAGCCTCGGCAAGCTTTTTCAGCAAGACTGGTGTAGGCATATGCATGATTTGCTCTAAAGGCAAGTTTAGTGAATTGGATAACTTTAATGCAGTTTCCGGTGATATTTGCAATGGTTTCATGGCACTTTCTCCTATCGATATGTAATAACTAGTTCCAGTGTAGCCCCTGTTAAACAATTATTCAATCCTTACTTGACTCTTTCTCCACTAAACGAATTCCAAACGATTTATTCGTTTGGAAGTTAATGTAGAAATGACTCAGGCCCTTTTACCTTGACAAAAGAATCGTGTGGAGTCCAGAATGAAATATAAATAGACCAAAAGAATCGCTTTTTCGAGGGTAACCTGACTTAATTTCAATTAAATAGGTATAAAGGATCTCATTTTATTGTCAGGTATAATGGATTAGCTTTGTCGTGATTTTCAAAATCCGGGGAGTGGGATATGGGGATTTTCATAAAAGTGAAGCACTGGTTTCAAAAAGCAAATGAAACAGATGGCATATTGGATGTAAGCAGTGAACAGGTGAAACTTCAGGTTAATATCATCTATTTAACGGAATATGTTTTAAAGCTGATCAATATTTTAGAGAGGCAATCGAACCCCAGGTCGAGGGAGTTGTTGATGCCTTTTATCAAAATTCTGCAGGTTCCTGAATTGAAAGGGATTATAACGGTGCACAGCACAGTGGGAAGATTGAGAAAAACGTTAATTACTCATATGTTATCTTTATTCAATGGTGTGATTGACGATGATTTTGTTAAATTGCGGACAAAGTGGCGAAGACTCATTATTGTATTGGCTTACAGCCCCGGTGGTATTCACCCGGTTTTCAAAATGTAAAGAATCACTTGCAAAGAATCGTCTTTGAACAAACCAAGAATGAAGATGAGCAGCGGGCTTTAATATCAGCGATAGGATAGATACTCAATCTCGAACAGCAATTAGTGAAAAGGTTTCGAGGCATGACTTACAAATGAATTGTAGAATGGAAAATAGGCCCTTGCATACGGGCCTATCTTCACATGGTAATGCACATGTTCTTATAACCATTTTACTTTAGGTTCAGTTTTATCGATAATCCGCTTGATGTTTGCGCGATGCCGGTAAAAAATGAAAATCGTTATTAAACTGATTACAATAATGAGCGGCAAATCTTTAATATGAAAAACTAAACTGTAGATGAGAGCAAGTAGACAAGCAATCATGGATGAAAGCGAGACATATTTGGATATGTATAAGGATATAAAGAAAATGATGACGGCAAAGACAAAAAACCATGGTTCATAAGCAAGAATGACACCAGCAGAAGTTGCCACGGCTTTTCCGCCCCGAAAATTTGCAAAAATGGGAAACATATGACCGATTACCGCAATAACTCCGGCTAGCAATAAATGCATTTCCACGCCTAGCATATACGGCAGATAAGTTGCTAGGGTACCCTTAAGTATATCCATGATAGTAACGGTTAGACCTGCCTTGACACCAAGTGTCCTGAAGGTATTTGTCCCGCCTAGATTTTTACTGCCATGCTCCCGGATGTCGATTTTGTAAAATGTTTTACCGATTATTAAACCGGACGGAATCGAACCGATCAGGTAGGCAGCCAGTATAGTGATAAATGTAAGCATTCTATTACCCTTTCTTTAAGAAAAATCTTCTTTTTTTATCACGTTTAAGGAAGATTGTTCCCTTTTTCAAAAATAAACGTGTAGAAATAGCTAAAAACAGCCCTGAAATACCTGTTAAGCTTCTCTTATTGTAACATTTTCGTGACAAAATGGTACGGCTGTCCAAAAAAAATCCACTAAAAAAATGAATTTTCCTTGATGGACCTACATCTTTTGATATACGTTAAGTTCATGAACGGTAAAAGGTTCAGACTTCCTTATTTTCGTAAATATATAATGAACGATGCCTCCTTGTATAAATTGTTACAATACGTGGTAGTCTGTATGAACATAAGAAAGTTAAGTGAGTCATGCCTTTTCTAAACTTATTCTTTCTTGTATAATGATTTTTCTTAATAATGGTAATAAACAGCTTTTCTCTGTAAAATACCTTTGTTAGGAATACTCTTTAATCAAATATTACATTTTATTATAAAAGGGGATTGAAAAGAATGATAGAAAATCCAAGCAGGGAAGAAATGGGAAAGATGTTGAAAAAATCGAAGCGCATCGCTGTCGTCGGTTTATCTGATAACCCTGAGCGCACTTCTTATATGGTATCGAAGGCCATGCAGGATAGCGGATACGAAATCATCCCGGTAAACCCTGCTGTAGCTGAAGTGCTGGGTGTAAAGGCAGTAAAAGCCCTGAAAGATATTGAAGGGCACGTCGATATCGTCAATGTTTTCCGCCGTTCAGAGTTCCTTCCGGAGATAGCCAAGGAATTTGCAGAAATCGATGCAGATATCTTTTGGGCGCAGCTAGGAGTGGAAAATGAAGAAGCCTATAATTTTTTGAAAGAAAAAGGACATACTGTCATCATGAATCGATGTATAAAAGTCGAACACGCCCTTACTAAGTAAAATGAAGAGCGGAACTTCCGCTCTTTTTTTAAGGTATCGCTTTATTTCTGGAGAAAAACTGAAAGGCAGCCATAGCGGGCATTGAGCGGTCGGGCAAAATTAAGCCATTAAAGCTTAATTTGATTTAAATATAAAAGTATATTTGCCAAATGAAAATTTACCGCTACAATTAGAATGGTAGCTATGATACGTTTTGTTCCACACAAATGTGCTAACGCTAATAAAAAGGACAAAAAAATAGAACACTTGTTCTTTGTTCGTGAAAGTATTATACTTGTTATAATGATAATAACGTATTAATGGATTTGTTAAGCTAGTGAGTCATTTCATTGCAGTATGATTTGGCCCGGAAATTGTGTTTAGTAAGGAAAGGGGAATTTCTGTGGCAAAGAAAGTAAAAACAATCGAGTACAATGATGATGCAATTCAGGTACTGGAAGGACTCGAAGCGGTCAGAAAACGTCCCGGTATGTATATCGGCAGTACTGATGCACGCGGACTTCATCATTTAGTGTACGAGATTGTAGATAACTCCGTAGATGAGGCTTTAGCTGGATATGGAGACCAAATTAGTGTGAAAATACATAAAGATAACAGTGTAAGTGTGTCCGATAAAGGGCGTGGAATGCCTATTGGCATGCATAAATTAGGTAAACCGACGCCTGAGGTCATTTTAACGATTCTTCATGCTGGAGGTAAATTTGGACAAGGCGGATATAAAACGAGCGGAGGCCTTCATGGAGTCGGTGCTTCGGTCGTTAACGCGTTGTCTGAATGGCTTGTCGTGACAATCAAGAGGGACGGGTTTATTTACGAACAACGTTTTTTCAATGGCGGAAAGCCAGAAACCACACTGGAGAAAATCGGCAAAACAAATCAAGCTGGGACCAAAATCCACTTCAAGCCCGATCCTAAAATATTTTCGGTGACGACTTTTAATTATGAAATCCTGTGTGAGCGCCTTCGCGAATCAGCTTTTCTTTTAAAAGGCATGAAGATAGAATTGACGGATGAGCGTAACGACCATAATGAAATTTTTCACTATGAAAATGGCATTGAAGCGTTTGTCGATTATTTAAATGAAGAGAAAGAGACACTCCATAGTGTAGTCAGCTTAGAAGGGGAACAAAATGGGATCGAAGTCGAACTTGCCTTTCAATTCAACGATGGTTATTCAGAAAATATTCTAAGCTTCGTGAATAACGTTCGTACAAAAGATGGGGGCACCCATGAGATTGGTGCAAAAACGGCCATGACACGGGCATTCAATGATTATGCCAGAAAAATGGGGCTATTAAAGGAAAAAGATAAAAACCTCGAAGGTACCGATATACGTGAAGGCTTGTCTTCAATCATTTCAGTGCGCATCCCTGAAGAACTTCTTCAATTCGAAGGACAAACCAAAAGCAAACTTGGAACCAGCGAAGCCCGTTCTGCAGTCGATTCCATCGTATCAGAGCACCTAGCCTACTTTTTTGAAGAAGATCCGACCACAAGTACCCTATTGGTTAAAAAAGCGATTAAAGCGTTCCAGGCAAGGGAAGCGGCACGCAAAGCCCGTGAAGACGCAAGAAGCGGGAAGAAACGGAAAAAATCCGATGCCATCCTTTCCGGGAAATTAACACCGGCCCAATCGAAAAATCCCGAACGAAATGAATTGTATCTTGTAGAAGGTGACTCTGCTGGGGGATCGGCTAAACAAGGGCGGGATCGCCGTTTCCAAGCAGTTCTGCCTTTGCGGGGTAAAGTTATCAATACGGAAAAGGCAAAACTGGCGGATATTTTTAAGAACGAGGAAATAAATACGATCATCCATGCCATCGGCGGGGGTGTCGGGGCGGAGTTCAATACGCCGGACACTAACTATGATAAAGTGATCATCATGACTGATGCAGATACGGATGGTGCCCATATCCAAGTGCTGCTGCTGACATTCTTTTATCGCTATATGAAGCCGTTAATAGAGGCTGGAAAGGTTTACATTGCCTTGCCCCCTTTATATAAAGTGAGCAAAGGGACAGGCAAGAAAGAAGTCATTGAATATGCTTGGAGCGACGAGGAACTTCAGGGAGCGATAGACAAGGTGGGGAAAGGCTATATGATTCAGCGCTATAAAGGGCTGGGTGAGATGAATGCCGATCAATTATGGGATACCACCATGAACCCGGAAACAAGGACATTGATACGTGTGAAGATCGATGATGGAGCACGTGCAGAAAGACGTGTGACAACGTTGATGGGAGATAAGGTTGAACCGCGTCGTAAGTGGATTGAAGCCAATGTCGCTTTTGGTCTCGAAGAGGAATCGAATATTTTAGATAATGAAAATATGTCGATTGAAGAGGAGGTCATTAACGATGGTATTTGAAGAAACGTTTCGAGATTTGCCGCTAGAAGAGGTAATTGGTGACCGCTTCGGGCGTTATAGTAAATATATCATCCAAGATCGGGCACTTCCTGATGCAAGGGACGGCTTAAAACCGGTGCAGCGCAGGATATTGTATGCGATGCATGTCGAAGGAAATACTCAGGAAAAAGGATTCAGAAAATCCGCAAAAACGGTCGGTAATGTAATTGGTAACTATCACCCTCACGGAGATTCATCCGTTTATGAGGCAATGGTTCGGATGAGCCAAGACTGGAAGCTGCGGAAGGTAATGGTCCAAATGCACGGAAACAATGGTAGCATTGATGGTGATCCGCCTGCTGCGATGCGGTATACGGAAGCGAGGCTTTCATCGATTGCCTCCGAGATGCTGCGGGATATTGAAAAAAGGACGGTCGATTTTGTACCGAACTTTGATGATACTTCTGAAGAGCCCATTGTTTTGCCTGCAATGTTCCCTAACCTGCTTGTAAACGGCTCTACAGGAATTTCAGCCGGCTATGCCACTGAAATCCCGCCACATCAACTAGGTGAAGTCATTGATGCTGCCATTATGCGAATCGATAAGCCGGAAGCGACAGTCGCTGATTTAATGACTGTCATTAAAGGGCCGGATTTTCCTACTGGCGGTATCATTCAAGGAATTGAGGGCATTCGTAAGGCCTATGAAACAGGTAAAGGGAAAATAATCATTCGCGGGTTGGCGGAAGTGGAAACGATTCGGGGCGGCAAACAGCAAATCGTCATCACTGAAATCCCATATGAAGTCAATAAAGCAAACCTTGTTAAGAAAATGGATGAATTCCGTCTAGACCGGAAAGTGGAAGGTATCGCCGAAGTAAGGGATGAGACCGACCGTACAGGACTGCGCATTGTCATCGAACTGAAAAAAGAAGCAGATGCAAATGGAGTCCTGCATTATTTATATAAAAATTCCGATCTCCAAATTGCCTACAATTTCAATATGGTTGCAATTTATAAAAAGCGGCCAACATTGATGAGCCTGCCTAAAATGCTCGATGCTTATATCGAACACCGTAAAGAGGTAATCGTGAACCGTTCACGTTATGAGCTGCAAAAGGCACATGACAGGGCACATATCGTCGATGGATTAGTGAAAGCTTTATCCATATTAGATGAAGTCATCGCTGTCATCCGGGCATCCAAAGACAAACGGAACGCTAAAGATAACCTCATAGCTAAATTTGCTTTTACAGAAGCGCAAGCTGAAGCCATTGTCTCCTTGCAGTTATATAGGCTGACAAATACGGATATTACTGCACTTGAAGCAGAGGCAGCGGAATTGAAGGACAAAATTGAAGAATTGACAAAGATTCTTGGAAGTGAAAAGGTTCTTCTTCAAGTAATTAAAAAAGAACTTCGATTCATTAAAAAGGGTTTTGATGACGGACGGCGTTCCAAAATCGAAAAAGAAATTGAAGAAATCAAAATAAATCTTGAAGTCTTGATTGCGAGTGAAGACGTAATGGTTACCGTGACGAAAGAAGGCTATGTCAAACGGACATCGTTACGATCTTATGCAGCGTCAGGAGGGCTTGATTTTGGCATGAAGGATTCCGATCGCCTGCTCCAGAGGCTGGAGATGAATACAACAGATGTCCTGTTGCTGTTCACGTCCAAAGGGAACTACCTCTATTGTCCAGTTCATCAGCTTCCTGATATTCGCTGGAAGGAAACCGGTCAGCATATCGCTAACATCATTCCAATCGACAGGGAAGAGCAAATCATAAAAGCGATTCCAATCAAAGATTTTACCATGCCGGAATTCTTAGTTTTCATCACGAAAAATGGTATGGTGAAAAAGACAGAATTAGCTTCCTATAAAGCTCAGCGTCATTCAAAACCGCTGGTTGGTGTCAATTTAAAAGGTGACGATGAACTGGTCGATGTCCATCATACGAATGGACAGGCTGACCTTTTCCTAGTCACTCATAATGGCTATGGTTTATGGTTTGATGAAGAAGAAGTAAGTGTTGTCGGTGTCCGGGCAGCGGGAGTCAAAGGGATTAACTTGAAAGAAAATGACTATGTCATTGGCGGAAAGGTTTTGGCCAAGGATAGTAAAGAATCGATCTTTATCGTTACACAGCGCGGGGCCATTAAGAAAATGAAATTAACCGAGTTTGAAAAAACGAGCCGGGCAAAACGCGGAGTCGTGGTCTTGAGGGAATTGAAATCGAATCCTCATAGGGTCATTGGTTTCGATATCATTAACAAAACCGACAGTCTATTCATTCTTTCCGAAAAGGGAACCATTGAAACGATTCATGCCGCTTCATTAAAAAATCATGATCGATATACGAATGGATCATTTGTTTTTGATGAAACGGTTAGTGGAAAAGCGAAAGAATTATGGAAAATATCATTGGAAGATGACACCGCCATGGAGCAGTGAATCACTTTTTGAACGGGATGCTGACCTTGATCAGCATCCCGTTTTATTTTCTTGAAAATGATCAGTATATCCACAGGCCAGTACTACAGTTGGGCCTTTATACGAAAGCAATGTCTTAATTCAAAAATGAGTTATTGAGTCAAATTTAAATCCTAGTATTATGAACCTGGAATTATTAAGAACGCAGCAAATAATTCAATTTTGAATTTTAGCATTAACTGAATCAACGTATCAAAACGATTTATTTTTGGCACACTCCTTGCATGTTGTTAGTATGACTTCTTTATTTTTGAATGAAGAAAGGGGAGGACAAATGGATAGACCTTGGATAAAGCATATCCCGTCCGGAAATCCAATAGAGATTGATATTCCTGAAATTTCATTGACTGAACTTTTTTTTCAATCAGTCGAACAGTATTCGGATAATACAGCGATAACGTTCATGGAGAAAAGGTATACATATTCAGAGTTGGGGAAGTTAGTGAAAAAATGTGCCCGCTTGCTTGCTGATGAAGGGATTGGAAAGGGAGATCGTGTGGCTATCATGCTTCCTAATTGTCCCCAATATCCTATTGGTTTTTTTGGAACTCTTTTGAATGGAGCCATTGTTGTCCAAATCAATCCAATGTATAAGGCGAACGAATTAATGCATGTCCTGAAAGATTCAGGTGCAAGGCACATCATTGTACTCGACGATTTATTGCCCATAGTTGAAGCTGTCATAGCTGAAACCGATGTAGAAAAGGTGCTGAGCGTGTCGCTGGAAAAGGGCAAATGTGAAATGTCAAAAAAACTGCTATCTGTAACAGAGGCGGATTTCACTGTGAAGATTGAACCTGCTAGAGATGTCGCCGTCCTCCAATATACTGGGGGAACGACAGGGCGTTCTAAAGGCGCGATGCTAACCCATCGTAATATCGTAGCCAATACGCTGCAAAGTGCAGCCACTTCAAGAATCAATACTCAAAAGGGGAAGGAAAGGGTACTGGGCGTTTCCCCATTATTTCATGTTTACGGCATGACTTCAGGGATGAACCTGACGTTTTATAATGGCGGGGAATTAATTCTTGTATCCCGATTTCAGGTAACGGAGATCGTCGATATTATCACTAATCTTAAACCGACTATTTTTCCAGGGGTACCGACGATGTATATTGCTTTATTACAATATTACCAGTCCCATCCATTTGATTTGCATACTTTGACATCTTGCGTTTCGGGTTCGTCACCATTGCCATTGAATGTATTGTCAAGGTTCAGCGAACTTAGTGGAACAAAGATTGCTGAGGGCTATGGATTGTCCGAGGCGTCACCAGTCACGCACCGGAATCCAGTCAGCGGCCTGCAAAAACCAGGAAGTATCGGGATTCCCATACAAAATACGGATGCCGCCATAATTGACAGCATTACAGGAGAGCCAGCCCTCTTGGTTGATACACCAGGTGAATTGGTCATAAAGGGTCCACAGGTGATGAAAGGTTATTGGGGCATGCCTGAAGAGACGAAGAAGACGATTCAAAACGGATGGCTGCATACCGGTGATATGGCCAAAATGGATGAAGATGGCTTCTTTTACATTGTGGGACGGAAGAAAGAGATGATCATCGCAGGCGGATTCAATATTTATCCAATTGAAATTGAAGATATACTATACAGCCACCCTAAGGTACTTGAAGCTGCCGTCTTTGGCGTTCCCGATCAATATCGCGGTGAAACGGTACATGCAGCGGTAGTTCTTAAACCAAGTGAAAGAATAACTGAAAACGAATTGAAGGATTATTGCCGAAAGCAGCTCGCTGCCTTCAAGGTCCCAAAAGCAATCACATTTGAAAGTGAACTTCCGAAGACGGCGGTCGGTAAAATTTTAAAACGCAAGCTTCTAGAAAAACATATCGCTCATTCGAACTAAATATGAAAGCGTTAACAACCAATTCGCAGATAAAGGGGAATGCAAATGGACTTTCGTTTAGATGAAGACATCCTGCTACTTAAAGAAAATATACGCCAGTTTATCGAAGAACAAATCGATCCATTTTCCATGCAGATAGAGGATGATGATCATATCCCGGAATCGATCATAAATTTATCGAAGGAAATCGGGCTATTCGGACTTAGTATCCCGGAAAGGTATGGCGGACTCGGAATCGGGATGGTGGGAAAATGTGCTTTATATGAGGAAATCGGCAAAACACATAATGGATATACCACTCTGATAGGGGCCCACACCGGTATAGGGACGGTAGGGATAGTTGAAATGGGCAATGAAATGCAAAAGGAAAAGTATCTACCAGATATGGCAAGCGGTAATAGAATTGGCGCTTTTGCTTTAACTGAGCCTGCAGCGGGGTCCCATGCTACGAATCTCAAAATGACGGCGGTCAAAAATGGAGATAAATATATTTTAAATGGTACCAAGCATTATATAACGAATGCAGATGTAGCAGATATTTTTACAGTTATGGCCGTTACGGACAAAGATAAAGGGGCGAAAGGGATCACCTCATTCATAGTAGAAAAGGATTTTCCGGGTTTTAGAGTTGGTAGCCTGGAAAGGAAGATGGGTCTTCGAGGCTCACATTCGGCCGAATTATTTTTTGAAGATTGCGAGGTTCCTGCTGAAAATGTACTGGGGGACGTCGGCCAAGGGTATGTAAATGCCTTGAAAATCCTTGCAAATGGCCGGGCAGGCCTTGCTGCCCGTAATTTGGGGTCCTGTCAATACCTGCTCGATCTTTCTACCAAATATGCCACAGAACGTGAACAATTCAATGTCCCGATCATTGATCATCAAGCCGTATCCCATATGATTGCCGAGATGGCAATGGAAATAGAAGCACTTCGCTCATTCACATACAGGGTCGCATGGATGGTCGATCAGAAAGAAAAAATCATTAAAGAAGCGGCCATGCTTAAGTTGTATGGTTCGGAAGTATATAATCGTGTCGCTGATAAAGCCGTACAGATTCATGGCGGGATGGGATACATGAAGGATTATCCAGTTGAACGTTTCTATCGGGATGCCCGAATCACCAGAATATATGAAGGTACGTCCGAAATCCAAAAAAATATCATTACCGGACAATTGAAGAGAAAATATCAAAACTAGTCTAATTGGAAAGCGGAGGGGTTAATATGGATTTACGTCTATCAGATGAACAAAAAATGGTACAAAAAACAATACGCAAGTTCGTGGAAAATGAATTGATTCCATTGGAAAATGAAGTGCTTCGCAATGAAATGGCAGGGAAACCTAGTTTACCAGAGGGGACATTGAAAGATTTACAGGAAAAAGCAAAAAAAGCGGGGTTTTGGGGCATCAATACCCCGGAGGAATATGGCGGGGCAGACCTAGGTCAGCTCATGATGGCAATTGTCTTGATGGAAGTGTCAAAAACGTTTGTACCATTCAGCTTTGGAGGTTCGGCTGATAACATCCTTTATTATGCAAATGAAGAACAGAAACAGAAATATCTGATCCCTACTATTAATGGTGAGAAAAAGTCCTGTTTTGCCATGACGGAGCCGGGGGCTGGGTCCGATACGCGAAATATTAAAATGACGGCAGTAAAAGAAGGAAATGAATGGGTGCTTAACGGAGAAAAAACATTCATCACTGGAGGAAATGATGCCGATTTCGTCATGGTCATTGCCGTAACTGACAAAGAACGTCATCAAGCAACCGGGACGGAAGGGGTAACCTGTTTCATTGTAGACCGTGATATGGGCTGGAGATCAGAATATATCAATACGATGGGAGAATGGGGACCGGCCGGTTTAGTTTTTGATAATGTCAGGGTACCCGAAGAAAACATCTTGGGGGAAGTGCATGGCGGTTATAAACTAGGCTTGGAATGGATTGGGTTTGCAAGATGGATCGTGGGCGCACGTGCTGTCGGTTCTGCAGAAAGATTGCTGCAAATGGCTATAGAATACGCTAAAGAACGAGTAACTTTCGGTAAACCGATCGCTGAGCGCCAGGCCATTCAATGGCAGATAGCTGATTCGGCCGTAGAAATTGAAGCTGCTAGATGGCTTGTATTGAATGCGGCTTTTACACTTGATAATGGAGAAGACAACCGCCATTTAGCTTCAATGGCTAAACTCTATGGAGCCAATATGGGGAATCGGGTCGTTGATCGTGTATTGCAGATTCACGGTGGCATGGGCTATACGAAGGAGCTTCCCATCGAACGCTGGTACCGCGAAGCCAGGCTTTGGAGGATTTATGATGGTACGGATGAAATACAGCGTATGATCATTTCCCGAAATTTGATTAAGGGACATGTTAAAGTAGGGCAATTTTTATAATAGATTAGGAGGAGACGATTATGACAGGGAGATTTTCAGGGAAAACGGCTTTAGTTACAGGTGGAAGCAGGGGGATTGGCCGGGCGATCGTCGAACTGTTTGCCAGTGAAGGCGCAAACGTGGCGATTATCGATATCAACGAAGAGGTTTTGACAGCAACAGGAAATGAACTAAGGGATAAGGGTTATACCATTTTTACCAAAGTGGCCAACGTGGTCAATCCAGAAGAGGTGGAAGCATCGATAAAAGAAATAGCCGACACATTCGGATCCCTTGATATTCTCGTGAATAATGCTGGGGTCATCCGGGATAATTTACTTTTTAAAATGACCGATTCTGATTGGCAGACGGTAATGGATGTGCATTTAAAAGGTACTTTCAATGCAGTACGTGCCGCCCAGAAGCATATGGTTGCAAATAAGTACGGAAGAATCATCAATATATCATCCACTTCGGCCCTTGGGAACCGCGGGCAGGCTAATTATTCAGCCGCAAAAGCTGGGCTTCAGGGGTTAACAAAAACACTGGCGATTGAACTTGGCAAATATGGGATAACGGCTAATTCGGTTGCACCAGGCTTTATCGAAACCGAAATGACGAAAGAAACAGCTAGGCGGGTGGGAGTGAGTTTTGAACAATTCATCCAGGATAGGGCAAACAGTATTCCAGTTGCCAGAAGCGGTTTGCCAAGTGATATTGCTCATGCTGTTGCATTCTTTGCCGATGAGGCATCCTCATTCATTAGCGGGCAGGTTTTATATGTTGCGGGCGGTCCAAAAAATTAAGGGAAAAGGCGGGATGTTATGTTCAACGAAAGTATTGGAAAACGATCCAACCCCGTTAAAAATATAGTTGAACGGGGAGCCGTTAAAAAATTCGCATTATCGATTGGTGATCCCCACCCGATTTTCATTGATGAAGAAACAGGCAGGCAATCAAGGTACGGTACGAATATCGCTCCACCAACTTTCCCAAGGGTCTTTGATTTTGGGACGATTGAAAGCTTAAATCTCCCGAATAAAGGCTTGATTCACGGTGAGCAGGTTTATCGCTATAACAGGCCGCTTAAGGTAGGGGAAGAAATCACCTGTTATACGGAAGTGAAAGACTATTATGAGAAAAAAGGGAAACAAGGGGAAATGGGATTTCTAGCGTTTAAAAATTATGGGACGGATGTAAATGGGGAAATTGTCTTCACTGCTGAACAGCTTGTCATTTTAAATGAAACGATCAGAAGGATGGTGATGAGTAAGTGACGACATTAACCGAACTTCATATTGGTGACTCGTTACATTCCATCGAGCTTGCACCAGTAACACGACTGGACCTCATTAAATATGCCGGCGCATCAGGTGATTTCAATCCCATTCATACCATTGATGAGGAAGCAAAAAATGCTGGTCTTCCAGGTATCATCGCACATGGAATGTGGACGATGGGAAACCTCGCAAAGCTATTCAGTAATCTTTATGAAATTGGATTTATCGAAGAATACAAGATTCGTTTCAAAGGGATGGTTTTCTTGAATGATGTCATAACTCTTCAAGCGGATCTAAAAGAAAAAAATGGGAATAGATACTTTTTCAACGTAGCGGCCACTAACCAGTCAGGTAAGGAAGCGATCAGTGGAGAGATTATTTTTAAGACTTACTGAGGTAAAGTAGTGATGAAAATTATTTCATCACTACTTTTTTTAGGAGCGAAATTCGACAATTTTAAAGGAGTTTCGAAAATTATCCAGAATTGTACTTAAAAAGAATTCTTTTTGCGGCGGTGAGGTGAATAGTAATGAATCAAGTGAAACAGGATTCTCAGCTTAATTTGCTCAAAGAGTGGACCTTTCCTGCACTAGTCGTGGATTCTGCAAATCGGATTAAGGATTGGGGAAACTATTTTAATCAATTGTTAAGCCAGGATGGTAATCATACATTAACCGAACAATTCGATGAGTGGCAATTTCTCGATAATAAAAGGCTTGCAGCTGCAAGGCTGCATGATAAACGGTATTTATTTTTATTAATGAAACAAATGGATGCTGACAATATTCTTTATATAGGCAGGGAAACGGAATTTTTGGATGATTTACTGATTGATGCTCATGAGACGGATAAATTGAATCGCGCACTGGATGCAATAATCGAAAATTCCTATGATGGAATATACATCACCGATCAAGATGGAATCACGCTTTATACCAATTCGGCAATTGAACGGATCACAGGCATACCAAAAGAGTACTATATCGGCAAATCTGTGGACCAATTGATTAAACGCGGCATACTGAATGCGTCGGTGACTCATAAGGTAGTGAAGCTGAGACGAACGGTATCAGTCGTACAGGATAATTTTGCGGGAAAGGAAACATTGATAACAGGGAGTCCCGTTTTTAATGCAGAAGGGGAAATAGAGCAAGTCGTTACGAATATAAGGGATTTATCTGATTTAAATGAACTGATGCATGAGTTGACGAAAGCTAATGAACTGAATCATCAATATAAGCAGGAAATTGAGAAACTGCGGAAGATAACGAGCAAAGATGGAGTCGTATTCGTCAGTGATAAAATGAAAATGATTTATGAGATAGCAGAAAGAATATCGGATATTGATGCAACAGTACTCATACTGGGAGAAACGGGTGTTGGAAAGGATGTCCTTGCCCGCAATATCTATAATCGGAGCATCCGGTCTAAAAAAGGAGACTTCATCAAAATAAATTGCGGGGCAATTCCCGCTGATTTATTGGAATCCGAGCTCTTTGGATATGAAGGAGGGGCATTTACCGGAGCCAATCAAAAAGGAAAACCAGGGATGTTTGAGCTTGCAGAGAGTGGTATCCTATTCCTGGATGAAGTCGGTGAGCTTCCCCTGCAACTTCAGGTGAAGCTGCTCCGGGCCCTTCAGGAAAGGGAGATTCAAAGAATCGGAGGTACAAAACCAAAGAAAATCGATGTTCGCATAATAGCAGCCACGAACCGAAATCTTTCGGAAATGGTCAAAACGGGTGATTTTCGTGAAGACCTCTTTTATAGGTTGAATGTCATTCCGATTACGATTCCTCCTCTAAGGGAAAGAAGAGAGGATATCTTGGCATTGACTGACTTGTTTTTAACAAAAGCAAACGAACAATATAAATTCTCAAAAGAAATAGATTCGCGGTTGAAGGAATATTTTTATCAACATGATTGGCCAGGAAATGTCCGTGAATTGATTAATATTGTGGAAAGGCTCGTCGTGCTGACGGATAATCGAATATTATCGATTAACGACCTTCCGGAAGAATATCAGCCGGAAAATCGGAATCAACCGAACCTCAATGCTACCTTAACTTTAAAAGAAGCGGTGGAAAGAGCCGAAAAGGAAATTTTGACGAAAGCGGCTCAAACCTACCAAACTACATATGAAATAGCAGAAGCCCTGGAATCCAGTCAGGCAACAATCGTGAGGAAACTTAAAAAATATCGATTAAAGGTCAGTGGAAAAGAATAGATGAGTTTGAACTGTACCTCTCAATGTTAGAAAAATGGGAGGTTCAGTTTTTTTGACTGATTATACGAGAGGCGAAAATTCAATAAAAAAATATAAATTGAATGTGAACCAAAGACGAAAAGATAAAATAGAACGGAGCAGCGGTGTCCAACCTAGATTCACCAGATGTAAACATCTTTGGCGAGAGGACGGTCTTACTGAGAAACCAGTCTCCTCGATCAACAAATTTATTTAAAGTTCCGATGAATAAGAGGAAAAGCCGATTTTTACAGGGGAGGAAGAAAATGAGAAGTTACAGAATTAATTTATCAACACTGATTTTCGCTCGAACCTTCAGAATGTCAGAGACAAACAGGGGAATTTATCAATAAGATATCTGATTAAATCCTATTCAATATATTGATTTAAATGGGTTTAATAAAGCTTTAAAACTTGGTAAGCCATTGAAAATCATGTATATTGTTTTTATACACATACAAGGGTAGTGGATCATTTTAATTGGAAAATATATATAAAGAACCAGCTACACAGTTCAGCCTAATTATTTTTCAAGTAAATCACTAGAAGGGAGATATAGATTTTGGACTCACTCCAGTTAATTGAATATGACATAGCCCTGCTTGTACGTCTAACAACATCCCCCAGTAGACAAATAGGCAACCTAGATCGATCCGAGTTTTTATTGCTAAGTGAATTGGATAAGCATGGGCCACTAGGCATTAATGAATTGTCAGACCAATTGAGACTGAATGTGTCTACCGCAAGTCGCCAGGTTGCCGCTATGGAGTCAAAGGAATTCATTCGCCGTTATCCAGATCCGAAAAACGGACGAATCAGCTTAATTGTCATGACGAAAGAAGGGCAAGAAATATTACATAATGCTCAGAAGTCTCGTCAAGAAAGATTATCCGATATTCTTAAAGACTGGTCAGAGGAAGATTTAAACGTTCTTCAGAGGAATTTAACACGTTTGAATCAGGATATTAAGAACTGGAAACAAAGATAATCCGAATTTTTGATAAGCAGAACCAGTAATGTTTATTACATATTTTAATGAACCTTTTCATGAAAAAGCCTAATTCAAATGTTCTTATTTGAATTAGGCTTTTTCATTTTTCCGTGTTATAGGTTTGTTTGGGTAATATTTTTATTGCTATATTTTATATATGTTGTATAATACAAATTGCAAATAGCAAGTTTGGGTATGTTGCATGTTTAACTGCTCAATATGAATGGATGGTGAAGACTTTTTTCTTTTAAAAATATTAAGGAATGGAATTTGACATTCAAAATTAGCTTAGAAAGAAAGGGGGAATTATATGAATTCACAAAATAATGTATTGAGTGGCGAGATAAAGAAACCCTTCTTGCCGGAATATGTGCTCATTTCTATATTAACGTTATTTTCATTTGGGCCTCAATACTTTACAAGTCTTTCCTACATCTTGAATCAAATGGTTATTCAAAATGGACTTAACTTAAGTACTCACGTTATGTTACTTCCATCCATTTGCTCAAATTTGGCTTTTTCGTTAGGTCTCCCATTTGGACGTATCCTTCCCATGAAATATGGAATAAGAAAAATTTATCTTACTTTCATTTTCATATTCCTTGGTGGAACGATCATCAATATTCTATGCTGGGGGATCATTCCGCTCACCATTGGCAGATCACTCCAAGGTTTAGGGGCAGGTGTATTGTTTCTGACAATCCTCCCGCTTAGTTTAAGGTCTTACCCAAACAAGGTGCGGAATCTGTTTATATTGTTTGCGATAGGTGGTTTATTTGGCTGCAGCGCGGTAGGTGCATTTGTTGGATCCTTATCTTTAAGTATTTCAGAGTGGCGATGGATATTCTTGTTAAATATTCTCTCATCCCTCATTTGCCTTGTAATAGGGTTCAGGATATTACCCAAAACGAAGCCAGAGTTAAACTCAGGAACGACGAAACATAACATGAAAGGAATTTTCTTATTCACTTTATTAATATTGGACTTGATTTTCCCGCTGTATAACTTACAAGAACGCGGCTTAACATCAAATCAGGTTTGGCCATTTTTTGTGATTGCTCTTCTATTGGCGTTATTGTTCATAGCGGTTGATTTTAATGCTGTTGATCCCTTTATTCCAATCAGATCATTGTGGTCAGCAAAAACAGTTTCAGGAACAATTATGGCTTTAACTGCTCATATTGCTCTTATCGTCGCGATTGCAGGAGCTAATGGGTTTTTGAGTAACATTCTTGATCCTCCATTCATATACCTTACGTATTTTTATTTGTGGTTTTTTGTTGGCTTTTTGGCGTCTGGCATCATCTGTACTTTGCTGTATGACAAATGGGGTGCAGGCAGGCTGGGAATGGTAGGATCCATCATCATCATAATGATCAGTATTCAATGGAGATCAATGGGAACCGAGGTTTCTTTAACGGCAATAAATGTTCAAATGGCTTGTATAGGCGTAGGCGTAAGCATGGTGCTATTATCAGGGGCATTGGGAACAGCACTGGCAGGTGACATTCACAAGGCAGTACTACGGTCATCATCCCTGCATTCAATGAGAAATTTATTTGGTTCAATTGCTGGACCAGTACTAGGATGGTTCGCTTATCGAATGCATGCGATTCACTATGAAGATGTTCGAGGGGAAATATCTCTATTGAATCCCGAAACTAACTCAGAGATGGCCGGATTGGTCCGCAATTATATCAATAATGGACATACACTTACAGAGGCAAAAAGCATGGCTTATTATTCAATGGTTGAGAATAGTCAAAAAGGTGCGCTTCTAGGTGCTTACCATGATTTATTTACCATTCTCCTGGTATTAGGCATAATCATGTTGTTAGCTTCCATCGGAAAGGCTGTAACGGGCAAAGGAAGGTCGCTAGTGCAGAAAGAGCAGCACATTTTACTTCCAGCACCATTGGAAAAAACGAATAAAAAGGGGAAATACGTATGAGTAAAGGTCGTTTAATAATTGCCAATATTTTAGGTATTCTTGTTGTAATTGCTTTGCTAGCAGGCGGTGCCTACTTTTATTATCAAAATGAGAACTTTGTTAAAACCGATGATGCGAAGGTATCTGCAGACATGGTTCAAATTGTAGCACCAGCTTCTGGTATGCTCAAAGATTGGAATATTAAAGAGGGTAAAGCTGTTACAAAAGGAAAGGCAATAGGAACAATTGATGAAGAAGGTCAAGCCGTTTCCATAAAGTCTACCATGGAGGGAACGATTATTAAAAATGGAGCAGGCAATGACCAGCTAGTACAAGGTGGCCAAGTGCTAGCCCAAGCTGCAGACCTCAAGCATTTATACATTACAGCTAACATCAAGGAAACAGATTTAAAGGATATTGAAAAAGGCGATTCAGTGGATATAAACGTAGATGGCGATACCGACGTAACTTTCGAAGGAAAAGTTGAAGAAATCGGCTATGCTACTAAATCTGTATTTTCGTCTTTACCAGAGTCGAATACGGGCAATTTCACAAAGGTAACTCAGAAAGTTTCTGTTAAAATCTCAATTATGAATCAATCCGCCAAAGTACTTCCTGGTATGAATGCTAAAGTTAAAATCTCGTTGTAGATGAAAATTCGCATCAATGCAACCAAGAGGAGTGGGGAATTTTATGAAAATCTATGTAGTCTATGATAGTGAAGGTGAACATACAAAGGCACTGGCATATTCAATAGCGGAAGGGGCTCAAGAAGTGTATGGTGAAGTGCATATAGATCATGTGGATCAGGCAGATGTATATAAGCTATCAGAAATGGATGCGATTGTATGGGGATGTCCTGGACATTTCGGGACGATTAGCTCTGGATTAAAAGCTTGGATAGATAAATTAGGGTTCTTATGGGCAGAAGGTAAGCTGATAAACAAAATTGGTGCTGTATTTTGTACGACTGCTACCGTCCATGGAGGATTAGAAGCAACGATGCTTAACCTCATTACTCCAATGCTTCACCAAGGGATGATTATCGTCGGCTTACCTGGTAATGTTCCAGAAAATGCTTTATATGGATCTTATTACGGGGTTGGGGTGTCCTGTCCTGTTGATAGTACAGATTTGCTTCCTAAGCAAGCCCAAGAGTTAGGAAGAGCTTTAGGAAAACGTGTAGCGGAAGTCACACAAACTCTAACACATGTACAGTAAGGGGTTGGTCAGATGGTGACCATTATTGCTTGCATAGGATTGGCTATGGCTGTTATTGGGGGATTGTTCAAGATTAATTTCTGGTCAACTTCAAAAGAAGAGATGGCACGTGAAACGGTTATAAACGAAACTGGTAAGGAAGCCATCCATTCACCTGACAAATCTGAATTGGTTCCAGAGGTTCCAGAGCAGACTCTAACTGCTTCCGTTGGGCAGGTTAATCACATGAACGATCAGGCCTACCGCCAAGCCCTTCAATGTTTCCAGGATACGACTCAGGAAGATTTAAACATCAAGGGTTTGGCTATGAAGGATGAAGAATATAGAAAAGCGTTAAAAAACATGAATCGTAAGCGTGAAAATGAAAAAAACAGTGAAGTGTAGAAAAATTCCTAAGGATGAACTAACTCTAAAAAGTGAGGTAACATTAAATCGTGTGTTAAGTACAACTGCAAGGTAACGGTTCTTAGACATTATGAATGCGTGACCCATTCGATCGGTAAGAGATTTGAGGATTAACAATAATTTACTAGCTGATCTCCGTGGTAAAAGCTGATAAGGAAATCTTGACGAAAGCGGCTTAAACCTACTAAATTACCATGAAATTGGAGAAGCGCTTGATTCCTCATGCAAAAATTTTCAGGAAACTTAAAAAATATCGAGGTCGTGGAAATGATAGGTAAGTATGAGCAGCACCTCCAATTTTGGATATTATCCAAAATTGGAGGTGCTGTCTTTTTGACTGAATTCCTAATTATATTTACGCGTTTTTTGGGGATGACGGGCTTTATTACCTTAGGAAATTATTGGTTCTTAGGTTGTGTTTTTTTACATTATTACCCGCCTGCTAATATGTGAAATGATGGAAGTTATAAACGGGATTTTTTGGTTCCTTTCCATTTTAATTTTTTTTGATTCAGAAATGATTTTTTCAGTCAATAGTGAATGAAGGACATCCCGTATGGAACCGATACTTTTGAGATTTTACAATTCAATAATGAATTCACAGACAGGTTAATAGCCTTATTGAAGGTGATTTACTGTTTGGCACGGCACTTGCATTATTATCTGGAAATTAATCTGGAAATTAATCTGGAAATTAATCTGGAAATTATTCTGCGGAATGATTCTCCTATGGGAAGGTGCGAGGTGAAAGGGGTGAAAAAACCAGACGGCCACCATGTATAAACCGTCATTAAACAGAAAATGGAATCATTGTCTTTCCCTAAATACAGCTTGTCTGCACGATCGTTACGCCCGAAAAAAATGAAAGCGCTAACAACAAATACCTAAGCTATTTCTATAGGCGGAGAATAAAGGGAATTAAAGCTTATTGGCCATTCCCGAGATGTTGATGCTATGGGAGAGTATGTGAAAATGTTTTTAATACAGATTTGTGCTTTTAAAATATGGACAGGATTGTGAGCCAGGAACAGCAAAGTGAAGTTCATTAATTTTCAAGGAGGAAATAAATGGAAATTTTGATCCAGCAGCTTTTTAATGGTTTGACGATTGGCAGCGTATATAGTCTCGTTGCACTGGGATTGACGCTAGTATATGGAATTTTGCATATTCCGAACTTTGCACACGGTGCCCTATATATGTTGGGAGGATATATCACGTTGTCAATGATGACATTATATGGGGTCAATTACTGGATGGCCATGTTCGTATCCATTATCGTTGTTGGTTTGTTGGGAGTCCTTTTGGAACGTTTCGTGTTCCGCCTGTTAAGGGAGGCACCTCCGTTGCACGATAAGATTGCAGCCATCGGCATTCTCCTTTTTCTTGAAGCTTTTGCCCAATTTGTCTGGGGTGCCGACTTCCATACTATGACTTCTCCATATGGTCAAGTCGTCAATATCCTGGGACTGACGTTCACACTTCAGCGATTATTGATCATCGTGTCAGCTATCGCAGTGATGGTTTTACTTTACCTTTTCCTAAAGAAAACTTATGCCGGTTCGACGATAATTGCAATGTCCCAAAGCCGTGAAGGGGCGTCATTAGTAGGAATCAACATTAATAAAGTCGCGATGCTTACCTTCATGATATCGGGGGGATTAGCAGCCATCGCTTCATCCCTTGCATCACCGATTAATCTTGTTTTTCCCGGCATGGGGCATTTAGTCATCCTAAAAGCCTTCGTCATTATCATATTGGGTGGAATGGGCAGCATCCCGGGGGCGATCGTAGGTGGATATATCCTAGGTTTCAGTGAGAGCCTGGGTGCAACTTATATTTCAAATGATTATAAAGACATCATTGCATTCATACTTTTAGTCATCATATTAACGGTGAAACCAACAGGTCTTTTTGCAAAGGGGGAGAGGTAGTGTGAGGATATTAACGAAAAGAAATGGGATTATCGCTCTTATCGTCTTTGCTTTTTCATTCCCCTATATCGCGCAAAACGATTATTATCTCCATATGCTGACACTTTCGTTCATCTGGGCGATAGCTGTTTATGGAATCAATTTATTATCAGGCTATACTGGGTATCTCTCGCTTGCACATGCTGGATTTTTTGCGATTGGAGCGTATTCTCTTGGACTGCTCACAGTAAAAGCGGGAATGAACTTTTGGCTGGCACTAATATGTGCATGTTTAATCACATGTGCCATTGGGTTTTTAATCGGTTTGATTGCGCTAAGGACAAAGGAACACTTTTTCGCGATTTATACCCTATGTGTGGGTTACATCATTTATCTGGTGATCGATAAATGGGAGGGACTTACAGAGGGGGTTAGGGGATTGATCGGGATCCCTGCTCCTGGGAATATAGGACCTATCACATTCGATACTGCAGCATCCCAATATTATCTCGTTCTCATTTTCCTGCTTGCAGTGATTTTAATCATGTATCGAATTATACGCTCATTGACCGGCAGAACGTATATGGCGATCAGGAACAGCGAGGACCTTGCACAAACGATTGGTATATCCACAATGAAGAATAAGTTAGCCGCATTTGTCCTATCCACATTCTTCGCAGGTTTGGCAGGTGCCTTGTATGCTTCATTCATCCGTTTCATTGGACCTGATATCGGATCAACTGCCATCATGTTCGATCTATTGATGTATTTATTGGTTGGCGGAATCGGGACACTTTCAGGTCCATTGGTAGGAACATTATTATTAGTAATCCTGTCGCAGAATCTGCAATTCCTTCAAGAATATCGAATGTTGATATTCGGACCATTACTTACGGTGATCATTATCTTTTATCCGCGCGGAATCGCAGGGGCATTCTTTGATTGGCAAAGAAAGCGAAAAAATAATGCACTGTCCGGGGTTAGGGGCGAATTGCACATAAAAGCTGAGGAGGGATGAATTTGCTAATCGAAACTAAGAATTTGACAAAGCGTTTCGGAGGATTGGCGGCCGTCAATAATGTGGATTTTTCAATTGAAAAAGGTAGAATCAATGCAATAATCGGGCCAAATGGTGCAGGGAAATCCACTTTTTTTAACTTGATCAGTGGCTTTCATCGACCGACTTCCGGGACGGTGCTTTTTAAAGGGATAGATATCACCAAACTTCCTGCCAATGAAATTGCGGGGCTCGGAATTTCAAGAACCTTTCAAACGACAAGCCTTTTCGATCAATCGACCGTGTTGGATAATGTCATTGTCGGTCATAGACTGCGAACAAAATCCAATTTGGTGGATGCCATTCTAAGAACAAAACGTTTAAAACTGGAGGAAGCGGCTTGCAGGGATAAGGCTATGGAGGTGCTTGATATTGTCGGATTAACGGAATCGGCTGACAGAATGGTCTCGAGCATCTCACAGGAGGAAAAGAAACGGACAGCCATTGCTCTGGCCCTAGCGACAGAACCGGAAATCATCTTTCTTGATGAACCTGCTGCGGGTATCAACCCGGATGAAACGGAAGGCTTGACAGAACTGATTAAAAAATTGAATCGATCGGGACTGACCGTTTGTTTAATCGAGCACAAAATGCATATGATCATGAACTTGGCAGACCACATCATGGTCCTTAATTACGGAGAAAAAATTGCCGAGGGCACTCCTAAGGAAATCCGCGGAAATGAAGCGGTCATTAAAGCCTATTTGGGAGGGAGTGCCAGTGCTTAAGTTAACAGATGTCGCCGTGAATTATGGAAGTTTCACTGCGATAAACCATGTGAATATCGAAGTTGCTGAGGGAGAAATCGTTGTTTTGCTAGGAGCTAATGGAGCAGGAAAAAGCACGACTTTTCGTTCCATAAGCGGAATCAGTAAGCTTTCCAAGGGGGAAATCCATTTTCAAGGCATGCCGATAGGGGGCCGTGCCCCGGATAAGAATGTTCGGGAGGGGATCGTTCAGTGTGCCGAAGGACGTAAACTGTTTCCACAGATGACCGTTCAGGAAAATCTGCGGATGGGTGCCTATGTGCATCGAAAGAAAAAAGCGGAGATCAAGGATTCCTTGGAATACGTCTATCACTTATTCCCGATTTTAAAAGAAAAGCATCATGATGAAGCGGGAAGCCTGAGCGGCGGCCAACAGCAAATGCTCGCAATTGGAAGGGCTTTGATGTCAAAACCGAAATTGTTGATGCTTGATGAGCCTTCGGTGGGACTCGCTCCACTCATTGTTGAACAAATGTTTCAAGTCATTGAAGAAATAAACCGCGAAGGAATCACGGTTCTGCTTGCTGAACAAAACGCGAATGCTGCCCTAAGCATTGCAGATAAAGGATATGTTTTTGAAAATGGGGAAATTGTCGTTCAAGGGACAGCAAGTGAGCTATTAGCCAATGATGAAGTAAGGAAAGCGTATATCGGGGCCTGAATAAATTGAATGGGGGATTTTTATGAAAAAACTGAAAGTATTATTTGTCTTTCTCCTGCTAACCATCACTGTTTTGACCGGGTGCAATAAAGGGGATAGCCCTGTGTCCAGCAGTGGCAGTAAAGGAAAAAATGACAATGTCGTAAACATCGGTTTTAGCGGTCCTTTAAGCGGGGCAGCAGCGTTATATGGGAAACGGACATTGAATGGTGTCGAAATGGCCGTCAATGAAATTAATGATGCTGGTGGTTTTGAAGTAGATGGTAAGAAATACACGTTGAACTTAGTATCGTTGGACGATAAATACTTACCTAATGAAACAGGGTCGAACGCTAAACGTTTAATTCAGGAATATGATACGCCGATCATATTCACGCCTCACAGCGGAGGCGTGCTGGCACTTCAGGTTTTTAATGAACAAGAGGAATTCATCATTGGTGCATATACGAGTGAACCGGCAGTGACCGAGAGCGGAAATTCATTAACTGTTCGAATCCCACCGAATTACGAGGGGTATATCGAGCCTTTTACAAAATATGCGATGGAACATTTCGGCAAGAAAATTGCCGCTTTGCCAACATCTTCGCAATACGGTAAAGACTGGACGGAAGCCGTGCTCCCACATTGGAAAAAGCAAGGCGGAAAAGTCGTTTATAATTCTTCGATTGATTTCGCCAAAGAAACCGATTTCTTTACGATTGTCACAAATGCCTTGAAAAAAGATCCTGATGTGCTATTCATCGGTGGAGCTTCGGAACCTACGGCAAAAGTGGCGAAGCAAGCTCGGGAGCTGGGATTTAAAGGCGGTTTCATCATCATGGATCAAGCAAAGCTGGATCAAATGAAGCCGATTGCAGGTTCATATGAAACATTGGAAGGCTCGATTGGCGTTCTGCCATTGATGGACTCAGATGAAGAAGCAGTGCCTGCATTCGTCGAGAAATATCAAAAGAATTATAAGGAAGATCCAAGCTCCGAAGTAGGATTGAATTATATCGCGATGTATGCGTTTGTGGAAGCGATGAAATCTGCAGGCAGCGTTGATGATGCCAAGGCCATCCGTAAACATATGCAAGACGGACTTTCAAATATAGGGCCAGATCAAAAAATATACGATATTCCCTCAATTGATGAAAATGGAGGATTTGCATCAACTATTGTCGTCGGTGCAGTAGAAAACGGGAAAGTAGTCCCGATCCGTTAACTGGGTAAAGGAGTACAGGTGTACCGGGTCTGGAGTAGTATACTAGTTTAGCTTTTTGCAAAATTGCGTGTATCGTTCCTAATAAGGTGACGGTACACGTTTTTTTTTTGAAAAAATTCACACTAAAAATAGTAGGCTCCTATGGGTAAATTAAGCCACTCTGAAAGGGATAGATGCAAGTCCGCCAGCATCGAGTTTTGAAGAACGGAGATTGCCGGTTAACAAATTTTACAAAAATATCTTGTCTCTAAGTAATGAAAACGCTATCATTGAATATAATATGAAATATAATTTCATTAATTTCTATTAAAAAATGAAATTATATTTAAGTGATTGTTTATAGGAGGATTTAATAGTCTATGGAAGAACATTTGCGTTCATTAACGACTGAATTACGGAACGAAAAGACGATGAATATCGACAGTGTTACTACAATGGACATCATTTCTGCAATCAATAAAGAAGATTTTAAAGTGGCAGCAGCAGTTCAGGAGGTATTGCCAGAGATTGAAACGGCAGTTGAATGGGCTTGCGAATCGTTAAAAAAAGGAGGGAGACTCATATACATCGGAGCAGGAACGAGCGGAAGGCTCGGAGTGCTGGATGCTGTGGAATGTCCCCCGACTTTCAGCACTCCGCCTGATAGGGTGCTGGGAATAATCGCAGGAGGGGAAAAGGCATTTGTTCGGGCTGTTGAAGGTGCAGAGGATAAAGAAGAGTTTGGGGAAAGTGACCTGATTGACGTGGCGCTTACAGCAAATGATACGGTTATTGGCATTGCGGCAAGCGGGCGCACTCCTTATGTGAAGGGTGCTTTGCGTTATGCAAGAAAGGTCGGGGCTAAAGCGGTCGCTTTATCCTGCAATAATAACTCGAGCATCACGAAAGAAGCTGATATAGGGATTGAAGTGGTGGTCGGGCCGGAAGTGTTAACAGGATCCACGAGAATGAAAGCGGCAACCGCACATAAAATGGTACTCAATATGATTTCAACGGCAACAATGATCCGATTGGGCAAAGTCTATGAAAATCTGATGGTCGATGTAAATGTCAGTAATCAAAAACTGAAGGATCGTGCAGTAAACATCATAGAAACAGTAACGAATGCTGATTATGATCAAGCTTTGAATATGCTTGAAAAGGCAAATAATCAAGTTAAGCCAGCGATTGTCATGATAAAAACGGCAACAGATTATGAAAAAGCTATGGAGTTACTGGAAAAAGCGGATGGAGATGTCAGAAAAGCCATCTCGATCTATGAAGATTAGGAGGGAAGCAATGGCTACAGGAGGATTATCCATCATACAGACGATGTTGAGCAAGCTGCCGCAATCAGAACAAAAACTAGCGGAATATATTCTGCAGAATCCTCATGAAGTTGTGAACAGCACTGTACAGGAATTAAGTACGTCTGCCCAAACAAGCGGGGCTGCTGTTATTAGGTTGTGTAAATCGCTTGGAATAAAAGGATATCAAGATCTGAAAATAAGGATTGCCGGAGATTTGATGAAGACGGTTGAACAGGGCTACCGGGATATCGAGCCTTCCGAATCACTGTACCGGATTGTGGAGAAAACAACGAGTAATTCGATTCAGACCATCCGGGACACATCTGAAATAATCGATCATGATAATCTAAAACATGCCATGACGCTGATGCTGAATGCAAAAACCGTCCACTTTTGCGGTGTGGGTGCTTCGAATATAGTTGCTGCGGATGCTCAGCAAAAATTACTTCGCATCAATAAAGGAGCAACGGCTTTTACAGATATGCATTTAGTTGCAACCCTGATTGCAAATGCTGATGAGAATGACATCGTTTTTGCCATTTCATTCTCTGGGGAAACACCTGAAGTTGTCAATATATTGAAGCTGGCAAAGGAACGTGGGGTCAAGACAATCGGGCTGACCCATTATGGCCAAACAACGGTATCTTCTTTGTGTGATGCCACATTGTTTACATCCTATTCGAATGAAGCACCATTTCGAAGTGCAGCAACATCCTCACGATTGGCGCAATTATATATGATTGACATTTTGTTTTTGGGGATGGCTTCAGAGCAGTATGAAGAAACTGTCCAATATATTGATAACACAAGGTCTGCCATTAAATCGATGACAGATCGATATAAATGATTAATCCGAGATTTGAAAAAGGGGGCTTATGAATGGGTAAGGGGGATAAGTACGCCAGTTTAGCAGAAGAGTTATTGGGGAAATTAGGTGGGGCATCTAATGTTGCCGATGCTGCACATTGTATGACGAGACTGAGGGTATTGCCAATTGATCGTTCGAAAGTAAAAATGGAAGATATAAAAAATACGGAAGGCGTTTTTGGCGTCATTGAAGAGGAAACGATACAAATCGTTCTCGGGCCAGGCGTGGTGAACAAGGTTCATACAGAATTTGAAAAGCTTCTGGGGGAAGCTTCTGGAGATTTGAACTTAAAAGAAGTGGCCTCGAAGAATAAATCAGAGATTGATAGGAAAAACGCAAAACCGTTTAGACTTTTTTTACGCAGGATTGCAAGTATTTTCATCCCTTTAATTCCCGCCTTAGTGGCATCAGGTTTGATTACCGGTATTACAAAGGCAATCGTTCAAGCGGGCTGGCTTGCAGCAGAATCACAATTAGCCATCATTTTAACCGTTATCGGATCCGGTCTGTTTGCCTACTTGGGGATTTTGGTTGGGACCAATGCTGCAAAAGAATACGGAGGATCACCTGCACTTGGTGCCCTTGCTGGTATCTTGGTCATAAATCCGGCCGTCGGCGACATTTCATTGTTCGGTGAAAATTTGCTCCCTGGCCGCGGTGGGTTGATCGGAGTACTCTTTGCAGCTATTTTCATAGCCTTGGTGGAAAAACAGGTCAGGAAATTCATTCCTCAATCACTGGATATCATTTTGACGCCAACCATCGCTTTACTCATTACCGGGATTGTCACTTACATTGTATTTATGCCGGTAGGAGGGTTTTTATCGGATGCCATTACGAATGGGTTATTGAATGTATTGGATTTCGGCGGTGTTGTAGCTGGATTCGTGCTTGGGGCGGCCTTCCTCCCTCTCGTCATTACTGGTTTACATCAAGGTTTAACGCCTGTCCATCTAGAATTGATAAATTCGATTGGTGATGATCCACTGCTTCCTATTTTGGCGATGGGTGGCGCGGGCCAAGTGGGAGCGGCATTTGCCATCTATATGAAAACGAAGAAAGCAAGTTTGAAGAGGGCTATCGGAGGAGGGCTTCCTTCAGGAATGCTAGGTATTGGTGAACCCCTTATATTTGGAGTGACCCTGCCATTGGGCCGGCCCTTCTTAACTGCATGTTTAGGTGCAGGAGTAGGCGGAGCATTCCAAGCTCAATTCGGGATCGCCACGTCTTCCATCGGTGTGTCCGGACTGCCGCTTACCTTTCTAGTTCATCCAAACCAAATCGCCCTGTTCCTTGCTGGGTTGTTCATTTCCTATATAGCAGGGTTTATTTTTACGTATCTGTTCGGATTTAAAGATGAAATGGCGGTTGAATTTAAGTGATCGGAATTTCTTTTTATCTACAGGACCCGCTTGCAGAAACACAAATTATACATGCTGCTAACCTGGGAGTGAAGAGAGTATTTACCTCGCTCCATATTCCTGAAGAAAAGGGGGACCTCGTGAAGAGGATGATCAGGCTTTTAAAGCTTGCAGAGGACTATGGAATGGAAATCCATGCAGATGTCTCATTAAATACGCTTGATCATTTGGGGATTAACAAATTTACGGATTTATGGCCATTAGGTATTAAAGGGATTCGCCTTGATGATGGGTTCGATAAAGAAACGGTCATATCTTTATCTAAGGTGTTTTCACTCTCACTAAATGCAAGTACGTTGAATGAGGATGAACTTTTAGCCGTGCTTGGGGGCGGAGTGGAACCGGAAAGACTGATAGCTTGGCACAACTTTTATCCAAGGCCAGAAACGGGCCTTGAAGAAGAGTTCTTTCATGAACAAAATAGAATGTTCAAGAAATACGGCATACCGATCTTTGCTTTCATCCCGGGTGCAGGAAGTAAACGCGGTCCTCTTCATGAGGGTCTTCCAACGCTTGAAAAACACAGGTTGATGAATCCTTACGCCGCCGGAATTGAGCTGATCCAGCATGTGGATGGAGTTTACATTGGAGATCAGGGAACGGAGGGTAATTTGCTTGAGAATCTAACTGCGTATGAAAATCTGAACATTCTAACTATTGGAATGGAATCCCGACTTTTGCAAAGCGGTCAGTATAAATTGAGGCCAGATGTTTCTCAAGATGTTTTCCGGCTGCAGAATACCCGTGTCACCGCAAATGTTGAGCCGAGTAATACAGCTGCACGAAGCCTTGGATCCATAACGATGGACAATGATGCTTATGGAAGGTATCGGGGAGAGGTTCAGATTTGCAAAAGAGACCTAGGGGCAGACCACCGAGTCAACGTTATAGGAAGAGTTATAGAAGAAGATATTCCCTTGCTGTCCCTTCTAAAGCCTGGTCAAACAATAAAACTTATAATGGAGTAAACAATTGGACTCAAAGAATCCAGGGAGAAATGGAAACATTTCATGAAGGCTTTTTAAAGAGGCGGCTGCTGGGATTCCCGATGCTGCCTTGATTTCTTTATAGGATCTATATAGTTCATTTCCATTCATTTTTACCCCTTCATGGCAGTGGTTTGGAATTGTTGCTAACAGAACTAAAAAGAATACAAGGGAGGAAGCCTGAATGATAAAAAGGATATGTGCCCCAGCTGGAATCGCATTATGTTTGGTTTTGTCCATTATGGGAGGGAATGCGACGGCAAAGGGATACGAGAATGAAAAAACGGTTTCAGATATACAGGAAATCGTAGAAAACATGACAATCGATGAAAAAGTCGGTCAAATGCTCATGCCGGATTTTCGTAATTGGCAAAAACAAGGAGAAACAAAGGCGACCGGATTTATTGAAATGAACTCGGAAGTTGCAAGCATTATCAAAAAATATCATCTGGGCGGTGTGATTCTGTTTGCTGAGAATGTAGTCGATACCGAACAAACGGTTCGGCTCACCGATGGTTTACAGATGGCAAGCCCGGACCTTCCGCTGTTCATAACGATTGATCAGGAAGGTGGAATCGTAACTCGCCTTCAAACTGGAACGAACCTTCCTGGTAATATGGCACTTGGTGCAGCCAGACAAGAGAGTTACGCATATCAATCCGGAGAAATTATTGGCAAGGAACTGTCGTCACTTGGCATAAATGTCAATTTCGGACCGTCTGTCGATGTCAATAATAATCCCGGAAATCCTGTTATTGGCGTTCGATCCTTCAGTTCCGAGCCGGAACTTGTATCAAAGCTTGGCATTCAGATGATAAAAGGATTGCAAAATCAGAACATGATAGCGACGACCAAGCATTTCCCTGGCCATGGAGATACAGCAGTCGACAGTCATTATGGTCTTCCCCTTGTTTCTCATGATAAAGAGCGTTTGCGCTCCATCGAGCTGCTTCCTTTCCAAAGAGCTATCGATGCTGGAGTTGATATGATGATGACTGCACATGTTCAATTTCCTGCATTCGATGACACTACCTATATCAGTAAAAAAGACGGTCAAGAAATTATGGTTCCTGCAACGCTGTCACAAAAGGTCATCACGGGTCTATTACGTGAAGAAATGGGATTTGACGGTGTTGTGGTTACAGATGCTTTGAATATGAAAGCCATCGCGGACAACTTCGGACAGGAAGAAGCTGTGGTCCTTGCCCTGAAATCTGGTGTTGATATTGCTTTGATGCCGGCACAGGTTAATTCGCTTCAAATGGAAAAGAATCTAACCTCTGTATTCAATGCAGTGAAGGTAGCAGTGGCAAGCGGGGAAATTCCTCTAAATCAGGTCAATCAATCTGTAACGAGGATACTTGAACTAAAAGTGAAAAGAGGAATATTAAACCCGGAAGATACTCCGATAGATAAAAAAATCGAAACCGCGCTTCAAGTGGTCGGTAACGAAGATCATTTGAAAAAAGAAAGGGAAATGGCGGAAGATGCCATCACTCTATTGAAAAATGAACACAAAACATTGCCTTTCAAACCTAAGAAAAATGATAAAGTTTTAATTCTTGCTCCTTTTGATGACCAAGTTGAATCCATGTCCAGGAGCATAAGCGAATTAGCTGATAAAAAGAAAATAAAGAAAGTCCAAATAACGGGTATGAGTTTTTCAGGAAAGTCATTTACAGATCAAGTGGCCAGACTCATTGATGAATCGGATTTTGTCATAACTGGTTCCTATATTGTCAAAAACGATCCGGCTGTCAATGATGGAGTGATAGATGACAGCATTCAAGATTCGTCGAAGTGGGCAACAGCCTTCCCTAGAGCGGTCATGAATCATGCCAAGAAAAAAGACAAAGAATTTGTTTTAATGAGTTTAAGAAACCCTTATGATGTTGCAAACTTTGAAGAAGCGAAGGCGATTCTTGCTGTTTACGGGTTTAAAGGGTATTCGAATGGGCGTTATAGACAGCCGAATATCCCGGCAGGCATCTCGACCATTTTTGGAGAATCAAGACCAAAAGGCACGTTGCCGGTCGATATACCTTCAGTAACTAAGCCCTCTGAAAGCCTTTATAAATATGGATATGGATTAGATATTAAATCTGGAAGACCCATTAAAAATTAAGGAGAGAAGCAATTTGAAAAGAATGATAATCCTATTTGCCATTTGCATGCTTTGTTTCGGCATCGTTTCCTCAAAAAGTGTAACTGCTGTTAAAGAGAAGAAAAAACAAAAGGTCAATCCTGGTATTGAAGTTCTTTTAAAAGAAGAAAAGAACGTTTTAAGCGGAAAGAAAGTCGGCTTGATTACGAATCCAACTGGCATCGACTCTAATTTAGCCAGCATCGTCGATCTCCTTCATGATGATCCGGATATTCATTTAACGGCTTTATTTGGTCCTGAACATGGAGTGCGTGGAGATGCGCAAGCTGGTGCAAGCGTTGAATATTATATTGATGAAAAAACAGGATTGCCCGTTTATAGTTTATATGGTAAAACGAAAAAACCGACACCTGAAATGTTAAAGGATGTTGAGGTCCTTGTTTTTGATATCCAGGATGTCGGAACACGCTATTACACTTATATCTACACGATGGCTTATGCAATGGAAGCAGCCAAAGAAAATGATATCCCCTTTATCGTGCTGGACCGGCCGAACCCACAAGGCGGAGAGTCGGTAGATGGGCCGGTCCTTGAACCTGAATTCTCATCGTTTGTTGGGTTGTATCCAATCCCGCTTAAGCATGGGATGACGGTTGGGGAACTCGCGACTTTGTTCAATAAGGAATTTAAAATTGGAGCAGATCTCAAGGTCATCAAGATGAAAGGCTGGAAGCGAGATATGGATTATGACGATACTGGTCTCCCTTTTGTCTTGCCGTCACCGAATATGCCGACAGTTTCCACTACTTTCGTATATC
The DNA here is from genome assembly GCF_026891895.1 of Peribacillus sp. AS_2. Taxonomy (NCBI): domain Bacteria; kingdom Bacillati; phylum Bacillota; class Bacilli; order Caryophanales; family Bacillaceae; genus Peribacillus; species Peribacillus sp. AS_2. Next base: position 78,795 of record NZ_JAPTGA010000005.1, read on the forward strand.
CGGCTACAGGCTTAATCGAGGGAACGAATGTCTCGGAAGGCAGAGGAACGACCAAACCATTCGAGTTGATAGGTGCTCCTTATATAAACGGTGATGAGCTTGCTGGGAAATTAAATGCATTAAGGTTACCCGGTGTAAAATTCAGGGCAGCGTCCTTTACACCTACATTTTCAAAACATGCAGGTAAACTTAGCCACGGAGTGGAAATTTATATAACGGATAGAGAACAGTTCAAGGCTGTCCCTACTGGACTTCACATCATCAAGACCATTCAGGATCTATATCCCGGTGACTTCGAATTCCTTGCAGCCAACAATTTCAATTTATTGATTGGCAATGGCTGGATAATGTCTAGAATTAAAGAAGGTTCAACTGTAAATGAAATCTTGAAAGAATATCAAGTAAAGCAGGATGCCTTTAAAAAGGTTCGCAAAAATTACTTGCTCTATAAATAAGTGAAAAAAGAAAAGTCCGGGTTGGACTTTTCTTTTTTTATGGGCTTTCGAAGGAGGAGTAAATCGCTAAGACTTTATTCCTGAATATAGTCAAATTTATAAATGAAATGAAGTTCTAAAATGGAAGGAACCGTTGTCTAATAGAATATGGGGTTTGCCCTAAATCAGTAATTGTCAGGAGGAAAGCAAAATGAAAAAATATCTTCAAAAAATAGGGCGTTCCTTGATGCTGCCAGTAGCCGTATTGCCGGCAGCCGCCATTTTAATGGGAATCGGTTACTGGATAGATCCAGCAGGATGGGGAGCGGGAAGTCCGTTAGCAGCTTTCTTAATCAAAGCAGGTTCTTCGATCATTGACAATATGGCTATCTTGTTTGCCGTTGGTGTGGCGTTGGGGATGTCGAAAGGAAAAGATGGAGCTGCCGCTCTGAGCGGGCTGGTAGCCTATCTAGTCGTAACGACATTGCTTTCCACGGACTCGGTGGCGATGCTGCAAGGAATCGATGTAAAAGATGTAAATCCAGCGTTTCTGAAAATAGAAAATGCATTTGTCGGAATCCTCTCGGGTCTTATAGCGGCAGCTATGTTTAATCGGTTCAGTAAGGTAGAACTGCCGGATGCATTCGCTTTCTTTAGCGGTAAACGCCTTGTTCCGATCCTTACTGCGGTTGCCATGTTACTGGTTTCCCTAATATTATTCTTCGTATGGCCACTCATCTACTCCTGGTTAGTTATATTTGGGGAAGGCATAAGTGAATTAGGTGCCGCTGGAGCAGGACTCTATGGGTTCTTCAATCGGCTTTTGATACCAACTGGTTTACATCATGCGTTAAACTCCGTATTCTGGTTCGATGTAATCGGTCTTAACGATATCGGTAAATTCTGGGCTGGAACGGGAATAAAAGGAACCACAGGCATGTATCAAGCCGGCTTCTTTCCCGTCATGATGTTCGGTTTACCGGCAGCGGCTCTTGCCATGTACCATTCGGCAAAATCACGGAAGAAAAAACAAGTGGCCTCATTAATGCTCGCAGCTGGCTTCGCTTCATTTTTCACAGGCGTTACTGAACCTTTGGAATTTGCTTTCATGTTTGTTGCACCAGCCCTATTCGTTGTGCATGCCTTATTAACAGGAATATCGTTGGCTATTGCTGCGACTTTCCAATGGACAGCAGGGTTCGGTTTTAGTGCAGGATTCATTGACTTTGTTTTAAGCTCAAGATTGCCAATGGCAAATGAACCTTATATGCTGCTTCTTCAAGGACTGGCTTTTGCAGTCATCTACTATTTCTTATTCCGATTCTTGATAACTAGGTTCAATTTAATGACTCCCGGCAGAGAAGAGGATACAGAAGATGAGCTTGATGGCGGAGGAGCGATTGCGGAAGCAGACAGCGGTCAAGGTGGGAATAATGAGAGTAAATTCTTTGGAATGGCTTCCGCTATATATGAGGGATTAGGCGGAGACGCTAACGTAACATCTGTAGATAATTGTGTTACCCGATTAAGGGTGGAAGTGGAAAATATGGGAGCTGTCGATCAGAATAAAATCAAATCAGCAGGGGTTGCCGGAATCAATATTGTGGGTCCCCAAAGCATTCAAGTCATCGTAGGGACACAGGTGCAATTCATAGCTGATGAAATAGATAAGATCAGGCGGCAATAGATCTGGTAAAACTGCAGTTTGCCTTTTAATAAAAAAATCTACGATCAGAATAATAAATTCTGATCGTAGAGATTATTATGGTAAAGTACTGATTTTTAAAGCGCGAAAGATTTACTTAATAAACTTGCTCTTAAAATAGAATAAAACGAATCAATGTTCTATAATATATTAGGGTATTGAATGAAGGATTTGCCATGAAGCATAGAGAAATAGTAAAGGAGCTCGTCCGCCAATCATTGATACATCGGTGATGAAGGCTGTATACATACATAACAACCTAAAAACACGATTGTATAGGGTATTAAGATACTGAGCAAGCGATATCTTATGAATTTTTTCTGCCTTTTAATATAAGGGAGGTTCCGGTCATGTATAAACAAAAAACCAATGAGACGGACAGTAGTGTCATTGAGTTCATCGAAAACGTCGATAATTCGAAAAAACGTGAAGATGCCTACGAATTGTTGAATGTTTTTACCGAAACGACAGGTTATGAGGCAAAGATGTGGGGACCTAGCATAATTGGGTTCGGAACCTATCATTATAAATATGAATCTGGTCACGAAGGCGATGCCCCACTGGTAGGCTTTTCACCTCGAAAAGCAAAAATCAGTTTATACTTTGCTCCAGGGGACAAAAAAAGAGAAGAATTGTTACAGGTATTTGGAAAACACACTTCCGGAAAAGCGTGTGTGTACATCAATAAAGTGGCAGATATCAATATTAATGTATTGAAAGAATTGATTAATCAATCTGTCAAGTTTTTGAGAGATACATACCCGGACAATGAAATATAATAAAATGTTTGTTTAAGAGGAACAAGAAAGCGAGTGGGATTGAAAATGAGAAAAATTAAAGTGGGCATAGTTGGGTACGGATTGTCAGGAGCTACTTTCCACGCGCCATTACTAAGTGTTTTAGAGCAGTTTCAAATAGTGAAAGTTGTGAGCTCCAATAAGGAAAAAGTCCAAAAAGATTTGAAAGATGTGGAAGTGGTAGGCAGCTTAGAGGAAATTCTTGAAGACCCGTCCATTGATTTGGCTGTTATTACGACACCGAGTGGTTTGCATTATGAAATGGCCAAGCAAAGCTTGTTAGCCGGAAAGCATGTCATTCTCGAAAAGCCGATGGTTGTGGAAGCTTGGGAGGCGGAGGAGCTCATCAAGATTGCCGAGGAAAAGAATCTTGTTTTAAGTGTCTATCATAACAGGAGATGGGATAATGACTTTTTGACTGTGAAAAAACTTATGGATGATGGAGTGCTTGGGGAAATCAATACATACCAAGTCCATTATGATCGATACCGGCCTGTGGTCAGGGATAGATGGAGGGAAAAACCGGGCCCGGGATCAGGCATGCTTTATGATCTAGGATCACATCTCATCGATCAAGCACTTCATTTGTTTGGTTTGCCGCAATTCGTTTCGGCAGATGTATTTTCCCAAAAAGAAAATGCAGAAACGGATGATTACTTCCATGTGATATTAGGATATGAAAAGCTGAGGGTTATCTTGCATTCAGGCTCAATCGTTCCGTATAATGGACCGCGGTATCAGGTGCATGGAAGTAAAGGATCATTTATCAAATACGGTCTTGATTGCCAAGAGGCTGACTTAAGTGAGGGGAAAAAACCAGTCGATGACTCTTGGGGTGCAGATTATCCCGAATTTTATGGTAAGCTGGTTACGGTTGAAGGAGAAAATGAGATACATGAAACCATTGAAACACTGCATGGTTCTTATTTAACGTATTACCAGGCAGTTGCCGATAGTATATTGAGCGGGAAAAAAGCTCCAGTAACTGCCCAAGAGGGGTTGGCGGTCATTAAAATCATTGATGCGGCTTTTGAAAGCAGTAACGGAAAGAAAGCCATTTATATTAAATGAAATTAATTTCCCTTTATAACAATATGAAATGAGAAAACTGAATGATAAGCGGCCTTATTCCAAAAATAAGGTCGCTTTTTATTTTGGTGAGATAACAGCTTCAACTTAAGGAAAGAATGGAGCAAATACTTGTAAATTGTAGAGGATGCGCATGATTTGTAAGCTGTTTACTCGTGAATTCGAGCCATTTACTCGTGAATTTGGAGCAAATACTCGTGAAATTGACGCATTTACTCGTGAGTTTGAAGCAAATACTCGTGAATTCGAGTATTACGCAAAAATATGAGAAGTTACCGTATGAAATTGGAGCTAGTTCTCAAGAGATTGAAGTGTTACTCGTTATTAAACTGTTTTGGAGGATTTCAATTAAAAGAAGAATGGATAAAAAAATCATAATGAAAACCCCCGGATAGCGGATGCTACTCGGGGGATTCGTTAAGGAATAAATTTTGAAATGCCATTTAAGCTCTAAGATAAGGCCTTTGCATGAAGTGATCGCTTTTGCCAAGCCATAGTAATCATTAAAGTAATGAATAAGAGGATAAGACCCAACATGAACGGATAGGTAATGTGGACATCATACATCATTCCCGCAAGTGTTGGTCCAAGCACATTTCCGATGCTCATATACGCATTATTCATACCCATTGCAAAACCTTGCTCATTCCCTGCCATCTTGGAAATCAGTGTGTTAAGAACTGGACGTAAGATGGAAGTGGAAAGGAAGATGATAAGTGAAATCAAAAAGAAAATCAGGTAATTTGATGCAAAAAGTGATAGGAGGAACCCGATGGCTGCAACACTGATAAAGATATTCAGCACATTCACTTCCCCGAAACGCTGTACGATCCGATCGACGACAAACAATTGAACTATTACACTGACGATACCGGTGGCTGTAACCATGACGGCGATGTCCTTAGGAGTCGAATTGAATTGATTATCAAGATAAAGACCAATTACAGATTCATACGCCATTAAACCAAAGCTCATTACAAACGTAATGATGAGTGGGATGAAATAAGGCTTTTTCACGGATAAAGTGATCTTCCGAAGCATCGTTTCAGTTTTTACATCCATGGATTGAGTAACCTGTGCCGTTTCGCTTTCTTTTAAAACAAAAATTGAAAATACGACTGCTGATAGGGATACAAGCGCAGAAATCAAAAAGGGAAACTTCAAGCCAAAGTCAGCTAAAAAACCTCCAATTCCTGGACCGACTACAATTCCCAGGGACATGGCGGCAGATACTAAACTATTGCCTTTAGCGCGTTGATCAAATGTGGTGATATCGGCAACATAAGCAAAAATTGCGGGTATAAGCAAAGCTGCCCCGATTCCGCCAATGATCCGTGAAGCATATAATAACCAAATGGAATTGACTGCATAAAAAATAAACATGGATAATGTCAAACCGACCAACCCATAAATAATCATTTTTCTGCGCCCGAATTGGTCAGTCCATTTTCCGGCAATTGGCGAAAAGATAAGTTGTGCACCTGCGAAAATGGCAATCATTAGGCCAGCGGCGGTTCCGCCTTGATTAATGGAGGCCAGGTATGCTGGTAAAATGGGAATGATGATCCCGAAACTTCCTATTGCTATAAACATATTGATCATGAGGATAATGATCTTTTTGCGTTGTTCTGCTGACATGGACAGCCTCTCTCTCTCTTTAAAAATCAATAACCAATTTAATTCGCATGGTTAATTTTTTGATACGTTAATTATGTTATAGTTTTAGATAGATAGTGTCAATAAGAAAGGATTGTCAAACATGCATTCAAGTGAATTGTATAATTTACATCTAGAGATCAGGGAATTAAGCAGCCTATCACAGGAATTGGTGGAACCGTTACTGGTTAAATATGATTTAACTACTGTGCAGTATCGCGCATTGCAATTAATAGTCTTGAATGAATCCATAGCGGTTAAAGATGTTTCGAATCATTTGAAAATTAAACCCGCAGCAGGAACTGCACTAATTGATCGGCTTGAACGGAAGAAGTTGATTGAGAGGGTACACAGTGAGGATGATCGGCGGGTCGTTTTTATCCAATCCACCGAAAGTGGAAGGAATACCTATCATTCCATCAATAAGTGTTTTACCAAAACCTTTCGTGACTTTTATAGCGTCCTGAATGAAGAGGAAACGGAACGACTCAAACAAATCGTTGGGAAACTTACCGAACATCTATCGGCATGCATAGATAATAAAATATAATCTTCCTGACGTGTATAGTTTCCATTATAATAGAAAGAAGAACTATATTTTTAAAGCAGTGAATTTCACTGTTTTTAGGAGATTAATTATCAGAATAATTAAAAATTGGATTTTTCATTTCAAAGCGGATAGGCCATTCAAAAATCTTTAAATGGAAATCCATTAAAGAAGATATGATGGCTGGAAAATGAATATGTATTAAAAGGATACGAAGTTTTTTCTCAGAATCCATCATGACGAACCAAGCAGGGTGCTGTATATAGTGAATCTGGAAAGAAGGAGATGGTAAAAATGTTTTCCCCATTAACTCCAATTGATTGGAAGCGCAGGGCAGTAAAATATTATCCTCATAAAGTGGCAGTCATCGATGAAGAGAAAAAGTTTACATATAAGGAATTCGGGCAGCGAACAGATCAACTTTCCAAAGCTTTGTATTCTTCGGGAATTGAAAAAGGTGACCATATTGCAGTTATGTTGCCAAATACGCATTATATGTTGGAATGTTTTTATGGCATTTGTCAAATGGGAGCGGTAATGGTTCCTTTGAATTATAGGCTTGCTGCAGAGGATTTGGAATATATCATCAAGCATAGCGATTCAAAAATGTTGATAGTCGATGAAGAATTCACCGCTCCGATCGAAAAGATCATTACTAAACTTTCCTTGGAAAAGATCATCATCGTGCCTGTTGAAGGATATGAAACCACTTTACCTGGAATAGATTATGAGAATTTCATTTTGCATGCAAATGATAATGAACTGCCGGAGGTTAAAATCGATGAAAATCAACTTTTGACTATAAATTACACGAGTGGAACGACTTCAAAACCAAAAGGGGTCATGTTAACTCATCGCGGGAATTACATGAACGCCGCTAATTTCATTTATCACCTAGGGGTGAAGCATGACGATGTATACTTACATACATTGCCAATGTTTCATGCTAATGGCTGGGGAGGGGTATGGTCGGTAACAGCTACTGGCGGGACTCATGTTTGTTTAAGGAAAGTCGATCCCCCTCTTATTCTCAAATTATTCGCCCGTCATAATATTACATTGTTATGTGGAGCGCCTACTGTCGTCAATATGCTGGTAAATGACCCTAAAGCAAAAGAAACAAATATCAAAGTGCATCCAAGGATGGCAACGGCAGGTGCTCCTCCAGCAGCAGCGCTTATACAAAAGGCACAAGATATCCTTGGTTTGAATATGATCCACGTATATGGATTAACAGAAACTTCCCCATTCATCCTATATAATGAGTGGAAGGATGAGTTTGAAGCTAAATCGGCTGACGAACAAGCAATAATAAAGGCAAGACAAGGTATTGAATTGGTTTTCAATGGGGAAACGATGGTAGTCAATAAAGAAGGGAAAGAAGTCGCTTGGGATGGAAAGGAACTGGGGGAAATCATTACTCGCGGCAATGTTGTAATGGAAGGATATTATAAGGATCCGGAAAAGACGGCCGAAGCAATTAGGGATGGCTGGTTTCATACTGGGGATCTAGCAGTTACCTATCCTGATGGGTATATTGAGATACAAGACAGAGCTAAGGATTTAATCATTTCCGGCGGGGAAAATATTTCATCAACAGAGGTAGAAGGGGTATTGTATAAACATCCAGATGTTTTGGAGGCTGCGGTCATTGCCATTCCAGACGATAAATGGGGAGAAACGCCTAAGGCAATCATTGTGCTGCAGCAAAATGCAAAAGTGACGGAAAATGAGATCATTACCTTTTGCCGCTCAAAAATGGCTCACTTTAAAGCACCGACAAAAGTTGAATTCGTAGAGTCTTTACCGAAAACGGCAACAGGTAAGCTACAAAAATACCGATTGAGGGAAATCCATTGGAAAGGATCGAAAAAGGTAAATTAACGGCTTTCATAGGAACGGGATATATATTAAGTGAATGTCGTAAAAAGGAAAATCAAATGAAGTATGGCAATTAACAAGACCAAGAATGCTTTTAAATAAGCATTCTTGGTTTTTATATTATGGAAAGCAACATTTCCACTGTAAGATTAGGAGCAGGAAGGATTAATTAACGAGGGCTTCTAAATGAAAGATTTGACTTAGTGTAATATATATACGTTATTTTAGATAAACTTGGTTTTTTACCACTAGCATAGACAGATACATGATAAGCCTGTTTTCCGGAATAATATGCTGCTATTAAACTATTAGGACTGCCAGCAAGTACTGATGCCGGTGCAGTAGCTACTCCTGCTGGTGAGGTTGGGCCACCCGCAAACACAAGAGTACTTCCGATGCTTAACCATGTTGTTCCCTTTTGATGAGCCTTTACCATCTTTCCTAATTGGGTATTTGTTAGTTTAGCTTGATGAGCAATAGGTTTGCTCATTTCAATGATGCTTGCTGTTGGTTGTATTTGTATAACATCATCACTAATTAATTTGACTTCCACAATGGGGTTGACTGTTGATGAAAGTATTGTTTCATTTTTCTCTTCGGACAATGTATTGGGGACATGTGAAAATACTAATAAACTGATTATTAGTATTGAAAATAAGGACTTTTTCTTCATTTTTAATACACTCCCTTATTTTTTTTGAAAATTTGGTATAATTTCATACTATATAGGGGGTCAAAAATATGGAAACTAAGGAAAAAGTTTTAAAACAGTAATAATTGTACTTATTTCTATATGTCTAGGTTTTATAATCAGGATGTCCTCAGTAATAATAGCTGGTCGAAATTTATTTTCTATGTACAACATAGACCTATTCATTTTATTTATAGCGATAATTGGATTAATTATATGGTTGAATAAAAAGAAAAAAAGGATCTAATTATTCAGTTTGGAGACAAAAGGGGTCTTTTAGCGGTGTCTAGGAGGAATCGTTCAAACCCTTTAAACCCATAATTCTTTATTCGGATAATTAGAGTAGAAACTTCCATCAATGGATTTTGTGAATTCGTAAAAAAAGGCGGAAAGAAAAACAGATTGTTTTTCTTCCCGCCTTTTTTTCATGGGTAGCATGAAAATTTTAAAAAAACTAATGAGATTATATTATATGAAGAAACTAAGAAGCACAAAGAAAAAATAGCCTTGATCTTATGAAAATTCTGTAAATTTAAAATGAAACATTATAACGTTATATTGATTAGTTCGACAAAATATGATAATCTATTTTTGTAAAGAGAAATTAATGAATTCTTATACAATTCAGTGTAACCGTATACAAAGTACTTTCAATCGATAGGATGTACCGAAAAGGATGAGGGAAATGACAGATACGTTAGTTCTGAAAAATGTAAAAATGGTAGAGGGAAAAGCAGCGGATATCATCCTGGAAAATGGGATGATTAAGGAAATTGCACGACCCGGAACTGCAACAGGAGATAAGATAATAGATTATGATCAAAAAGTTTTTGTTTCGAGCGGTTGGATTGATATGCATGTACATGCTTTCCCGGAATTCGATCCTTATGGTGATGAGGTTGATGAGATTGGATATAAAACTGGTGTAACAACGGTCATAGATGCGGGAAGCACGGGGGCAGATAGGATAACCGATCTGGTTAGAAGCTGTGAAAATTCCAAAACGAATGTTTTCGCCTTTCTGAATATTTCGCGGATTGGATTGAAAAGGGTTGATGAGTTATCGGATATTTCATGGCTGGACGAAGGGGAATTAATGAAGGCAATTTCCAAGTACGGGGATTTTGTCGTTGGACTTAAAGCGAGAATAAGTAAAAGTGTAGTTGGTCCAAATGGTGTCGAGCCATTAAAAATCGCTAGGAAGTTCTCGGCTGAAACGGGTTTACCATTAATGGTTCATATCGGTTCAGGGCCGCCTAGTATTAAGGAAGTCCTTCAATTACTTGAGGAAAAGGACATTATTACTCATTTTCTAAATGGTAAAGCGAATAATTTATTTGATGAAAGAGAAGAGCCGCTGCCTGAGTTGATTAAGGCGATTGAACGTGGTGTACATTTGGATGTAGGTCATGGAACGGCAAGCTTTTCTTTTAAAACTGCAGAAATGGCTAAAAAGCGGGGAATCGGCTTCAATACGATCAGTACGGATATATATCGGAAAAACAGAGAGAATGGGCCAGTTTTTAATATGGCAAATGTGCTTACAAAATTTTTGTACCTCGGTTATCCATTAAAGGAAGTAATCGATGCGGTTACTGTCAAAGCAGCAGCCTGGTTGAATAAACCAGAGCTTGGAAGGATTTCAGCTGGGGATATTGCGAACCTGACTTTATTCTCGATCGAGAATGAGCCGACCCTTTTATTGGATTCCGAAGGCGAAAAAAGGATGGCAGAAAAAAGAGTTGTTGTAAAAGGAGTGGTTATAAATGGAGAATTCATTGAATGCTAAATATGGTTTGAAAAGAGTCATCAATGCAAGCGGAAGAATGAGCATATTGGGAGTCTCTGCCCCAACTGACACAGTAATGGACGCGATGAAAAAAGGTGGGCAAAATTATGTTGAAATTGCTGATTTAGTCGATAAGTCAGGCCAGCATATAGCGAATTTGCTTCATTCTGAAGCAGCTGTGGTTGTAAATTCAGCATCAAGCGGAATTGCGCTTTCAGTAGCGGCAATCGTTACTGAAGGAAACAGAAGGAAAAGCGAAAGGCTTCATCAAGATCGAATTCAAAAGAATGAAATCATCATGCTGAAAGGCCATAATGTTCAGTATGGTGCACCGGTTGAAACCATGATTTATCTTGGCGGCGGAAAATTGGTTGAAGTTGGATATGCAAATGAAGGGAAAGCAGAACATATTGCGGAGGCCATAAATGAAAATACTTCCGCTATTTTATATGTGAAATCACATCATGCTGTCCAGAAAAATATGATATCGGTCGAAGAGGCATGGGAAGTGGCCAAAACGAATAATATCCCTCTGATTGTCGATGCAGCAGCGGAAGAAGATTTGGAAAAATATATACAATTCTCCGACCTGGCGATTTATAGTGGTTCAAAAGCCATTGAAGGACCCACATCCGGTATCGTTGCTGGCAGAAAAAAATATATCGAATGGGTAAAGGTTCAATTGCACTGTATAGGAAGGAGCATGAAGGTTGGAAAGGAAACGACCTTTGGTCTGCTTCAGGCATTGGATGAGTATTTTGTCAAGACGGATAATAGCGAAAAAGAAAAAGCTAGTTTACAAGTTCTCACATCACTTGACTCGATTGATGGCGTAAAAGTAACGATAGTTCAGGATGAAGCCGGACGTGCCATATATAGAGCACGTATTTCCATAAATCCTTTGATAACGGAAACGACGGCGAAAGAAGTGAACGAGCAGCTCAAAAATGGGGATATCGCCATTTATACACGGGATTATGGGATACGGCAAGGCTTTTTCGATATAGATCCGCGTCCATTGCAAGGTGATGATATAAATGTCATTGAATCACGATTAAGAACCATATTAGGAGGAAAACAAGGATGACAAACATAAACAAACGGTTATTGAATGATCGTGTAGCCTTAAATGTACTTGCAAATAGTGTGGAAAATGCAGTGGAAGTCTTTGAAGCAGCTGAAGGACATGTATTGGTTGGTGTACTCTCAAAGGATTATCCAACTGTCGAAGCAGGTGTCACAGCAATGAAAGAATACGGGGAAGCCATTGATGAAGCCGTTTCAATTGGATTGGGCGCAGGCGATAATAGACAGGCTGCAGTTGTCGCAGAAATAGCAAAATACTATCCAGGCAGTCATATTAACCAGGTTTTTCCGGCTGTTGGTGCTACGAGGGCCAATTTAGGCGAGAAGGATAGCTGGATAAATTCACTTGTTTCTCCAACTGGGAAAGTCGGTTATGTGAATATCTCCACTGGTCCAGTAAGTGCAGGCGCAAGTGAAACTGCCATTGTGCCAATCAAAGCTGCAATTGCGCTCGTTCGCGATATGGGAGGAAATGCTTTGAAATATTTCCCTATGAAAGGGCTGAAGCATGAAGATGAATATCGTGCTGTAGCAAAAGCTTGTGGTGAAGAGGGATTTGCTTTGGAACCAACAGGTGGAATCGACTTAAATAATTTTGAGACCATATTAGAAATTGCATTAGAAGCAAAAGTGCCTAAAGTCATTCCTCACGTATATTCTTCCATCATTGATGAAGCGACTGGTAAAACGAATGGGGAGGATGTACGGAAATTATTGGCCATGACGAAAAAATTGGTTGAAAAATATGCCTAAAAGGATTGTGGCATTCGGGGAAGTAATGATGCGATTGCAGGTACCAGGGCATGAATTGCTATCACAGGCTAACACGCTGCAATACTCCTTTTCAGGCACGGGAGTAAATGTAGCTTCTGCGATGACAAAACTTGGACATGATGGGTATCTTGTGACAATGTTACCGGATAACCCCCTTGGTGATTCAGCAATTTCAGCTTTGCAGCGCTTAGGAATCGGCAGGAACTACATCTCTAGAGGCGGCAAATACATGGGGATGTACTTTTTGGAAAATGGATTTGGACAGCGGGCGAGCCGTGTCACATATTCCAATCGACTGGAAAGCAGTTTTAATACTGCCACCTTATCCGATTATGATATGGATATGATTTCGGAAAAGACGGATATCATCCATTTTTGCGGAATCACGCTTGCAATGGCGGAAAATGTACGGGAAAGCATGAAGGTGCTGGCTAGAAAAGTCAAAGAAAAGGGCGGTACAGTCTGTTTCGACTGCAATTACCGACCTTCCTTATGGGAGGGTGGTTACGCTGACGCAAAGCCTCATTATGAGGAAATGCTTTCTTTGGCTGATATCGTCATGATGAATGAAAAAGACGCCCTTTATATTTTAGGAATGAAGTCAGAAGGTTCCACAAGGGAAGAACAGCTTGTTGAGTTGATCCCTGAAGTGGCCAAGCGATTCAAAATTCAATCGATAGCGGGGACACACCGTTCGATCAACAGTGATAATAGCCATACTTTGAGGGGGTATATATACAAAGAAGAAACATTTTACTTTTCCGATATCCTATCATTTTCCGTATATGATAGAATAGGTTCAGGCGACGCTTACACCAGCGGAATCTTACATGGCGAATTGCTAGGATATTCCCCTGAAAAGACAGTACGATTTGCTGCTGTATCAGGAATGCTGGCATGTACTGTCGTTGGAGATACTCCTTTGGCAACTGAAAAGGAGATACTCTCGGCAATGGAAGGTAAAATGGAAGATATTAAAAGATAAGGCAGGAGATTAGGAATGAATGTGAACAGGAAAAATGGACCGATGTATTTACAGATAAAAGAAATATTAAAGGATCGTATTTTACATGGGGTTTATGCCATCGACACAAACATTCCCTCCGAGCCTCTTTTAGAAGAAGAATTTAACGTAAGTAAGGTTACTGTCCGTAATGCAATCAAAGAACTCGTGCAAGAGGGGTATGTTGAAAAGAAAAGCGGCAAAGGCACTAGAGTCATAGCTAATGGTTCGATTGTCAAACTTTCCAAAGGGAAACGTTTCACAGAGCTGTTGGTGGAGGAAGGGCACTCCATTTTAAAAAAGGTGTTAAACATAAGTCAGATTGACCTTTCTTCAGACTCTAAGCTGCATTCTTTATTTGGTGCCCGTTGCATAAGTATCGAACGAATATATTTATTGGACAATGAACCTTATATTTACTTTACACATTATATTTCACTTGATTTAAACCAAGAAGAGATAAAAGAGGTCCAAATCAATTCTTTGTACCGCTTTTTGGAAGAGCAAAACGTCAAACTTGAAACATTCAGAGATGAGTTTGCCGTTGCTATCGCTCCGGATCACATTTGCGAAACATTGAAAATCGAAAAAAATAGTCCAGTACTAAAGAGGATTAGGATTTCCAGTGATGGGGACGGAAATGTTACGGAATACAGTGAAGGATATTACAACACGGCTAAACAGAACTACATTGTGACATATAACGAGCCGGTACAATAATCCCATTTATTGTATTGGTTTGAATGTAAGCGATTTCTTGGGAATGGGGAGAATATATGGAACTATATTTATTAGGAATCACGCTGATAGCAATCGTAATCGTCATTTTGGGTGTATCATTGTGGAAATGGCATGCGTTCATCAGCCTGACTGTTGCCAGTTTATTTTTAGCGATTTTTTCCGGACTGCCAATGGACAAGATCGTTGGAGCTTATGAAACGGGTGTCGGAGCGGTCCTTGGGCACCTTATTGGAATATTGGCCTTAGGGACCATCCTAGGAAAGATGATGTCCGACTCCGGAGCTGGAATGCAGGTTGCTGACTTTTTCATTAATAAATTCGGTGTGAAAAACCTGCCATGGGCCATGCTTTTATCTGGTTTCATCATCGGCATTCCGGTATTTTTCGAGGTTGGTTTAGTAATATTGCTTCCTTTGGTCATTTCCATTCGTAAATCAACCAAAGTGAACATCTTGTTAATTGGCATTCCAGTACTTGCTGGTTTATCGATCGTACATGGGCTGGTGCCTCCGCATCCTGGAGCCATGACAGCTATTGGAATTTATAATGCTAACATGGGGCAGGTACTTCTGTACTCCTTGATCATCGCATTCCCTACAGCTGTAATTGCGGGACCGCTATTCGCAAAATGGATTCATAAACGGGTTATTCCTGTTGGAGAACCGGAATTGATCCGTGTCGAAACAAAGTCAAGTGGATTACCAGGCACTGGAGTATCGTTCTTCATCATCCTTTTGCCAGTATTGTTGATGGTTTTAACGGTAGTTGCGCCTTATCTGCCGCTACCAGGTTCGATTGAAAAATTCTTATTGTTTATCGGAAGTCCAGTGATCGCCCTATTAATCTCCTGTTTTGCAGCTTACTATTTCTTGGGCTACAGACAGGGAATGGACAAATCACTAATTAAAAAGTTGACGGAAGAATGCTTATTGCCATTAGCATCCATAATTCTAATTATCGGTGCTGGCGGAGGGTTCAAGCAAATTTTAATCGATAGTGGCGTAGGGACTGCAATCGCTTCCATGTCTGAAGAAATTTCTTTATCACCGATCGTTCTTGCATTCCTTGTGGCCGGATTGATTCGGATTGCCACAGGTTCTGCAACCGTCGCTTTGACCACGGCAGCAGGGATCGTTTCACCGGTCGTTGCCAATATGACGGGTGTAAATCTAGAATTGCTCGTAATTGCCACGGGGGCAGGCTCACTCATGTTCTCCCATGTTAATGACGCCGGTTTCTGGTTAGTAAAAGAATACATGGGACTAACCGTTAAAGAAACCTTCAAAACTTGGACAGTGATGGAAACATTACTTTCCTTCGTTGCATTCGGTTTGGTTTTAATTTTCGATATATTCATTTAATTAAAATGGAATTCTGCAATGTCTGATTAAGTAACATTTACCTCCGTGAACTGTCTTGGGGTGACAGATCACGGAGGCTTTTATTTATTTATGAACATACTGGGGGGAGAAATGACCGGCTGTATTTTTATGGATTGGTCGTTGCGGAATAAAACAGTAACAAAATTCATCCACAATCGGAAGCAGTTAGTCTAGTGACAAGGGTGTAGCTTCATCCAGGAGACGTTTGTTTGGCTCCTCGAAGATATAAGTCCTGACAGAGACTTCTATATTGCAAGATTGACAGCTTCCCGTTTACATATTCATTCTGAATATAGTCCAATAAATCATTGGCATGGTTAGGTTTTTGACGTTTTTCCTGAATATAATGGAGAATTAAAACTTCTATATTCACACACTCACCTTACTTGACAAGTATTTTTTTCCATAAATAATATAACATGGGCATTCAAAAAAATATCATTTTTTGAATATTTTAACTATCGACATATTTATACAAATAAAGGAGTGATTCGGAGTAACCGGTGGGAAATTTTATCGGGAAATCCAAAAAAGAGCGATGTTATTTCGACTTACTTTTAAGTCGGCACAAGAAAAACCCCTGATAATTCAAGGGTTGGAGATATAAAACTGATTTTACAAGGACTTCATGCTTGTATCTTTTGTACATGTATAGGTGATAAGCGCAGTTCTGCGGATTCTCTCTTAATGGAGAATAAATAAGCTGCCAAACCCAAGAGGGCTGTAAAAATCAGCATGGCGATCGATGAACTGAAGTCCCCGCCAGACAAGTCACGAAGCCATCCCATGATATAGCTCGAAAAGCCGCCCATGATATTCGTGAATCCAATTAGACCTGCGGCTCGTCCTGCCGTTTCAGGTGTTGAGTATTTTACCATGAGCATATTGCTTAGGTGGAACACACCGCCTTGACATCCCATTGCCAGTCCCATACATAGTCCGGCCAAAATAGGGTTGGGGATGAAGACTGCTACAGTCAAAAAGACAGCCGTCAATGAAAATAGAATCGTGGCCATCAAACTTGGACGTCTGGTTTTGTCAGCCAGAAAACCGCATGCCAAGACAAATCCTAAAGCGAATAGCCAGGAAAGTGAAGTAATGCTCGACATTCCTTCCTTTTCAAACCCTTTTGCTTCAATGAGATATGTAGGAAGCCAAATGCTGATTCCGAAAAATAAGAAGGAGCATACGAGCATACCGAACCAAACGATCCAGAAACGATAATCTTGGGCGAAACTTTTCTTATTCTCTGAATGGGCGGCGGTTTCTTTTATTTCATCATCCGTTTGGCGAATGAATGCCAATTCATCTTTACTTATACGGGGGTGTTCTTCTGGTGTATTCCTCGTCATTAAGATGAACATCGGGATATTTATAAATAAGTTGAAAGCTGCAAGCATAAAGAAAGCTGCTTGCCAGTGAAGTAAAGATATCACAAGCACCAAAACAACGGCTCCCATTGCCGGTCCTAAATAGTTTCCGGTAAGCCAAGATGCCTGGGCCCTCCCCAGTTCGCGTTTATTAAACCAGTTAGAAATGAGCTTTCCGGAAACCGGAATCATCATCCCTTCACCAAAACCAAGAATGATCCTGCTAATTAAAAATATTTCATATGAATTTGCCAGTCCTGACATAATCATCGTGATTGTCCAAACGAATAAACCGGCGATGGCTGTTTTTCGGGCACCTAATTTATCAATGATGAAGCCCCAAAAAAGATTTGAAACTCCATAAGCAATGGTGAATACAAAAGATAGAAGACCGATCTTTGCATTTTTGTCAGCACCTGTAATACCGAGTGCATGCAAGAATTCTGGATCTGTTTGAATGATGGAAATGCCAACCTTATCAATTTGTCCGAAAAACCAAAAGAAAAAAATTGGTACGGCAATATACAACCATCTTTTTTGCCCATTTAACATAATACCATCTCCCTATCGCTTTTTAACATTCCTTAAAACGCTTACATTTGAGAATAAGTGTTTTAAAGTTATCCCTTTAAAAAGGTACTAGTTTGTTTTGATTTTTCCCGCCTTTCTTTAAAAATTTGATAGATAAAAGAAACAGATGTGTTTTGTAAGGAAAACAAAGTTTTACTTTCTTAACGATAAATTAAAATAATTTGATTGTCAATTTAATATTTTGACTATTTTATATTTTTAGATTATAAGCGCTTTCGGTTATAAATCGAACTTAGTTTCATCCTATTGAGTAGATGGGAGCTCTATCAACCAGGACTTTAAATGGAAGTAATACTAATTCTTTGTGTCCAAAAAACAAATTATTTACAAATTATTAAAAATTCTGACTTGTTGATATTGAATTTAAAATCAGGAAAATCTATAATTCATTTATATTGTTTTGTATATGAAATGCTTAATACGGAAAATTTCGCGATTTGACAGAAAATATCGATGTATGAAAATTCTTTATTTGTTTTTACTGCTGTAATTGGTTATATTTGGTCATATAACAACGAGCTTTTCTAATGAAACGTCAATTATGCTAGGCCTTCCAAATAGTTTTATATATGTTTATATGCTTTAATTGACACATAAACACTATTCTATTTATACATGAAGAGTTAAGGATTGTAAGGTAGTAATGGTTGCCAATTTGCGGTACTGATTCTTTAATAGGAATAGGGATAATGAATTGCGCTCGAAGACACCAGCTAGGTTAAAAGTTCCCGGCTTTTACTAGCTTTTCCGGAAGCGCTGAAAGCATTGAGTATATCTGATATGACTCATAGACCAGCTGTTGTTAGCATGAAAGAAAGTGAACGGAAACTTCTGAATTGATTACAATCCATCGAAATATGATTGGAAGAACTTGCAAAGTGAAGGCCGGTGCGCGCTACTGGCGCCAAAGTACCTTTCTAGTTAAGGAAGCAAAAGAAAATAGGCAACCATTGAAGTATGCATCATGAACATTCACCAAAAGAACGATCAGAAAAAAATGGATATATGTGTTGCAAGTTCTTCTTTCTAGGTATGAAGAAAGCTTTACTGAACGGGTTATAGTCAGGGAAAATGAGATTTATTCACAACGGGGGGAATACTTGAATGGCAAGCGAAGAAAAAGAGAAAGAGAAATATAGTGCTAATTCATTGGTTAGGGGCTTGGAAATCATTAAGCTCTTTAATGAAGTGCAGCCGAGCTTGTCTCTTTCAGAAATAGCAAAACAACTGGGAGTAAGCAGAACAGTACCATATCGTTTATTATTCACATTACAAAATATTGGTTACTTGTCTCAGGATGAACATACCAAACGTTATAGTTTAACTCCTAAAGTTCTTGAATTGGGGTTCAGCTATTTGAATAGCTTGAAATTCCAGGAAATTGTCCAACCTTATATGGAGACCTTGCGTGATGAAATCGGAGCCTCCTGCCATCTTTCCATTTTGGATGGACAGGAAGTTGTTTATGTTGGAAGTGCCCCGATCAGAGGTGTATCCGCTGTCAATGTGAACATAGGCTTGCGGCTGCCGGCACATGCTTTGGCCAATGGAAAATTACTTTTGGCATATCAACCGAAAGAATTGCTCATGCAAATGTTCAAAATATCGAACCTTACTCCTTATACAGACAAAACACTCACCGCGCCTGGTGAATTTCAAAAACAGCTGGATTTGATTCGGCAAAATGGTTATTCGATGACAAGCGGGGAATTCCACCCTGGCATCCGTTCGGTTGCCGCCCCGATTTTTGATAGGACTGGGAAAGTATTGGCTGCCTTGAATGTCGTAGCGACAGAGTCTGCTTATCAAGAGGATTTCATCGATAAAATTGCCTTGCCGAAACTGTTGGAAGTTTCTCGTCAGTTATCCGTTTATATGGGATACAGCGGGGTTAAGCCTTATCAACACGAAGATGTCTGAACGATTTAAAATCGATTAATAAGTGAATAGTCTCTTTCGAAAGTGTGGATCTCCCAATAGGGAAATCCACACTTTTTTTTGTTAAGAAAAGCAAATCGTTACAAGTTTATCCCATAGTGATGAACGTTCGGATTATAAAAATAGTTTTAAATATTCTAAAAACTCATTGACAATGAAGCGTTTTCATTTTAGACTTAATTCATAGACAAAACAATGTTTTGCTTATGAAACATAATTCGGTTTAGAAACAACAAATAAGGGAGGAATTTTAAAATGACAAAAGAAACTTTTTCAGTGAAGGATTTTGAAAAAAAATATGTTGCCCGATTGAAAGACCGTACTCTTGATTGGAATGTCTTGAAGTTCCAAGAAGAAATTGATCCCGCTTATAGACGCGCACAGATGAGATATATCGGACGTGGTGCCACTGCCAATAACGATACGAATGTAATTGCAGGTGAACATTTCACTTTAAGTACGATGGTGCTTCCTCCGGGATGTATCGGTCCTTTGCACCTTCATGACGATGTTGAAGAAGTGTTTTTCATTCTTGAGGGTGAAGTCACGGCATTAATTCAAGAGGACAGCTACAGTGAAGTGCATGAAATTAAATTAAGTGCGAGAGACTGCATAAGCAGCCCGCCAGGGGTTTATCGGGGAATTAGGAATGACGGGGATGTAGAGGCGCGCATGCTAGTGATGCTTGGGGCAGTGAAGCCTAACTTACCGACATATCCTGAAGGCAGTGAACTGGAAGAACTTCGTAAACAACGCTCTAAAGAAAGAGAAGCCATCATTAAAGATTGATCATTAAGCCGAAAGGGCACCTGCATTATGAAAATTAATGAGGCGCCCTTTTCGATTAGATTGTTAAATATGGCCAATGCGAATGATCAAAAGGGCAATCTAAATTATGGGAGGTTAAAAAAATGCTTGGGATTACTCATTTACGGCATATAAGCATGATTACTCCGAATTTCGACGATCAAGCAGAGTTTTATGAAAAGGTTTGGGGTCTGGATAGGGTGGATGTTCCGGAAGAGGAGAATACGGTTTATTTCCGGGGGGCTGGACCGGAACATCATATTCTTAGCCTTCACAGGGGAGAAAAACGAGGATTGCACCATATAGCTTTTGGCATGGTCGATAAAAATGCGGTAGACCGTGCAGCAGGGATATTACAATCGAAGGGCGTTCGAATTATTGAACCGCCTGGATATTTGGATGAAGCAGGTGCCGGTTATGGCCTGCGGTTTATTGATCCGGAAAACCGCGTGATCGAACTTTCGGCTTGGGTGGAAGTGCAAACATCTATTTGGAGCAAGAAAAATGTGGATCCAGTGAAATTGAATCATGTTGTAATGAACACGAAGAACTTAGATATGATTGTTGAGTTTTATACGGATGTTCTTGGTTTTAAAGTCACTGACTGGAGTGAGCATCAAATGTCATTCCTCCGGTGCAACAGAAAGCATCACTCCATCGCCTTCAATCAAGATGAGCATGCGTCAGTCAATCATATCGCATACGAAGTCGATTCCGTGGATGAATTGATGCGAGGAATAAGCAATGTCCGAAAAGCGGGCTTGTCAGAACTTTGGGGACCTGGACGTCATGGGCCGGGGGACAATATTTTCTGTTATTTTCAAGACCCAGGCGGTTTTGTAATGGAGTATACATGTTATCTGGAAACGATCGAAGATGAATCTGAGTGGAGAGCACGTGTATGGAAACGGGTTCCGCATTTAATGGATCAGTGGGGGATTGCAGGGCCGCCGAAACCTGAAGCGCGCAAAGCAATGGGAGGAGATCCCGATCCAGGCTGGGTTGATTCTCATATAGGTGGTTCTGTCATGGCGAAAAAATGAGGAGGAGTTTAATTTCCTCCCATGATTCTTTCGCGTAGTTAGCTTCTTGTTGATTAAAGGACAGCATTTGAGAAAAATGGCTTTGAAAAGGAGTGAAGAGAGTGGATTTAGGATTGCAAGGAAAAGTGGCTGTCATTATGGGCGGCACGTCGGGAGTGGGATTAAAAACAGCAGAAATGTTTTTAGCTGAAGGAGCGAAAGTGGCTATTTGCGGCAGAAGTGCTGAGCGTATGGAAAGTGCGCAAAGTCAATTGCTCTCATTTGGTGAAAAGGAAGATATTTTTGCATCAACATGTGACGTCACCTCAAAATCGGATGTGGATTCTTTCATTAATGGTACCGCTGAGAGGTTTGGGGGAATCGATATTTTGGTGAATGCAGCCGGTCAAAGCGTGATGGGTCACTTTTTTGACATAACGGATGAGCAGTGGGAAGAACAGATTCAGTTAAAGTTTTTTGCCATCATATATGCCGTTCGTGCTTCGCATCCTCATTTAGTGAAAAGGGGAGGAGGGCGGATCATTAATATTAATGCAACGCTTGCCAAGGAACCTGAACGTCATATGGTAGCGACTGCAGCAGCAAGGGCTGGCCTCCTTAATTTAAGCAAAACCTTGTCCCAGGAATTGGCCTTTGACAATATATTGGTGAATTCAGTGAGTCTTGGATTGATCCGGACCGATCAATGGGAGCGAAGAAGGTTGAAAAATGCGCCTGATATGGACCCTGAAGAGTATTACGGGGACCTAGCGAAAAAACGGAATATCCCTCTCGGCCGCGTAGGGGAAGCGGAAGAAGTGGCCAGTGTCATTGTTTTCCTTGCTTCAGACAAAGCAAGTTATGTAGCGGGTTCGACGATTGAGACGGCAGGAGCGATCGGAAAGGCAATATAAATATATTACTGAAAAAGGTAGGATAACGCGATGAAAATACAAGAAGAAATAGAGTTTACGACCGCCGATTCCATCGTAAAGGAGCTTGTTCAAGCAGGTGTGGAAGCTGCTTTCGGGATTGTCAGCATTCACAATATGCCCATCTATGATGCAATTCTTAGGGAAGGGAGCATCAAACTCATTTGTTCACGCGGTGAGAGCGGTGCCGTAAATATGGCTGATGGATATGCACGCGCCACCGGGAAATTGGGTGTAGTGATTACCAGTACTGGAACAGGGGCAGGAAATGCAGCTGGTTCACTAGTGGAAGCTTGGGCAGCAGGTGTTCCCCTTCTTCATCTAACAGGTGAGGTGGCTTCTTCTTATCTTGGTACAGGCAAAGGATACATACATGAGTGTAAAGACCAGCTTTCAATGATGAGCGGAGCTTGTAAAAATGCAGTGAGGCTTAGAAACCCTGACCAAACCGCAGCAGTAGTAAGGAAGGCAATCCAAGAAGCTTTAACTGCACCAACGGGTCCGGTTACATTGGAAATTCCAATTGACTATCAATCGGTGATCATAGAGGATCTTTCACTCGAAGGGCTACGAACTTCACCCTCTGAAACAAATTCAATGCCAATTATTCCTGAACTAGCCGTTCAAAAAATGGTAAGCGCAAGCCGACCTGTCATATGGGCCGGTGGTGGAGTCATCAGTGCCAATGCTTCGCAAGAGCTGCAAAAATTGGCGGAAATCCTTGGCGCAGCGGTAATAACCAGTCAGTCAGGAAAAGGTTCGATTCCAGAAAACCATGAACAATGCATCGGACATTTTGCGGCATATGAAACTACAAAAGAGTTTTTAAGAAATGCAGATTTATTGATTAGCGTAGGTGTAAGGTTTAGGGGGAATGAAACATCCAACTGGAAAGTGCCGGTGCCCCAAGAACATATAGCGATCGATGCGGATTGGCAGGCCATTAACCGGAACTATAAAGCCACGTTAGGTTTGGTTGGCGATGCAAAAGATATGCTTGCTGCCATCATTCAAAAGCTTGAAGAACGTTCAGTTCATGCAGAGCCATCTTATTTACAAGAAGTTCTTTCACTTAGAAATGAAGTGCGCGCTCAACTCAGGGAAACGCTTGGACCGTATGAGCAATTTGTAGATGGCATGAGGGAGGTATTACCAGAGGATACCATTCTAGTTCGTGATGTGACCGTACAGGCAAATGTTTGGGGTAGCCGTTTATTTGAAATCTATGAACCGAGAACATCGATTCATGCATCTGGCGGCGGAATTGGTCAAGGTCTTCCAACAGCAATCGGTGCCCAAATGGGATGTCAAGATAAAACCGTCGTTCTTATGGCTGGAGATGGTGGGTTTATGGTGAACGTCGGGGAAATGGTTACGGCAGCCGAAGAAAACTTACCAGTTATCATCGTATTGTTCGATGACTCAGGCTATGGAGTTCTTCGCAATATTCAAACAGCCGCATATGGTCGGCAGGTAGCTGTGGACTTATTGAGCCCTGATTTTGTGAAACTGGCTGAGTCCATGCATTTTGATGCAGTGCGTATTGGTTCTGGAGATGAGTTCATATCCGAACTGAAAAAAGCTAAGGAAAGACGTAAACCTTCAATGATCGTCGTTGATATGGAAGCTGTGGGGCCAATGGCCAAACCATTTGGCGGACCACCGGGAGCTGCGGAAGCATTCAAGCCCAAAAAACTATAAGGAGGATTGAGAATGATTTCGACATACCCATTTGTTTCAGGAAAATATTTAGTTAATGGAGAATGGATAGAATTACCGGAAAAAGTCGATGTTGTAAATCCGGCAAATACATCGGAAGTAGTTGGCCAGGTGGCAAAATGCTCTGAAGAAATCGTGAATGGCGCTATTGAAGCGGCAGAAAATGCTTTTGAAACGTGGTCTCGCTCTGATATCGGGGAACGGGCAAACAGGATGAACACTGCGGCAGAAGAACTATCAAAAGTTATCGAGGAAAATGTTACAGTGTTTGTACGTGAGAATGGCAAAACACTTGTTGAAGCTAAAAAGGATTTACTGCGCTGTGTTGAAGTTATGAAGGGCTGTGCAGCAGAGTTACTTGATTGGTGGAAGCCTGAAGTGCTTCCAGGAAAACAAAAAGTCCAAATCCGAAGAAGGGCAAGAGGTGTCACGGCAATAATCACACCGTGGAATTCTCCTATGATATTAACATTTAAAAGGGTCATACCTGCTGTTTTGGCAGGCAATGCCGTTGTCGTTAAACCTGCAACGAATTGTCCCTTAACGATCATGAC
Source organism: Peribacillus sp. AS_2 (assembly GCF_026891895.1). Lineage (NCBI taxonomy): Bacteria > Bacillati > Bacillota > Bacilli > Caryophanales > Bacillaceae > Peribacillus > Peribacillus sp. AS_2. The sequence continues at coordinate 103,303 of NZ_JAPTGA010000005.1, forward strand.
CTGTTTAAAAGTAGTTGCTGAACATTTTCCTCCAGGAGTCATCAATATAGTCTCGGGATCAGGAAAAGCAATCGGCGACACACTATGTTCCGATTCACGCGTAAGGACATTGGCGTTTGTCGGAAGTACGGAAACCGGGAAAGATATCATGCAGAAATCAGCTGGAAATCTGCAAAAAGTATATATGGAACTTGGCGGCAATGATCCTGCCATCATCTTGGAAGATGCCAATATGGACGAAGCGGCTATCAAACGTTTGAGAATGGGGATTTTACGAGCAGCGGGTCAGGTTTGTTCTGCTGTAAAAAGAGTGTACGTCCAAGAATCACGATATGATGAAGTTGTGGAGAAGCTGACCAAAGAGTTCAGCCGGATGGTGATCGGTGATGGAATTCAGCCTGATGTAACCATGGGTCCATTGAATAATAAAGCACAATATGACTTTGTGAATGGCTTGATCGAACGTACCGCTAAGTCAGGAGGAAATATAATCACAACCGGCATTCAGCTGAATCCGGAAACTTGGGATAAAGGTTATTATATGCTTCCTTCCATTATTACTGGCGTCGATCAGCAGAGCGAATTGGTTCGAGTGGAACAATTCGGACCGATCATTCCAATTTTACCTTTCAATGATATCGATGAAGCTGTAAAATTAGCGAATGATAGTGAGTTTGCGCTGCGTGCATCTGTTTGGACCGAGAATGAAGATATCGCTGTCGAAATGGCAGATCGCCTTGAAGCTGGTGCGGTATTCCATAATAATCATACCGTTTTCAGCGACTTGGCCCTGGACTTCCCTGGCTTAAAAGAAAGCGGTGTTTCGCGGGAAACAAGACATTGCGGGTTGGAATTCTTTGCGGACTCATACGGGTTTGCTGATTGAGGAAGGATGAAACTACATGAAGTTAGGTTTAATCGGGTGCGGTAATATCGGAAAATTTCTGCTTAAGGCCATTAATAACGACGGGCTTCTTCCAGGTGGAAGAATCGTTGCGATTTATGCCCGCCGTGAAGAAGTTGCGGCACAATTAGCTGAAGAATTCAGGACACAGCCATATTATGATGTCGACGAACTCCTTAAATCCGATGTAGATTTAGTCATAGAGGCTGCAACGATAGAAGCAGCTGAAGAGTATGCATTGAAAGTGCTTAAAAGCGGGAAGGATCTCTTGCTAAGCAGCATTGGCGTGATGGCGAATTCCGCCTTTGAAGAACAATCAAACCAGATTTGTAAATTGAATAACGTGAATATTCTCCTTCCGTCTGGTGCGATTGGAGGTCTAGATGTACTTAAATCGGCAAAAGCGGTGAATGGCCTTGAATCTGTTTGCATCACCACAAGAAAACCGCCAAACGCATTGCCGGCAGGGTCTTCAGTGACAGAAGAAACGGTATTATTTGAAGGAACTGCTGCTGAAGCGATCAAGCTGTTTCCGAGAAACATTAATGTTGCGATTGTGCTGTCTATGGCTGGTCTTGGATCAGAAAAGACGAAAGTAAAAATCATTGCCGATCCAAAAGTGTTAAAAAACAATCACTTGATAGAAGCGTCAGGTTCGTTCGGGAAACTGAAACTGGAAGTGGAAAATGATCCGATGCCAAATAACCCGAAAACGAGTTATCTAGCGGCATTAAGCGTTTTGGCGACTCTGCAAAACAAGGAAAAAAGCGTTCAGATTGGGTAATGCATAATGATGTAAAGCTTGGAAGGGAGAGAAAAAGTATGCTTAAAACTGAAAAATCCTTAGAAGAAATGTCGAAACAGCAAGTTGTTGACTATTTGAACGAAACGGTTAAACCAGAGGAAGGCGTTATACCTGCATACCTCCTTGGAGACCCAAAGGTTTATGATATAGAACATGAAAAAGTGTTTTTGAAAACATGGGTTTTTATCGGTCATGATTCTGAAGTACCGAACAAAGGAGACTTCATGACCCGTGAACTTGCTGGCTACTCGCTCATCATTACTCGTGATGCTGAAGGTGAAATCAGGGCGTTTTATAATATGTGCACCCATCGCGGAATGAAACTATGCCGTGCAGATAAAGGGAACAAGTCATTATTTACGTGCCCCTACCATGGGTTCAATTTTAAAAACACTGGTGAACTCGTAGGAGTGCCATTACAAAAGGACATATATGGGGGCAACCTTGACCGCTCGGAAATGGGCCTTCACAAAGTAAAGCTTGAATCCTATAAAGGTCTTTTATTTGGAACTTGGAATGAAGATGCAGAACCGCTTGAAGAGTTCCTTGGCGACATTAAATGGTATTTGGATATCCTTGTAGGACGTGCAGAAATGGAAGTAATCGGAGTTCCGCAAAGATTCGTTGTTAATTCCAACTGGAAAGTTGGTTCCGATAACTTTGTTGGTGATTCCTATCACACGATGGTCACACACGGATCCATTGCCAAACTGGGCATGGTGCCCAATGCTACCTATTCAAAGCGCGGTTTCCAAATCCATACGGATAACGGACATGGACTAAACTTAGGGACTCCTAATCCTGACTTCGCTTTCCCGGAAGAATTGAAAGATGAATTTAAAACTAATTTGTCAGAAGAACAATATGGAGTGTTATCAAACTTAAAGAATATGATTGGGAATGTCTTCCCTAACCTATCATTTTTAATATCCCATACAAAAATCAAAGACCAATTCATCTCCAACACTTCAATAAGGATGTGGCGGCCAATCGGTCACAATAAAATGGAAGTGATTGCTTGGATGCTCGTGGAAAAGAACGCCTCCCAAGATTGGAAAGATAGATCAAGAGATTCATTTATCTTGACCTTTAGTCCATCCGGTATTTTCGAACAGGATGATACGGAAGTTTTTACTGATATCACTGAAGCAGCCCAAGGCCCAATGCCTTTCCTAAAGAATCTAACCTACAATTATACAATGGGTCTTCATCGTGAACCAGTTGATTTTATAGGTCCTGGTGTTGCTTACGATGATAAATTCACTGAAGCGAGCCAAAGGAATTTTTACAAGTACTGGCTTGAATTGATGACGAAATGATAAGCGGGAGGGGTAAGTGAAATGAATGTGGAGAAAATGTTGCTCAAATGTCAATTTGAACAGTGGCTGTATGATGAAGCTCAATTACTGGATGATATTGAATTTGATGATTGGTTCGATTTAATGCATTCGAGCTTACGTTATCAAATGCCTGTACGTGTTAATAAAGAAGGGGTGGAACGCCCGGATTATTCAACGGACATGTTTACATTTAATGATGATATTGAGCTGCTTAAACTGCGTGTGGATCGTTTGAAAACGGATTATGCTTGGGCGGAAATACCGCCATCAAGAACAAGGCGTTTTGTCTCAAATGTACGTGTTAAAGACTATGTTGAAGGTGAAAAGGCAGTCGTCAAGAGCTACCTGCTCATCTATCGTAGCCGCAGCACGGATATTCAACATGATCTGATTTCGGGGGAACGAAATGATGAATTCATTTTCGAAGAAGGTAAATGGAAACTTTCCAAAAGAATATTCATTGTTGATCAATCAACGATAAATACCAGAAATCTTGCTATCTTCGTATAATGTTGACTTGGTTAAAAAGAGGAGGCTGGTTACAATGGCAATGGCGTTAAAGGATAAAGTAGTGCTGATTACCGGTGGCAATTCAGGTATCGGGGAGGCTGTCACTAGACGTTTTATACAAGAAGGGGCAAAAGTCAGCATCATCGGCCGCTCGATAGAAACGCTAAAGAAAATGAAAGCGGAATTTGGTGAAGAGATTCTCATTAACCAAGGCGATGTAAGCAAATATGAAGACAATGAGAGGGCTGTCCAGGCCACTGTCGAGCAATTTGGAAAGCTGGATGTTTTCGTTGCCAATGCAGGAGTCTTTGATGGATTTGCTAAATTTGCCGACGTAACTCCCGATGCACTTTCCGATGCATATGATTTTCTGATCGATATTAACGTTAAAGGATCCTTCTTCGGTGCTAAAGCCGCTCTTGAAGAACTGCAAAAATCGAATGGAAATATTATTTTCACCGTATCCGGTGCCAGTTTTTATCCGGATGGCGGCGGGGTGTGGTACACAGCAAGCAAGCATGCCCAAATAGGGCTGATGCGCCAACTTGCCTTTGAACTCGCTCCTAACATAAGGGTGAATGCTGTAGCGCCTGGTGGCACTCTAACCGCATTATCGGTCATTCCTCCCCTACGTCCATTCGTTAAAATGGTGGATAATGAAACGAAGGCAAATAGCATAAAAAAAAGAAACCCTCTTCAGCTTGCACAGCTGCCCGAAGATCATGTAGCTGCATATGTCCTATTGGCATCAGACGCAGCGCGTGCTATTACCGGTGAAGTCATCTCCAGTGATGGAGGATTGTCCGTTCGCGGACTGGGTTGAGTTCATAATAAAATAAACTAGGGGAAGTAGGTTTATTAGTATGGCTGAATCACTATTGGGCAATAGGAATATTAATCAACTCGCATTTGTTGTAAAAGATATTGAAGCAGCTAATCTAGCTTTCACAAGACTGCTGGGCATTAAGAAGGCAGAACCCTTTCTAACTGGTGACAGTTCTGTTTCGAAAATCACTTTTAGAGGTATACCAACGGAATCGCAATCCAAACTGGCTTTCCTGAATACACCGACCGTCCAATTTGAACTAATAGAACCCGATAAAAATCCAGGAACGATGCGTGAGTTCCTGGATGAAGTAGGTGAAGGGATCCACCATATAGCTTTTGATGTGGACTCTATCCAAAAGAGGCTGCCAATCATGGAGAAAAATGGTTACCCAGCTTTGCAAACGGGTGAATTCACTTCAAGTGACGGCCGATATGTATATGTGGATACACTAGATGATCACAAAACGTTTGTTGAACTACTTGAAAGTGCGGAGCCAAGAGTAACGGCATGGGAAAGACCGGAAGATGACAGCATTCAGCCGCTACTAGGGACTAACAAAGTGGAACAGCTTGCGTTTGTTGTCAAAGACCTTGATGCGGCTGCAGATGCATATAGTAAGTTGTTGGGTGTTGAAAAACCTCCCATCATCCATTCTGGTTCATCCGATATTACAAACGTGATTTACAAAGGGAAGCCCACTGAAGGCAAATCAAAATATATGTTCATCAATACTCCGTTAATTCAAATTGAATTGATCGAGCCGGGCGATTCACCCAGTACGTGGAAAGATCATCTAGAAACATATGGTGAGGGTGTTCACCATATCTCTTTTGTCGTTAAAGACATGGGGGCTAAAATGAAGATGCTGGAAGAAAGGGGCTATCCGGTCATACAGACAGGAAACTTTTTTAACGGAAAAGGCCGGTATGCCTATATGGATACAAAAGCGACCTTTAAAGTGATTATTGAATTGCTGGAACGTTACGATGAGTAAACAAGTAACCATTGATAATCAAAAGGTGTATGGATGATTGTCCGGGCATTTGGAACTTACATAATTAGGAATAAGAACCCCCGGGGTCATTCAATCGAAAAACCTAGCCATTTTCCCACCTAATCAGCTGAATAACTACCTAGAAGAAAAAGCATACAAGGCAATGGTCGGGAAGGGGACTTCAACCAAAGCCTTGTACGGTTCGATAAAAGTGAATAATTTAACATCATACGAAAAAAACATTGACAAATAATTCAGAATATTAATATTATTAAAAGTAGTCATCGGCCTGATATTTTTTTAAACTAAGGTGTATACATGTATGCAGGTAATGTCTTTTTTTCCAAAGGAGCAAAAGGGTATAAAAAATTTGTACAATCGGGGGCGAGGGGAATTGGAGATATCAGGAAAGATTAACTTTGATTATAGTGCAGAAGTGATTTGGGAAGCCATGCATAATCCTGATTTACTCAAGAATGCCATTCCAGGATGTCAAAATCTTTCATTAGTTGCAGCTGGCGAGTATGACGTTGAACTTAAACTTGGTGTTGCGGCTGTTAAAGGTGACTACACGGGAAAGGTGAAATTGAAGGATTTGGAAGTGCCCCATCGGTATATTTTAAATGCGGAAGGCAGCGGGAAGCCAGGTTTTGTTTCTGCTGAAATGGACTGTAGAATCATTCCTGTTGGTGATGGTTGTCAATTGATTTGGGAATGCAACGCAGATATAGGTGGAATGATTGCTGGTGTAGGAAGCAGGGTCATTGGTGGCATTGCAAAATTCATGGCAGGTAAATTCTTTAAAGATATGGAGAAGCAGTTGAAAACTCGCCAAAGAATTTAATGCCGGTCTTTCTTACCCATGTAAAAGGTGAATCACGAATGGAGGGGTTCCTATCAAACCAGCTAAGTTTAATTACCTTCGGCCTTCGAGCTTGGAAGAAGCGGTCCACTATTTATCAGAATACGGTGATGATGCGAAAGTATTATCCGGAGGACAAAGTTTGATCCCATTATTGAATATGAGGCTTTCAACGCCAAAATACATTATTGATATTGGGAGGGTTGGAGGGTTGAGTTATATACATGCAGATGGTGAATCACTGGTCATCGGTGCTTTGACGAAACACAGGGAAATAGAAAAATCCGAGTTGGTTAAGGAAAAGTGTCCATTGCTTTCAGAGGCGATCCGTTGGGTAGGCCATGAACAAATTCGAAATCGTGGAACTGTTGGCGGCAGCATCGCCCATGGTGATCCATCTGCTGAGCTGCCATGCGTGCTAACTGCTTTAAGAGGAGAAATAGTTCTTGCCGATGTAAATGGCGAAGAAATAGTAAGCCCTGAAGAGTTCTTCCTAACCTATATGCTAACATCCTTACAGCCGGATCAATTGGTTAAAGAAATTCGGTTCCCGATAATAAAGCCGGCTAGTGGATCGGCATTTGTTGAAGTGGCTAGAAGGCATGGGGATTTTGGACTGGTTGAGGTGGCTGCAGTAGTGGATTTAAGTGAAGAAGGAAGTTTTTCTGATGTTAAGTTAGCCATTGGCGGCGTTAATTCCATTCCTACAGCTTTAGAGGATGTGGAGAGACTTTTATTTGGAAAGGAACCGACTGAAGAACTTTTTAAGGAGGCGAGCGATTTAACAATGGAGCTGGTAGAACCTGAATCAGATCTCCATGGTACATCTGAATATAGAAGGGAACTATCTGGTACGATGGTCATCCGGGCTTTGAAGAAAGCGACCATTCGTGCACAAGGGGGCAGGGTGATGTGATGGATGGAGTTAAGATAAATCTAAAAGTAAACGGACAAGATATATCCAGGGAAGTAGACGCTAGATTGCTATTATCGGATTTCATCAGGGAGAACCTGTTACTAACTGGAACGCATATTGGATGTGAACATGGTGTTTGCGGAGCTTGTACAATCCATGTTAACGGTGATCCGGTCCGCTCATGTTTAATGCTTGCAGTTCAAGCGGATGGATGTGAAGTCAAGACTGTTGAGTCACTTATCCAGGAGAATGGGGACCTTAATCACCTACAGCAAGCATTTTCGGATAATCATGCCTTGCAATGCGGATTTTGTACACCAGGATTTTTAATGACGGTTTCAAGTTTTCTGGAAGAAAATTCAAACCCTTGTGAAGAGGAAATAAGAAAATGCATTTCAGGAAATTTATGTCGATGCACCGGTTACTCCAATATTATTAAAGCTGTGAAGCAGGCTGCCCAAACTGTGTCCAATTAAGGGGGGAACAGGCATGACAAAATACGTTGGTCAAAGTGTTAAGCGGAAGGAAGATTATCGTTTGGTTACAGGTACAGGGCAATTCGTGGGAGATATCCGAGCGGCAAATATGGTTGAAGCAGTCTTTGTCCGCAGCACACATGCACATGCTGAAATCAAGGGGTTTGATATCTCCGAAGCTCAGGCATTGGAAGGGGTGCATGCCATTCTCACCGGAATGGATATAGATGGGATAATAAAGCCTCTTGTCCAATTTGAATCACATTGTGCTTTGCCTGCCAATCTGGAGGAAGCGATCAATCCCACTATCCATTATTGTTATGAAGATGTCCTGGCCAAGGATAAGGTGATGTATGTAGGGCAGCCCATTGCCGTCGTCGTTGCAGATAACAGGTATGTGGCCGAAGATGCAGCCGATTTGATAAAAGTGGATTATAGGACGTTTCCAGTGGTTGTCGACCCATTCAAGTCAATGGAAAAAGATGCCCCATTGATTCAAGAGCATTTACAGAATAACGTCCAGGCAGATTTCCATGTCACGACTGGAAATACTGGACAAGCGCTTAAAGATGCAGATCATATTCTGAAAGCAAGAATCCAAACGCCTAGAGTTTCTTCCAACCCGCTCGAAACGAGGGGAGTCGTTTCCATCTATGAAAATCGTACAGATCAATTGCATGTTTATTCTTCCACTCAACTTCCTTTTGAAATTAGAACTTATATTGCTAGATCATTGGATTTGGCTGAACAGCAAATCAGGGTGACTGCACCTGACGTAGGTGGTGGTTTCGGACCAAAAGGCGGTGTTCACCCTGAAGAAATCTTGGTCCCATATCTATCCAAGCTATTGAAAAGACCTGTCAAGTGGATTGAAGACCGCCTGGAACATTTGACAAGTGCCCGCCATTCACGGGATCAAATCCATGATGTTGAGGTTGCTTATAATCTGGATGGAACTATTTTGGGAATAAAAGATCATTTCATCATAGATAGCGGCGCTGTCAATTATTTCGGATTAACCTGTGCCTACAATAGTGCCTACCATCTAAGGGGAGCATATAAGATTCCAAACTATGATGTTACCTGCCAGATTGTGTTAACGAATAAAACACCGAATGTTCCATTTCGGGGAGCAGGGAGACCAGAGGTCGTTTTCGTAATGGATCGAATAATCGATATGATCGCTAGAAGGTTGAAAAAAGATCCGGTGGACGTAATGCGAAAGAACATGATTCAAGCGGAGGATATGCCCTATGATCAAGGGATTTTGGTTAAGGATGGAGCAAAACTGATATATGATAGCGGGGACTATCCCGCTGCACTGGAACAAGGTTTGAAAATGGTAGATTACGAAGGATTTAGAGAGCGGCAAAATGAGTTGAAGAAGCAAGGAAAGCTGGTCGGTGTCGGCATTTCCACTTATGTAGAAGGCACCGGTGCAGGTCCGTTCGAAAGTGCCCATGTCTCAGTTGATGGTTCCGGTCAAGTTGTGGCATACCTTGGAGCATCCCCGCAGGGGCAGGGTCACGAAACGGTATTTTCCCAAATCTGTGCGGATGAATTAATGCTTTGCCCAGATGAGATTACCATAAGGGTAGGGGATACAGCGAACTTGGCCTTTGGTGCCGGAACGTACGCAAGCCGGAGTGCAGTAAATGCTGGATCTGCCATTCAAATAGCTTCAGCGAAATTAAGGGAAAAAATATTGGCGGTCGCAGCTGCCATGCTTGAAGTTGAAGCCGCTGACTTACAAATGGAAAATGGTAAAGTCTTTGTTAGGACCGAACCTGAAAAATGTATGACCTATCAGGAAATTGCTTTAGCGGCACGTCCGGGAAACAGATGCAAGGTGCCTGTTGGAATGGAACCAGGACTGCAAGTCACACATTACTTCGTTCCGCCCACTGTTACTTTTTCATCGTCCGTCCACATTGCCATCGTGGAAGTGGATAAGGAGACGGGTTTTGCCGAGTTGAAGGGTTATAGTGTGGTTCATGACGCAGGAAAGGTCATCAATCCAATGATAGTTGATGGTCAAGTGCAGGGTGGCATAGCCCAGGGGATTGGTGCAGCTCTATATGAAGAAGTCGTTTACGATGAGAAAGGCCAACTTTTGACCGGCTCTTATATGGATTATTTATTGCCTACTGCCATGGAGATTCCGACTGTTGAAAAGTCCCACCAGGAATACCTCTCTACCAGAAATCCTCTTGGTATCAAGGGAGTGGGTGAAGGCGGAGCCATTTCCCCGCCAGCAGCCATTGCGAATGCTGTCGTCGATGCGCTCGCACCATTAGATATCACGATTAATCAATTGCCCATTAGCCCAAGTAAACTCAGAAATTGGATTAAGGAAGCGGAAACGAAAAAGCACAAAATCGAAATAAGTTAAAAAGTTCATTTAGCGGTTTAGAATTCATTGTTGTTGGATAATGCCCTATGCCATGACAGAAGAACAGACGAGCATGAAAATGGAAGTGTAAATAGGGGATTACACTAGTTATGGACATTTCATGATAATAGGGGCTGATTTTTTTGAATAATTTAAATCCACAACTACATGATTCATCAGGCAAAATGACGAATGCCCGTTGGCTCTTCACGGCTTTTCCTTTGCTTGTTCTTTTTACTGTTTCCATGATGGATAAGGCAAACATTAATATTTTGCTAGCCAACAAGCCTTTTCTGACTGACTTGGGCATTGATGGTAACTTAGTGAAAGGAACACTCAGCAGCATATTTTTGGTGACTTATGCTTTTGGTCAATTGGCTTGGGGCTTCATCATCGATAAGATAGGTGCACTGCGCAGCGGTTTCATCGGGATTGCTTTGTGGGCTTTTGCGATGGTTTTAGGTGGAATGGCCGATTCCATCGGAGGGATTTTATGGTCCAGGGCCATATTGGGAATCGGTGAAGGAGTTCTGTATCCAATGGCATTGAAATTAACTTCAAGCTGGTTCCCGCAGAATGAACAAGCAAAGGCACAGACAACTTGGTATAACGGAAATGCGATAGGACCAGTTCTGGGGCTTCCGTTAATAGCAATAATAGCCTCCGCTTATGGCTGGAGGGAAAGCTACTTTATTCTTGCGGCATTATCTGTCGTATGTTTGATTTTATTTGTAATCATGACAAGGGATAATCCGGCGAAGCATTACGGGGTTAATTCAATGGAATTGAATTATATTCAAAGTAATAAAAAAGCGGGGAAAACTACAACCGCAAGTAAAGGCAACGTTAAAGCGGTCCTTGCGAGTCCGATGTTCTGGACTTTAACGATTGTATATTCTTGCATTTCCATTGCCTATTATGGGATTTCCACATTTTTACCAAGTTATTTGACTGAAGAAAAAGGGATAGCTTTTGTAAATTCCGCTGTTATAAATGCAGGTGGATTCGCATTAGCCATTGTTGTACAAATGGTGGCTGGGTTTCTCTCCGATCGATTCATGAAGAGGGCGATCTTTGTAGGCGGTGCATGCGGGCTTATCATCGTTTTCATGCTCTTCTCACTCTTCACTACTAACAGCACAGTTGCGGCCGTCTTGAGCATTTTATTGATAGGTCTTCTGTTCATGCCAGCTGCCCTGACCATGACCATGCTTCACCGTGTCGCTTCACCTGAGGTTATGGGGAGCATCAGTGGGGTTTTCGGCTGTGTATCGTATTTAATTGCAGCTCTTGGGCCCATGGTTGTCGGTTTATTCAGTCAAATGAGCGGTTCATATAATGGCGGGTTCATTGCCCTTTTATGTTTTGTTGCCCTCTCCCTTTTCTTAAGTGTTTTCTTAGTAAGAAAAGGATATTAGTGCTCTGATTTAAATCGTTGATAAGGAATGATGGGGGAGAGACAAATAGGGCATTTTCTATTTGTCTCCCTTTTTCTTCTTCCATATTGTGAATACCAGAAGGGGGTTAAGGAGTGTCAAGGTTACAAGAATTAAAAGACGTATTGGAAAATATAAGATCCGCATGGGAGCGGCACGAAAAAGCAGCCATGGTCATGCAGATAGGTGTAAAGGGTTCAGCATACAGACTTCCAGGTGCAAAAATGATGATGGCAACGGACGGTCATATGTTTGGTACGATAAGTGGCGGATGTTTGGAAAGTGATTTATATGGCTGGGCGGAAAAGGCTATGGAGACTAACACTTGCGTTACACACCAATATGACTTGAGCGAGAATGAAATTTGGGGGTTGGGAATAGGATGCAAAGGTAAATTGGATATATCTATCCTACCTATTGAGCCAGATGACGAATTCTGGATGATGACAAATCAAATTATCCAGAAAGGTCAGAAATTCACCATGATATTGGATGTATCCTCCGGTAAAGGTCTAATCGTGGATAAACATGGTAACCTCATTGGAAATCATGGAAGTGTGCCATCTGAAGTCGTTGAAAAAGCAAGGATGATAATGGATACACAAACTCGAGCGGAATTGATGAACCTGAAGGGAAAACGATATCTAATTGATGCTATAAAACCAAGCGAGCACCTGATTATTGCCGGGGCTGGAAGGGATGCTGTTCCAGTTGCCGAATTGGCAGCCAAAGCTGGATTTTCCGTGACGGTATTGGATTCACGTAAGGATTTCAATAATGATCGTTTGTTTCCATCGGCTCGTAATTTACAAAAATCCCCAGATGAAATTGACCCTTCTGAATATACTGAATCATGGTGGGTAGTCATGAATCATATCCAGTCCTTGGATGAGAAGACCTTACAAGTGGCTTTGAAAAGTGACCCAAGATATATTGGGGTGCTTGGCCCAATCTCCCGTACAACGGAAATGCTTGATACAATCGGAGAAGACTTCAACAGCGGTCCGATCCACTCACCAATTGGTTTGGATATCGGTGCTGAAACGATGGAAGAAGTTGCACTAAGTATTGTATCGGAATTGATGTCGGTTAGAAATGGAAGAATTCCTGCACCCTTGCATGGAAAAGTGAAAATTCATGCCTAAAATAGGCGTGATCATACTTGCGGCAGGCATGTCGATTCGAATGGGAGAACCTAAACTGTTAATTCCTTTGGCGGGTAAACCTCTATTTCGGCATGTCATTGATTCTATCCTTGGCAGTTCCATGCAGCCCATCCATTTGGTTGCCGGTGAATATATAGAAGAAATCCGGCAACAAAGTGAAGATTATCCAGAATTGAAGATTATTCATAATCCGAATTATACAGATGGAATGTCCACCTCTCTAAAACTTGGAGTTCAATCATCCATAAAAGAACATGTGGATGCAGTCATGATCTTCCTTGCGGATCAGCCCCTTACTTCCCTTGAGGTCATCCGAGCTTTAATAGAAAAATATATAGAGTGTAAAGACGAAGGAGTACGAATCGTCCGACCGAAATATAAAGGAAAGGAAGGACATCCGATATTAGTGGATGCCTCGATACTCAATGAATTTCATTCAATAAAAGGTGATCAAGGGGGTAAAAGCATCATTGAAAAATATGATGCGGTTACTAAGACCGTTTCTTTTGACAATTCAATGTGGGGGTTTGACATTGACACTCCTGAAGACATCCATAAAGTGAAACTTCATTTGGATTCAATGCAAACATTGAAATGAAATGAGTAATCCTGGTCTGAATATCGAGCGGAACGGCAAAAAAAAGAGAGAAGGCCGAAAAACCCCGAATTGTTCGAAATGCTGCCTGAAGAATAAAAGGGTTCCTACGATTGCGGACTGAATACTCGCAATCAGGCTCCCTTTTATTTGATTTTATTGTGATACACGTTTTATGTAATCAAGATAATAATCATAGTTTTTTTGGATATGGATCGTATTGACCTTTATTGCTTTTTCAACATCTTTGTCACGAATGGCCTGGATTAACTGTAAGTGCTCGTTGTTTCGTTCTACATACCAAGATTTATCAACCATTTTAACATCCTCATTACGGGCCGATAAAAAGGAAATTCGAAAAGAAAGCCATAATGAATCTGTAGTCTTTTGGAGAAAGGTATTCCTAGAGTAGGAATATAATAAGCGGTGAAATTCAATGTTTGCACGACTTGCCGCTATTCGGTCATTATTATTTATTGCTTGTTGCAGTTTATCCGTTGCCCATTCCAGTTTTTTTAATTCCTCTTCCGTAATACCTTCACAAGCTTTTTGTATAGAATGGTTTTCGAGCATTTTCCTAATTTCCAATTCTTGATGCAAAAGTTCAATATCCACATTGGAAATGACCATCCCTATGCCAGGTTTCACCTGAAGCAAATTTTCCTGTTCCAATTTCCTCAATGCTTCGCGAACCGGTGTACGGCTACAATTGAATTGCTGGGCGATATCATCTTCCGTTAAACGGTCTCCGGGCAAAAATATTCCTTCAATGATCGCATTTTTAATAACAAAAAATATTGCTTCCCTTAAGGGCTTAGAAGAATAATGTTCTATTTGTTCTGTAATATATTGATAGTGATTGGTTTCCATGGTGCTCCTTTCTAAAATCCAATTATATACAAGTATATTTATTTTATCTTAAAAAACGATTGAAGTCATTCTCTGCTTCAGACTTTTGATTGTTTATACATTTTCAATGAGCTTTTAGTTCATAAAAACGTTGGTTATATGAACTATGAAACAATTATAACCATAGACGCTTACTATGCAATCGGACCTTATTGGCAAGATAAAAAATTCCAGGTAGCCCTTAAACATGCTGTAACTGGGAAACTGCCTGATACTTTTTGGGAAAAAAGGTGGTCATAGAATAAGCGGAAGCACTAATAGTAGGTTTTGATATCATTTTGCCCTGACGAATGATGTATATGAAAATTCTTTTTACAGATAACCATGCTAGAAGGGAGATTCATGTTGCTCGATTACATAAAGATGCTATGATTGAAATCGAAGCTTATTTTAAACGAAAGAGAATATCAGATTGATATTTTTTTCTTTAATATACATAGAGGAAGCAGGAGGAGTTATTAATGAACTTAGCACAATTTCCCAGGAAACGATATACACCGACGTATACACCAGTTGAGAGACTGGATCATTTTTCTGAAGTTCTTGGGGGCCCATCCATTTACGTTAAACGAGATGATATGCTTGGTCTGACGGCAGGCGGAAATAAAACAAGGAAACTGGAATTCCTTGTTGCCGATGCATTGGACAAAGGCGCGGATACATTGATTACATGTGGAGGCATTCAATCAAATCATTGCCGCTTGACACTAGCTGCTGCGGTTAAAGAGAAAATGAAATGCATCCTTGTGTTGGAAGAGGGCCTTTTAAATTCTGAACCGGATTTTAACGGTAACTATTTTCTCTACCATTTATTAGGCGCTGAACAAATCAAAGTAGTGCCTAATGGAGCTGACTTAATGCAAGAAATGCAAAAAGTGGCTAAAGAGGTGACAGAGAAAGGACATCAACCTTACATCATCCCGGTTGGGGGATCCAATGTCATTGGTGCGACGGGATACGTTGCATGTGCTCAGGAGATCTTGGCCCAGTCCTTTGAGCAAGGAATTGATTTGAAAGCAGTTATTTGTGTAAGCGGCAGTGGAGGAATGCATGCTGGTTTGGTGGCAGGATTTCATGGAAATCACAGTGGAGTATCGGTAATTGGAATAAACGTAAGCAGAGGGAAAGCTGAACAAGAAGAGAAAGTTTTTCAGCTTGTTAAGGAAACTTTAACACATATCGGCATTCCGAATTCAATTCCTCGTGAGGCTGTTACGTGTTTTGATGAGTATGTCGGCCCGGGTTATGCTTTGCCTACACCTGAAATGGTGGAAGCAGTCAAGCTGATGGCAAGAACGGAAGGGATACTGCTGGATCCGGTATATACGGGGAAAGCGGCAGCGGGACTCATCGATTTAATACAAAAAGACACCTTTAAGCCGGAGGATAACATTCTATTTGTTCACTCTGGCGGTGCTTCATCGCTATACGCCAATACGTCTCTCTTTAATTGAGATTTTAAGAACCAACTGGTTCGCAGGCACCAGTTGCTTGGTCCAAAGTAATCATTTCAAGTTGATCTCGTTGAATAGAAAGATGTTCCGAAAGCATCCTCATCACCTCAAGTTTTTAATAGACCTTTTATAAAAACAAGGCTCTTTTCGTAAAGATTGATGTTTTTAAAACGAAACTATTTAAAGTTGAATGAAGCGGAAGTGCGAGACTCCTGCGGGAGCAGCGGGACAGGGGAGACCCCACAGGCGAAAGCCGAGGGTGGACCGCTCGTGGAAAGCGAGTGACCTACGTTCCAATCAACGTCCAAATTGTGCAAGCCATAAAAAAGGACAAACTCGATTTTGAGTTTGTCTACAGTCTGAGAGGATTCTACAGTTGTAGAATCCTCCTTTAATGTTACTTTTCGATTAAAGACGTCGTATGATCAAAAACAACTTTACCATCCACGATCGTTAGAAGTGCCTTTGTATTGGGGATTTCTTCTACTGGTATTTCAAAGAGATTTCGTTCTAATACTACGATATCAGCAAGTTTTCCTACTTCTAATGTTCCCAATTCTTTTTCCCTAAAGGAACCATAAGCTGATCCGGCTGTATAAGCTTTCAATGCTTCGGCAAGGGTGATGCGCTCATTTGGATTCCATACCGTTTTTCCGCTGCTGTCGATTCTCGTTACTGCCCGATAGATTTGCAGAAGCGGATCAAGGGTATCGATTGGGAAGTCCGTTCCGAATGCCAATTTCGCTCCGGCTTCTTGCAGTGTATTAATCGAGAAAACATACTTTTCTCGTTCTGTACCAATCCGCTCGGTATAAACACCTCTTTCAGACATCGCAAAGTGATCCGGCTGCATTGAAGCGGTCACGCCTAGCTCTTTGAAACGATGAATATCATCAGGGTGGATCACTTCAATGTGTTCAACAGAATGACGCGAATCTCGTTTACCGTTTGTCTTTTGCGCTTCCTCATAGGCATCTAAAGCAAGGCGAATCGCTCCGTCGCCTATTGCATGAAAACGAATGCTGAAGCCTTCTTTATCAGCATCAACGACCCATTTTTTGATTGTTTCAGGAGGGAACGATGATTCACCTCGTGTATTCGGTTGATCAGCATAAGGTTCAAGTAAATAAGCGGTACGGGCTGTAATGACGCCATCGATAAATTGTTTAAGTCCTGACACACGAAGTTTGTCCGATTGATACGTATCTCGTAATTTATTGACACGTTCAAGATTGCCATTTAAAGCTGGCCATAAATGAATACGGGCAGTTAAATCTCCATTGTCTTCAAATTCTTTGAAAACATCATAATCATTAAGCATTTCCAATGCTTCTATTGCGAATAAGTCGTGGACGGATGTTACTCCTAAACCAGCCGCATGAGTGAGGAAATTCGTGAAAAGTTCTCTCTTTTGTTCTTTTGTAAAATCATAGGCATGGAGTATAACCGCGTCCATTGCTTTTTCGTATAAAAGACCATTAGGTTCCCCATTTTCGTCTTTTCCAATCATTCCATACGAAGGGTTTTCCGTATGACGGGTAATATTAGCGATTTCAAGTGCCTTTGAATTTACCCATGCGTAATGACCTTCGGCGTGAAACATAAGCACCGGACGGTCGGGGAGAATGCGGTCCAATGAAGACCGATTCGGTAATTGCTGCGTATCCCAATATCCTGCATCCCATGAAGCGCCGATTATCCAAGGATCTTGCGGGCGTGATCCGGCAAATTCACGAATCATTTCCAACGCTTCTTCTTCTGAACGGGCTGGGAATAAATTGGCACCATTCATCGAAACAGCCCCATCCATCATGTGAAGATGGAAATCATGAAAACCCGGTAGAATTAATTGGTCATCAAATTGATGGATTTTGGTATTCTCGCCTGAATAAGGTTTAACCTCCTCTTCAGAACCAACCGCAATGATTTTATTGTCCTTAATCGCAATTGAGGCGGGCTCCGGTTGATCAGAAAGTCCTGTAAATACAGCATTACTTGAAATAATTACATCAGCTGGTTGTTGATTCATTATCTATCATTCCTTTCAATTCTATAGAATAGCTTCTATTTTTAAGCTTGTTCAATGGCAAGCTCAGGAGGCGGCTGTCTAAACATTTTTGTAAGGTTAAGAAGGTACACAAATCCGATGGCAAACCAAGTTCCTCCCAGTATTAACGAATAGATGTCTAACTTTATCCAAAAGAAACCTGTAAGAGAAGCACCAATTAACGGAATGATAAGGTACCGAATGGTCCCCATTAAGGAACGCTGCTTTTTTCGGAAATAATAGTGAGCGATAACCGAAAGATTAACGAAAGTAAAAGCGAATAATGCACCAAAATTTATAAGAGATACGGCAGTTGTAAGGCTTAAGAAAAGTGCGCTTAGAGCAACGCCTCCTATAATTAATATGTTGAAGACAGGTGTACGATATTTAGGAGAAAGATATCCAAATATTTTGGCAGGAAGTACACGTTCACGTCCCATTGCAAATAAAATACGTGAAGCACTTGTTCCTGACGCAATAGCTGATGAAAAACTTGACATGATTCCTTCAGCAAGCATATAACTTATCAAAAAGTTCCCCCCGATATACATTGCAATTTCCATATAGGCAGCTTCCGGGGCATTAAATGATTGGTAGTCTGGCCAGACAAGCTGTAAAAAGTATGAACCGATAAAATAATATAATCCACCAATGATCGTTACAAGATAAATGGCCCTAGGTATGGATTTTCGCGGGTTTTTCGTTTCTTCAGAAAGAGTTGTTACTGCATCAAACCCTAAAAAGGAAAAGCATAAAATAGGGATTATGGACATGAAGCCCGGCATATTTATATTTGAATCAATAAACGGGAGTATCGAAAAAAGCGTTCCTGCACCTTGACCATTTAAAAGCCCCTTTATTGAAAAAATGGTGAACAACGCAAGTGTTCCGAATTGCAAGAATAGAAGCCCCATATTAAGCTTAGCCGCTACCTTAATACCGAGAATATTTATAATCGTAACCGTGACGATAAAGAGAATAATCCAGACGTACATAGGAATTATAGGGAAATAGGCTTTCATTGCAATTCCTAACAATAGAGCACTGATCATTGGACTGAACATATAATCCAGGATGATGGTCCAACCTACGAGAAAACCAATGTGAGGACTTAGGGATTTTTGCGTAAACGTATAGGCTGCACCCGCATTTGGAAAGGCTTTGACCATTTGCGCATAGCTGTAGGCTGTAAATAGCATAACGATAAAGGCAACGATATAAGCAGTAGTGATCATCCCGTTCGTGCTATGAACAGCCACTCCATATGTTGAAAACAAAGTAGTTGGGGCCATAAAGGCCAAACCAAAAAACACAACATATTTTAATGGAAGTGAACGTTTAAGAGTTGGTGAGTTTGAATTATTCATATATCAGTCCCCCTATTTAAATGGCTGCATCATAGTCATTCTTTATTCCAATACCATACTGATTCTGCAAAGCAGACAATTCTCCATGCTCAACTTTTCTATAGTTTTTATTTTCCATAGAATGGTCTATTTTCTTATTGAATTTCTAAAAATAATAAGTTGCATATTAAGTAAACATTTGATGACAAAGATGTACATCCGCTAGTTGATCCTCTTATTCCGAATCGTTTACTTATCTTACTAAAGAACCGGCATAATCATAAACCACTTGACCGTCAACCATTGTTAACAGTACCTTTATATCTGGTATTTCTTCCACGAGCACTTCAAAGAGATTTCGTTCCAAGACGATAATATCAGCAAGTTTACCTGCTTCCAATGTCCCTAATTCCTGCTCTCTAAATGTACCGTAGGCTGGGCCACTGGTATAAGCTTTCAATGCTTCGGCAAGTGTGATGCACTCATGTGGATGCCATACCGTTTTTCCGCTGCTGTCGATTCTCGTTACCGCTCGATAAATTTGGAGGAGCGGATTCAAAATATCAATTGGGAAGTCCGTTCCAAAAGCCAGTTTCGCACCGGTTTTTTGCAAAGTATTAATCGAGAAGACATACTTTTCTCGTTCAGCACCAATTTGTTCGGTGTAAACACCTCTTTCAGACATCGCTAAGTGATCTGGCTGCATTGAGACCGTAACACCCAGCTCACTAAAACGATGAATATCATCTGGATGAATAACTTCAATGTGTTCAACGGAATGTCGTGAATCTCGTTTACCATTTGTCTTTTGCGCTTCCTCATAGGCATCTAAGGCAAGACGGATTGCTCCATCCCCAATCGCATGAAAACGAATGCTGAAGCCCTCTTTATCTGCAGCAACGACCCATTTTTTGATCGTTTCAGGAGGGAAAGACGTCTCACCGCGTGTTTCTGGTTGATCCGCATAAGGCTCGAGTAGATAAGCTGTACGGGCGGTAATGACACCATCGATAAATTGTTTAAGTCCCGACACACGGAGTTTATCCGATTGATATGTCTCTCGCAATTGTTTGGAGTGCCCAAGATCGCCATTTAATGCAGGCCATAAATGAATTCGCGTTGTTAATTTACCGTTGTCTTCGAATTCTTTGAAAACATCTAGTGATTCTATTGTCTTTAAACCATGTAAGTCATTGACAGCAGTCACCCCTAAGCTTGCTGCGTGTGCCAAGAAATTGTAGAAAATTACACTTTTTTGTGAATTTGAAAAATTAAAGGCATGGCGGATAACCGCATCCATTGCTTTTTCATATAAAATACCATTGGGTTCGCCATTTTCATCTTTTCCTATAATGCCATAGAAAGGATTTTCCGAATGACGAGTAATATTAGCAATCTCCAAAGCTTTCGTATTCACCCATGCATAATGGCCTTCAGCGTGAAACATGAGTGCCGGACGGTCTGGAAGAATATGATCCAATGAATGGCGAGTCGGTAATTGTTGTGTATCCCAATAACCTGCATCCCAAGTAAATCCGATTACCCATTGATTTTCCGGTTTTGATTCGGCGAATCTGCCAATCATATCCAGCGCTTCATCTTCTGAGCGAGCGGCGAACAGATTGACACTATTGAGGGCAACGGCACCTTGCATGATATGAAGGTGGAAATCATGGAATCCCGGCATAATTAATTGGTCTTTAAACTGATAGATTTTCGTGTGCTCACCTGCGCAGTGTTTAATTTCTTCCTCAGTACCAATCGCAACAATTTTGTTGTCCTTAATTGCAATGGAGGCGGGTTCAGGTTGGTCGGAAAGACCTGTAAATACAGTATTACTTGATATAATTACGTCAGCTACTTGTTGACTCATCATCAATCATTCCCTTCTTTTATAGCTCTATTATTAAGCTTCCTCAAAGGCAAGCTCAGGAGGCGGCTGCCTAAACATTCTCGTTAAGTTTAATAGATAAATAAATCCGATAAGAAGCCAAGTTCCACCTAGTATTAGTGAATGTTTATCTAGATTTATGAAAAACAATCCAATTAGTGCTGCTCCAATAAGCGGGATAATCAAATATTGAATCGTTCCTTTAAAAGATCTCTGTCTCTTTTGAAAAAAATAGTAAGAAACAACTGAAAGATTCACAAAGAAAAAGGCAAATAACGCACCAAAACTAATAAGTGATACAGCTGTTGTTAGATTTAAGAAAAGAGCGCTTAATGCAATCCCGCCAATGAGTAAAATATTGATCACAGGTGTCCGGTATTTCGGTGATAGATAGCCGAAGATTTTTTTCGGCAATACATTTTCCCTTCCCATCGCATACAAAATACGAGAGGCGCTCGTTCCCGATGCCACGGCTGAAGCTGTGGTGGAAGTTAGCCCCACTGCCACAAAGAAGCTCACAAAAATGTTTCCGCCGATATACATCGCGATCTCTAAATAGGCTGATTCAGGGTTAGTGAAAGAATGGAACTCCGGAAAAATTAGTTGTGCAAAATAAGAACTTGTGATAAATAAAAATCCGCCAATCATCGTTATGAAATAGATCGCTTTTGGCAATGTTCTCGTAGGATCCTTCGTCTCCTCTGACAGAGTAGTTACTGCATCAAAGCCTAAAAAGCTAAAACAAAGAATTGGGATAACAGATAGGAGAGCCGGTGCGCTAATTTCAGGATCATAAAAGGGAACGGTGGAAAATAATGTCCCTGTTCCTTTTCCTTCAAGAAGACCTTTAATGGACAAAATAAAAAATAGTGCAAACAATAAAAATTGCAAGAAAAGCATATACGTATTAAGTTTTGCTGCTAATTTAATGCCAAGGATGTTGACAGCAGTAATAATCATAATAAATAAAATGATCCAAACAAACATCGGAATAGATGGAAAATAAGCTTTCAATGAAATTCCGACGATTAGGGCGCTGATCATCGGGCTAAATATATAATCAATGATGATTGTCCAACCAACGATAAACCCTATATGTGGACTTATAGATTTTTGCGTAAACGTATATGCTGCTCCTGCTTTTGGGAACGCTTTCACTAATTGGGCATAGCTATAAGCTGTAAATAACATGACAACTAAAGCAATGGCATAAGCCGTTGGCATCATCCCGCTGGTGCTGTCTACAGCAACCCCATAAGTTGAGAAAAACGTTTTTGGAGCCATAAAAGCCAATCCGAAAAAGACGACATACTTCAAAGTAAGAGTACGTTTAAGAGTTGGTGAATTCGTATCCATTAATCAATCCTCCTTGTTAATTTTTTTACTAACGATCGTACACATTCATTAATGTGCACATAGTGAATAAGCGGATTATTCGGATTATTTAATTTAAAATTCCGTAAATTCAGTCAATGGAAAGGTTATTTGTCTGGATTCATTTAAGGATAACCAATATAAATAGTAACTACTTGTGAACGGATACAACTTGAGCTCTGACTGAATGCTTTTAACCATTTTTTCATAATTGCCTGTCCTCCAATCGGCGGCACAGAGGAGTTGGTAAAGAAGAGTAGCATAATGCAAGGAACAACAAGGCCTTGTCTTTTTGATGTCACACTTTTTAATAAAAGGTATCACTCCTTAGAAAAAAATGATTTTTCAAAATAATGGTTTGCTGTTTTCATTTAGGGATGCATCACTCCATTCATTATGTATAAATCCATTATAAAGTCTCGTCTAACACGAGAGTAAACAGTTGCGATACAAAAAAACAGCCTTCGAAATGATAATGCTTTCATTTCGAAGGCTGTTCACTTATTACTTTTTCTTGAATCGGAATTTGTATTTCATAATAAGCTTCATCATATTGATCGGTCAGAGAAACGTCAACCTGCATAATACGAAAGGCGTCACCGGTAATAATATAGTCATGAGTATCACAATAATGGAGTAGCTTTTTTAGCTGGGTTAGCATTTTCTCGCTTGTAAGTCCTCCATAATAGGAACATAAAAATAGCCCTTTTTCAATTTTTTTGGTAGGTTGCTCTGACTCCTCACCTTGAACAAGAATGAATGATTGAGATTGATAGTCACTTAGATTAGCGGAAAAGTCAGATGATTGACGAATTTCATCAAAATACTCTTTCTTGATGAAATCTCCAAATTTATTGCTGGCCAAAGCAGGGATGATTCCACCAATCTTGTTTTCGAGCTCCAAATATCCAAAATAAAGATTTTCTGTATCCGTCCAAGCTACCGATCTGTCTAGCTGGATGTATTCCCGTTCTTCAAATTGTTTTATCACGATATCCGAATTCCTGTAACTGTTTGTGAAATGTTCAATATTGTATAATCGTGTCATCAAAATATTATGGATACCTTGCAATTTCTTAATTTCTTCCTGTATATTAGCCATTGATTTTTGAAGTGATTGAACCGACTTTTTGACATTGCGATCCGTAAGAAACTGCTTGATTTCTTCTAAGGAAAACCCGATGCTCCTTAACTCTTTGATCGTTCCGAGAACCTCATACTGGGAAATGGAGTAATAACGATAGCCAGTTTCGGGGTCAATATGAAAAGGCTTTAGCAATCCAATTTTATCGTAATGGCGCAACGTATCTACGGTTACACCTCGCAACTTCGCCATTTCTCCTATACTAAGCTTATTTTGCATGGCTTTTCTCCTAACCAATACTGAATTTATATATATTAATAACATGATTTCCCCCTATTATAAAGTAGCGATTCCTGTTGTGTATAGCTAGTGGCAGGAATATTTGTAGAGCACGCATTAAATAAAATTGCAGTCACAAACTTAACGTCCAGTATTTGATTTAATCAGGGTTAACCATTTCAGCTCCTGAAATGGGTATACTTTTTTTAGACTTAAAGGATCAAAATGCAGAAGAGGTAGGTTCAACAGTTTTTCTTGAAGACTTGTAACCAAAACTTCCAGGCTTCCAGTACAAAGCAAAAGCAATGGTTTTCTAATTAGAATGGATATTATTTATTGCATGTTTAATGAGGAATTTGTAATGAGGGAACATATGTTTTATAATGTACTTTAAGTAATTATCCATCAAAATAGGGGAGGTATTATATGTATATTTCAATTTCAGATTTTATTAAAGAATGGAATAAAGAAGCCATACTCACTCAAAATGTATTGGATAGTTTGACTGATGAATCCTTAGAACAACAAGTTTATCCTGAAGGTCGCACATTAGGAAGAATTGTATGGCATTTCACGACGAATATTCCAGATTATCTAGCTCATTTCGGATTAAAGATAGACCGGATAGAAAGTTCGGAAAACGTTCCATCTTCAGCCCGCGAAATTGCCATCACTTTTAAAAATGTAAGTTCTCATGCAGCCAAAATTATTGAACAACAATGGACAGACGAATCCCTGGGACAAATACAAGAAGCGTTCGGAAGACAGGAAACAAATGCTTCCATCCTTATGGGGCTAATCAAGCATATTGTTCATCATCGCGGACAAGTTACGGTTTTGATGCGTCAAGCAGGAATTAAACCTTCTGGGGTTTATGGACCGCCAAAAGAAGATTGGATTCATTTAGGTGTGGAAAATCCACCGCTTTAAGGACTGATGAATGCTTAAGTTAGGATCTTCTACATACCGGGACATTGGCGAATAATTAAATCCAATACTCTATTTTATGACTGAGTTAATAATATGTTTTAGCATCCTTTGAAGGGTGCTTTTTTATTTTGCGAAAGAAGGGTTTAAATGAAATCAGCTAATATATTAGAGACGATGTTTTAAAGGCAACCCTTATTTTTCCATCTAAAGCTAATGAAGGTAGGATAGATTCGTTCTTCTCCTTTTGGTTAGGCTCTATTAAATCATTAGTGCAGAATAGTTCTTTAATATTATTATTATCATCATGCAATTGGTAAACCGCCATATGCTGAACCCTCGCCATAATTACCACAACCACCGGCACAACTATATCCGTCAAAGATCAGGAGTTAAACAAAACGACTATAATGACGAAATCTTTACCAAATCAATTAAAGCTGACTGAAAGTTTCTAGTTATAAATATCTGGATTTTGTTGAAAAATGTCGTTATTTGCGAATATCATTATCGTCATTTCTGAGATATTATAATATTGAATGCACTTTAATACATTGAAGTAATAATCCGTTCTTTATATCGGGGCTCAATTAAGTGAGTGGAGGAAAATAAATGAGTGTAATCATCGAGAAGAAACAAATGGAAAACTATACTCATATGGAAGATGCAATGTTGGTAGGGAAAATCCATAATGGTGATGAGGATGCACTGGACTATTTAATCAATAAATACAGATGTGTCGTTCAATCAAATGCATTGAAGTATTTTTTAACGGGTGGAGATAAGGAAGACGTCTTTCAGGAAGGGATGATTGGGCTATATAAGGCCATTCGAGACTACAAAAATTGCAAAAAGGCGTCTTTCAGATCATTTGCGGAACTGTGCATTACAAGACAAATCATAACGGCCGTTAAAGCGGCGATTCGCCAAAAGCATTCTCCCTTAAATAATTATGTTTCATTGTATATGCCTATCCATCAAGGGGAGTCGGAACAGGGTCTAATTGATCTAATCCCTGAACAGAGACAAAATGACCCAGTCACGATCTTAATAAAATCAGAAGAAATTTGTGATATTGAGCTAATTTTAACCGAAGTCCTTAGTGAGTTGGAAAGCAGTGTTGTGGACTTGTACCTGGAAGGAAAAACTTATTTAGAAATATCAAAGGAACTGAATGTTCAAAAAAAGACGATCGATAATGCACTTCAGCGGGTAAAAAGGAAGCTGGAGCGGCACCTCGAGTCCAGAAGAGTAGAAGAATAATAACAATCTTCTTTAAACTTTCGGTCTTTATTAATTTGTAAAATAACATTGAAACAATTAATAGAATAGATAAAAGTACTTATTAAAGCATTTTCCTGGTAATGGAGCAGTTAGTGCAGTGCTATCCTATGGGAAATAAAATCCCTCTAATTATCCTGCCGATAAAAAATTCTCTGAGTATAACCAAAAAAAGCCCAACTGAAACACATGGGCTTTTTACTATGTTCATTTTTTAATTCACTCTCTTCAATTGGAGATTATACCTCAATGTTTCATCGTCTGAATATAATTTGTATCCAAGTCCGTCACTGTAATTGAGGAAGACTTTATCCGGTAGATGCTTTTTAGACTCACTTGAAATTAATATGGGGATCCCATTAATTATGAATCTCTCATCATCTTCGTTCTTATTATCAATTTTCAATTCATGTTCCACATAAATTGAACAGCTCCCAACATAAATGGCTTCGATACGAACCCCTTCATTCTCTTTATAATTCATTTTTAATAGTTGTTCAATCGCTGCTTCTTTAATCTCAATATCCATGAAACCCGCTCCCATATTATTTTTTATCTATACATCCTCTATTCATTCTTATACCCAATTATTTGTAAGTTAATGTGCATAAGAATGTTTATTAAGTATAATAAAGCCGAAATTCCCGGTCATTTGGCTTATGTTGTTTAATAAAATCACAAATAAGTTCAAACACCATGTGTCAGTAACTCCATCTTTGGAATAGCTTTCTTTACAATGATCATCCTATCGGCTTTGCTTTCATGGGCCACTTTTTGTTTAATTCAGTTATAAAAGTCTTTACATTTTTTTTATCTTTCATAATAGGGGAATAGACATAAGAAAGTGTCCTGTTAAAGGATTCATCTTTTACCTGAATGATAGAAATGATTTTATTTTGTACATCCCTTTCAATGACACTTCGGGAAAGCAGGGCCAGCCCTGAGCCGTTTTTTATAAGTGTTTCTTTAATTCCTTGATTGCTGCTTATCGTGAGTATCGATTTAATTTTCAAACCATTTGAACGTATGACATGGTTAAGGTATTCTCGTGTACCCGATCCAACTTCCCTCGTTACCCATGCTTGGTCATGTAAATCAGTAATTTCCACATCGTCTTTATTAGCTAGTTCATGATTGTTAGAAGACACAATGAATAGCTCATCTTGCATGAATGGGTGAACAGAAAGCTCTTTTTCGTTAGTTTGACCTTCGATTAAACCAATATCCACTTTGTATAGCCGAACGGCTTGAACGATTTCTTCCGTGTTCCCAATTACCACTTGAAGTTCAAGTTCAGGATATTCCTCTTGCAGGTCGATGAGTAAAGAGGGAAGGATATACTCTCCTATTGTAAAACTTGCACCTATCTTTAATTCGCCCTTTATGGACCTATCGTGTTCCTGTATGTCTTGTCTGGTCTGTTCATAGATTGTGATCATTTGCTTGGCCCGGTCGTAAAGAATTTCTCCCGTTAAGGTGACTTTTAAAAACTTGGGAGAACGGAGGAATAATTTGGTTTGGAACTCTTCTTCTAATTTTTTAATATGCAAACTAACACTTGGTTGCGACATAAGAAGAATTTCTGCTGTTTTTGTAAAGTTCTTGACTTCCACAAGGGTCACAAATGTTTTTAGAGCATCATAGTACATAGAAATTTCTCCTTATTATTAATATTCTTAATAGTTATAATAAATTATATATATTTTACTAATGATGTACCTTCCAGTAAAGTTTTAATGAGAAACTTATTTTAGGAAGAGTATAGGCGGGGAAAGCTATTGTCCTTTGTTGCGTGCTATGAACCTATATAACTGTATTTTTCATTTTTTTTGCAGTTAAAACCGACTTGGTCTATAGGAGTAAACGAGTTAATTAATTTATGGATCGAAATAAAATATTTAAACCTACTCGTTATACATAATAATCAACTAAGATAAGTTAATATCCCTTTGTGAGGTGGAAATCGTGCAACTTCAGGTAAGTAACAGTCCCTTTAATCAAGAGCAAGCAGAGCTTCTTAACAGCCTGCTGCCAAGCTTGACCGAAACACAAAAAATTTGGTTGAGCGGTTATCTGACTGCATCTTTGTCAGTTTCGAACACAAGTTCAGCCGACGCCCCGGTATTGGAAGCTCAAAGTGGCGGGAAGGCAATATCAAAAGAAGTGACCATCCTGTATGGTTCACAGACGGGCAATGCTCAAGGGCTGGCAGAAAATGCGGCGAGTATGCTTGAGGGTAATGGCTTTCAGGTTACCATTTCATCCATGAGTGACTTTAAAGTCAACAATTTGAAAAAAATCGAAAATCTTCTGATTGCCGTTAGCACGCATGGAGAAGGTGATCCGCCGGATAATACATTGTCTTTCCATGAGTATCTTCATGGCAGGAGGGCACCAAGCCTTGAGGGTCTCCGCTATTCGGTATTGGGGCTTGGGGACAGCTCATATGAGTTTTTCTGTGAAACCGGAAAACAATTCGATAAACGCTTGGAGGAACTTGGGGGGACACGGTTATTTCCGCGAATGGACTGTGACCTTGATTATGATGAGCCTGCTTCCGAATGGCTGGAAGGAGTCATTTCCAGTTTAAGTGAAGGGCAAGTCAGTTCTGCTGCTGCAGTTCCCGAAGCAAAAGCTTCTGTAGGTGAAAAAACTTCTTATTCGAGAACGAATCCGTTTAAAGCGGAAGTGTTGGAAAACATAAATTTGAACGGACGTGGCTCCAATAAAGAAACTCATCATCTTGAGTTATCACTTGAGGGCTCAGGCCTTACATTCGAACCTGGTGACAGCCTTGGCATTTATCCGAAAAACGATTCGGATTTAGTGGATATGCTTCTTATGGAACTGGATTGGGATCCTGAAGAAACCGTGAAGGTCAATAAGCAGGGGGAACTTCGTCAGCTTAGGGAATCGCTCATCTCCGACTTTGAAATAACGGTATTGACCAAATCGCTCATTGAACAAGCGGCACAGCTTTCTGGTAATGAGGATTTAAAGGAGCTTTTAAAGCCTGGTAATGAAGAAAGGTTAAAAGAATATCGAGAAGGCCGCGATTTGCTTGATTTTGTCCGTGATTTTGGTTCATGGGGTGAATCGGCGCAAGAGTTTGTATCGATACTTCGGAAAATGCCAGCCCGTCTGTATTCGATTGCGAGTAGTTTGTCCGCCTATCCGGATGAAGTGCATTTGACAATCGGAGCTGTCAGGTATGAAAGTCATGGTCGGGAAAGAAAAGGGGTCTGCTCGATTTTATGTGCGGACAGATTACAGCCAGGGGACTTGCTGCCCATTTACATTCAGCATAACCAGAACTTTAAGCAGCCAAAGAACCCAGATACGCCAATTATCATGGTTGGACCGGGAACGGGAATTGCCCCATTTAGATCTTTTATCCAGGATCGCGAAGAATCGGAAGCGAAAGGGAAAACGTGGCTCTTTTTCGGAGATCAGCATTTCGTGACGGATTTCCTTTATCAAACTGAATGGCAAAAGTGGTTGAAAACAGGTGTACTTACGAAAATGGATGTGGCCTTTTCCCGCGATACGGATGAAAAAGTGTATGTTCAAGACCGGATGCGCGAGCAAAGCGGGGAATTATACGAATGGCTTCAAAAAGGAGCAGCTGTATACATTTGCGGTGACGAGAAAAACATGGCACATGATGTCCATAATACGCTTATTGAGATCATTGAAAAAGAAGGCAATATGAGCCATGCTGATGCGCAAGCTTATCTAGAAGATATGCAACAGAATAAACGCTATCAACGTGATGTGTATTGAAATTTGGAAGAAAAGGAGATTACAACATGGTGAACCCACTATTGAAAGCACCAGCAGGCCCGCCAAGTGATGTTGAGCAAATTAAAGAAAGAAGCGATTATTTGCGAGGTACACTTGGCAAAGTGATGCAGGATCGGATCAGCGCCGGTATTCCGGATGATGACAATCGACTGATGAAACATCACGGCAGCTATTTGCAGGACGATCGGGATCTGCGTAATGAGCGTCAAAAACAAAAACTGGAGCCTGCCTATCAATTTATGTTGCGTGTTCGCATGGCCGGCGGGGTTGCACAGCCTTCTCAATGGCTTGTTATGGATGACCTTGCCCAGAAATACGGTAACGGAACCTTGAAATTGACAACACGGCAGACGTTTCAAATGCATGGTATTTTAAAATGGAATATGAAAAAAACCATTCAGGAAATCCATGCTTCCATGTTGGATACAATCGCTGCGTGCGGAGATGTAAACCGAAACGTAATGTGCAATTCGATTCCATTTCAATCCGAAATCCATTCCGAAGTATATGAATGGTCGAAAAAATTGAGTGATTATCTATTGCCGCGTACAAGGGCGTACCATGAAATCTGGCTGGATGAAGAAAAAGTTGTCGCTACTCCGGAATTGGAGGAAGTCGAACCAATGTACGGAAAGCTTTATTTGCCAAGGAAGTTTAAAATAGGCATTGCGGTCCCGCCATCCAATGACATTGATGTCTACTCCCAGGATCTTGGCTTCATAGCTATTGTTGAAAATGGAAAACTTGTTGGCTTTAATGTGGCGATCGGCGGCGGTATGGGAATGACCCATGGTGACAAGGCGACATATCCTCAACTAGCCAAGGTAATCGGCTTTTGCCAGCCAGACAAAATACTGGATGTGGCTGAAAAAATCATTACGATTCAGCGTGATTACGGAAACCGGTCCGTACGGAAAAATGCCCGGTTCAAGTATACGGTAGACAGGCTTGGGCTTGAACCGGTAAAAGCTGAACTGGAAAATCGTCTAGGATGGAAGCTGGAGGAAGCGAGAACTTACCATTTTGATAATAATGGCGACCGCTATGGATGGGTAAAAGGCATGCAGGGTAAATGGCATTTTACACTATTTGTCGAGGGTGGCCGAATTGCCGATATCAATGATTACAAGCTGATGACCGGTTTGCGCGAAATCGCAAAGATCCATACGGGTGATTTCCGATTGACTGCCAATCAAAACCTGATCATTGCAGAAGTGTCAAGCCAGAAAAAGGAAAAAATCATAGAATTGCTTGAAACATACGGTTTGACGGATGGTGCACATCATTCTGCGCTCAGACGCAGCTCGATTGCATGCGTGGCGCTTCCGACATGCGGGTTGGCAATGGCCGAAGCAGAGCGTTATTTGCCGGTTCTGATTGATAAAATCGAGGCCATCGTTGATGAAAACGGCTTGAGGAATGAAGAAATCACTATACGCATGACTGGTTGCCCGAACGGCTGTGCCCGGCATGCACTCGGTGAAATTGGCTTTATCGGTAAGGCACCTGGTAAATATAATATGTATCTCGGTGCTGCTTTCGACGGAAGCCGATTAAGTAAAATGTACCGCGAAAACATTGGTGAAGAAGAGATATTAAAAGAGTTGCGTGTACTTCTTTCCCGTTATGCAAAAGAACGTCAGCAAGGAGAGCATTTTGGCGACTTCGTCATTAATGCTGGCATTATTAAAGAAGTGACGGATGGAACGAATTTTCATGATTGATTAAATCGAACGAGAGACAGGAATATTTTCCTGTCTTAGACTGCAGGCAAACTCGATGAAGACTCAGTTTGCCTGCAATTTTTTATTTAAAAAGTTTAGTTGATTTCAGAAATCCGCTCCCTTTCCGTCGACTGTCTGCCAAGCCTCCTCGGCGCAAGCGCCTGTGGTGTCTTGGTTAGCCAGTAATTCGGCAGGAGTGTCGCAAATTTCTTCAATCCAATGGGGATTACACTAAAAAACCATAACGACCGGTGCAGTTATCGACCTAAACCACACAATATTCGGCTGTTCACGCAAGGTATCTACCGTTCAGAACTTCACCTCACTATTCAGACTCCGAACCTCATTTTGTCTACAGTTTCATTAGGGGCTTGTATAATTTGGCCGTTGATTTCCGCTACAGGCACTCGCTTTCCGCGAGCGGTCAGTGGAGCTTCCTCGGCTAGCACCTGAAGGGTCTCCCTTGGATGCGATTTTCCCGCAGAAGTCTCGACCCGTCCCAATCAACTTTGTTATAACATTAGAGATAGAAACCATACGTCAGGAATTGAAGGTGTTCCTTGGGGTCAGTTGGTTCGGGAACATCATTTGATGAAGATCCGTTTTCCGAACATCTTTTGTCTATAAATTGAGAGACAGGAATATCTACCTGTCTCTTTTTTGTATTCAAAAGTTTTCCGGAGTGCAATGATAACTAACCATGGAACATCGATATTTTGATTCATGACCATACACATCTATCATGACTTGCTGTTATTTTTATAGGCTACTTCTGCTTCAATCTCAATGAGATAATCCGGCGAAACCAGACTTTGCACACCTACAGTGGAACGGGCTGTTTTCACTGGATTTTCCTTTGTATTAAAGAAAAGAGCGTAAGCATCGAACCAACCTTGATAGTCTGGTGTATTTCCCTTGTTTGGATCTGGCGCGACATACACACGCAGATAAGTTACATCAGCGAGGGAAAGTCCTTTTGTTTTCAAATCTGCTTTTAATTTCTCTAAGATTCCGATTGCCTGCTTTTCTGTATTGCCATATCTCTCATAAGTGGTTTTTCCATCCTTGTTTAAAAGAGGTGCAACTGTTCCGCTAAACAATAACCGGTTATAACTTTGAGGCACAGCAACTGAACTGGAAATCGCAGAAGTTGGGGACCCAAAGAAGGTCATTTTATCCGATTTCAATTCATCTTTTTCGTTACCTGCGGCAAATGAGTATCCTGCGATTAAACATATACTTAATACTAAGGCAGTGATGAGCGATTTCATAGGTGTATTCATATAGTCAGCTCCTGTTATTAATGTAACGACGATAGGCAGATAATCAGTTTCATTTATCCGGCTAACCACAATTTTTGCTGTTTCAAAATCATCTGCCAGCCATGCAGTTAAATAAATGGGCTGTTCACCAGCAATTTAAAATGAAAGTAGTTTTTCCGATCTGATGAAGATTTCTAAATGGCCTATCGACAATTCATCATTCTGAAACCCCTGTTTGGATGATGTTAACTGTAGTTTCTACATTAATGTCCATTGTCGGATAAATCTTTTTCCAATGTTCATAGGTCAATTTTTTATTTTTGGCGTGATATTTTTCCTTCAGTCCAATCGGATCAAGGGATTTTTTCTGAAAATCTTTCATAAGACGGTTTGCTTGCTTGGTTATATCAGCTTCCATTTCCTTTTCAATTTTTTTTATCATCTTTCTATTGGTAAGGTTTTCACTGCGCATGGATTCCTTGATTTGTCCTTTAATTTTGATC
The DNA here is from genome assembly GCF_026891895.1 of Peribacillus sp. AS_2. Lineage (NCBI taxonomy): Bacteria > Bacillati > Bacillota > Bacilli > Caryophanales > Bacillaceae > Peribacillus > Peribacillus sp. AS_2. The sequence continues at coordinate 136,413 of NZ_JAPTGA010000005.1, forward strand.
TTGATCGTGATCGAGGGATTTCTCTCTGAGCTGGATACCTCATAACTTGAACCGCTTCGGATACTTTCCACTACAATATCGCTTTCTTGCTTGTCTTTTAATTTGAATTTGTATATTCCGCGTCTATGATGTTGAACTAATGTTTTGAAAATGAACATATCATCCGTGGGGACTTTACTGACCATCTTATTTTCATGAAATAGGGCGGCTCCAGAAACCGAAACTTCATTATTAATTAATTTAAATAAAGGAAGATACGAATCGCCGCCATCTTCTAGAGAGTTTCCTAAAAAAAGATGGAGGTTAGTATCCGGTCCATTACCTGTTTCAATTTGTTGATTGATCAAACCTGATAAAAAAATTCCAATATTCACATTCGTATTTGGTGGTTTCGAATTTATGACATTCTTGACCTTTCCTTCAACGATGGCCAAAATGACCCTGTTTCCAAGTTGTGGTTCACGATAGAGATAATCGGTCAGTTCTGTCATTCCGATTTCCCGAACCATTTTCTCACTAAATAAAATAATGCGTGTCTGTCCAAGCAATACCGGCTTATCCGCTTTTTTGGAAACGACAGCCTGGACATCACTTGTTGTCGTCGATGTTCCGCTTAAGATTTGATATTTACCTATCATGTCCTGCTGGAAGATAGGGATGACGAACATTCCTTCGATAATATCATTCTTCATTATATCGTAGCCAATGGCCTGGGACATATTGACTTCATCCACCACTCTTGGCTGTGCACAGCTGCAAAGGAGGGGCAAAGCCAAGATAACAAGAAATAATTTTCTCATATACGTTTCCTCAGTTTCTTTATATAGATGATGACCAAAAGAAGAGGCAAGTATAAAGCAATAAAGAGTACGCCGTATGGATCGATTATTTTATGCAATATATAGAGGGAATCGATATCAAAAATAAATACATTGGTAAGCAGGATAATAATCGACATCCCCCATAATGGATACTTTTGCTGAACATTGAACAAGCGCTTGAAACCTCGGCTTGCTGACCAAAAGGCGATGGTCATGTTAGGTATGATAATGATGGCCCACCAAGAAACATCTATATATTCAAATCGCTGGATAAAGGGCAATTCGATAATGCTGGTCATAGACAATGTTGGCCATATAGTCAGTTCCAACTGTTTTTGTGAATAAAAAACAAGTGAAACCAAATAAACGAATTCGGTTATTAAGGTTGTCGTTAAGGCCCCCCAATGGGCATATTTTTGTGAAGTTTTGGCATTTTTGATGAACGGATAATACATCACGATCATTTCAAAACCAAGCAACGTCAATGAAGTACTTCTGGTTCCTTTCAATATGTCCAATAGAGTGTGGTGGAAAACAGGAAGCAAATTGGTGAATTCAGAGTATTTCATGGCATAGAATAGGACAAATAAAAGCCAGTATATCAAAATGACGCTTAAAAAGGCGATTCCTGTAATAGTCCGGAATCCTCCCGTATGAATATAATAAATCAAAACCAGGAAGACCACTGCAAACGCCCAAGATGGGACTTCTTCAAACATCCATACATGTATGACATTTATATAGCTAATCATGACCGTCATCCCAAGGATCAAAAAGTAAAGAACGAATAATAGGCTGAAGAAATTCCCTATCCATTTCCCGAATGCTTGATTATTTGCAGAAATGATATCGCCAGGAACGATACTGAAGATTTTATATATGACCCAAATCATTATATGAACGAACAGGCCGGCCAGAAGGATCGAAATCCAGCCGTCCGTTCCCGTTGTCTTCGCTAAAACTCTTTGAAAACTCAAAACGCCTACTCCTGTTTGCATGGAATGCACTAAAAAAAACACATAGAACGGTGACACTTTATACTTTTCATTAACACCAGCTTGGTTCATATGGGACCCTCATTTAGATCATTCATTAAAATCATTTTTTTTGATTCTTGCTTTTTTGGGCAGTGGCTGTCTGGCTCTATCATCTGGACGTAAATTTACAGGCCGCGATTTGAAAAGATTGAAAGGAAGCCGAACAAAGCTGTCTTTCCAATCTTGCATGCGGAATGGGTATATCGGTTCGAGGTACGGGTGTCCCATAGAAGTTAATTTGATAAGGTGGGTCATCAAAAACACGGCTGCTATGGTAATGCCCAGCAGCCCCCAAATTTGGGCCCCGATTAAGAAGGGGAACCGCAGCAGCCGTATGGCATTACCCATTTTATAAATGGGAGTAACAAATGATGCCAATGCCGAGAGGGCAACGATGATCAATAAGATATTACTGGTCAAACCAGCTACTACAGCGGCTTGACCGATAACGATACCGCCGACGATACCTAATGTCTGGCCTACCTTTGTTGGCAGCCTGGCAGCCGCTTCCCGTAATAACTCAATGGAGATCTCCAGGAATAATGCTTCGATCAATGGCTGAAAAGGTATTAAGTTCCTTGAAGTGACGATCGTTTCCAAAAGATCTTTAGGAATCAGTTCATAATGATAGGTCAGCACGGCTACATAAATGGGAGTGGCAAAAATCGAAAAAGCGACCGCGAATATTCTTAATAAACGGAAAGCGGATGCCGGAATCCACGGCATATTATAATCTTCCATGGTGATGAAGTATTCCAACAAAATGGTTGGAGTAATAAGTGCAGAGGACGACCTATCGATTAACAGGGCTACCTTGCCTTCAGCCAATGCACTTGCGATGCGGTCAGGCCTTTCCGTATTTAGAAAAAGGGGAAACAAGGTATTTGAATTATCATATAGCATTTGCGCGAGATAGGACCCGTCCAATATTTCATCAAACTCTATGTCATTGATCCTTTGTATAACATTATCAACATTTTCCTGATCAACGATCCCTTCTATCGATAAAACGGCCACTTTCGTTTTAGACAAGGATCCCACAGTCATTTCACTTACTTGCAATCCAGGGACAGGAAGCCTTTTTCTGACTAAATTCAGATTGATATCAAGATCCTCGACAAATGCTTCTTGAGCACTTATGATGCCAAATTCAAGTTCAGGTTTCTCAACTTGTCTCCCCTGTTGGGCCGCAACATTGATTAATAGGCATTCATCAAGATTTTCATCTAAACGAAGTGCAATTTCGCCTCTCATGATCCTGTCTTCAATTACAACCTTGGTACTGGTGATAAGAGTATTCTCAATAGGAACGTTTTCTTTTATTTGCTCCAAATTTATCGTTTCCAGAGTCGGTATGACAGAAAGAACACTTTCATGAAGTACCTGTGCATCGATCAACGAGCGATAAAAAGAGACCCAATAGCCTACGCCATTATATGTTCCTTGATGGTTAATGAAATCATTGGATGAAGATAGGGTATTGAATAGGTCCCTTACTTCCGAAACGTTATTTAATTCTTCATTTTTTTCATTTGGTTGATTTGGCTTTTTTTTGAACGTTCTGCGGTTAAACAATGTTGTCACCTCTGCACTAAAGCTTATAATCCTAGCATTTGCAATTTAATTACAAATTAACCATTTTGGTTGCTAATGTCGCTCGCTTCAGAAAGGAAATTCAATAAATAAATTGGTGTAAAAGCTGCCTTCATTTCCTTTCGCATAAAAAATTGTAAATAGAGGAAACTGAGAATACAAAAACCCCATTTAACCAAAGGAGTTCACCATGAAAAGTAAACCCTTGCATATTAAATTGGATCAAAAGCAGGAAGAATTGAAATCTGAATTGGATATGCAGGATGATGTAGTATTTAAACAAATATTCATTCCCGGTTATGAAGTTTCGGGATTATTCGTATTTGTCAATGGAACGATGGATTATCCTGCATTCAATGAGATAGTCCTGGATCTATCGGCTGCCCAGGTTGAAACCAGGCATCCGGTTTCTATCGAACAACTTGTCATTTCCAAAGTCTGTTCAGTCAGGGAACAGGATGATGTTGAAACATATGAAACAGCCAAAGAGCATATTTTTGACGGGAAAACGCTTTTATTTATAGATGGCATAGTAAATGGTTATGTCTTGAATCTGGAAAAGGAAAAAAAACGTACACTGGGTGAACCTTCGACAGAGAGGGTTGTCCGGGGACCGAAGCTTGGTTTTATCGAAAGTCTTCAGGAAAATATCGGCTTGATAAGGCAATACTCAAACCATCCCAACCTTATCGTCAAACAACAGAAGTTCGGGACGATGGAAAAACGGGAAGTTGCGTTGATCTTTTATGAAGGAAAAGCAAGCGATTCTTTGTTAAAAGAAGTGAATAAACGGTTAAATGAAGTGAAAACTACCGATCTCCAAGACTCGGGGATGCTCGAGGAATTAATTGAAGATACAGCGCTGACCCCTTTCCCGCAAATCCAGAATACGGAGCGTCCGGATAAAGTATTGGCTGCATTGCAGGAGGGAAGGGTGGCGATCATGGTTGACGGCTCGCCATTTGCATTGATGGCACCTACGACGATGACGATGCTGCTGCAGTCACCGGATGATTATTATGAAAGATGGGTAGCAGGATCTTTTTTGCGTGCACTTCGCTACTTTTCTTTATTTGTTACCGTATTTCTTTCAGGGATTTATATCTCCTTGGTCTCGTTCAACCCTGGATTGCTTCCGTCAGGTTTGGCCATGACAATAGCAGGTACCAGGGAAAACGTTCCCTTTCCTCCTTTTGTAGAGGCAATTATCATGGAATTGACGATAGAACTGCTTCGCGAAGCAGGCATTAGGCTCCCGGCACCCATTGGGCAAACGGTTGGATTGGTTGGTGGAGTCATTATTGGCCAAGCAGCCGTTCAAGCCAATATTGTGAGTTCCCTTATGGTCATAATCGTTGCGATCACGACGATTACCTCTTTTACGGTCCCGCAATATAGTTTTGGACTGGCATTCAGGGCATTAAGGTTCGGGGCTATGGTTTTTGCCGCCGTTTTAGGTCTATACGGGACCACATTATTCTTTATCATCATTATCAGCCATTTGTCAAAATTGACCAGCTTTAACGAACCTTATTTTCAACCAATGGACTTTATAGGTAAAAAAACCTGGAAGGATGCGTTCTTACGGTTACCGAAGCGGAAAAAAGGGGGGGATTCTCTTGAGCCAATCCGACGGCAAAATTCTTAGCGGGGAATTGGCAGCGATCATTTCATGCAGTATGTTAGGAATTGGGATGCTTACGCTTCCAAGGACGATAACGGATAAAATCAATTCGTCCGATGGATGGATCGTCTTGATTCTAAATGGGATATCTATTGCCCTTTTCATATGCCTATTGGTTGTACTGTTAAAAAAACATAAAGTCGCTGACTATTACACATACATGGAGGAGGCCTATGGAAAGTGGCTCTCCAAACTTATTGGGTTAGTCGTGGTGGTGTACTTTATAGGCGTGGCCAGCTTTGAAGTTCTTGCGATGAGTGAAATGGTCCGATTTTATTTGTTGGAGGAAACCCCGGTTGAGATTGTGATACTTACCCTGATTTTAGCGAGTGTGCATCTTTTGACAGGTAAAATTAAAGCCATAGCAAAGGCATGTGTCTTTTTTCTTCCTTTGACAATCGTCATCGTCTTGCTCATTTATTTGTTCAGTCTCAGAGTAGTCGAGTTAAAAAACCTCCAGCCTGTTCTTGCGAAAGGATTTCTACCTGTCATGAAAGGAATGGGCTCCGGAACTTTGTCTTTTTTTGGAATTGAACTTTTCATCTTTTTGTTTGGCGTCGTTAAAAATCAAAACAAAGTAAGAAATGGCGTTTTAATCGGTTTTTTCATCCCGCTGATATTATATATAATTACATATGTTCTGGTAGTGGCTACACTGACTGTTCCGGAAGTCATTGCAGTTACTTGGCCAACCATATCATTTATTCAGTCCTATGAAGTAACAGGCATATTTTTAGAGCGTTTGGAACTATTTCTCTTAATAACTTGGATGCTTCAGTTTTTTTTAACACATTCGATTTACTATTACTTCGCAGCAGAAGGCATGACGAGAATCTTCAACAATTCATATACAACGAACCTTATTGTTTTGGTTCCAATCGTTTTTTTTCTGGCCAAAATCCCTAAAGACATACTTGAAATTTTTAAAATGAGCGATTTGCTTGGATATTTATTTCCATTTATATTGATTGGCTTGCCAATTGTTACCTTCCTAATCGTTCAAGTGAAAAGGAGTAGAAGAAGCGGATGAAAAGATTATGGTTGATCTTACTTATTCCTTTGCTTACAGGCTGTTGGGACAGTGAAAATATAGAAGAGTTATCCCTTGTCGTGGGAGTGGGGATCGATAAAAGCAAAAAGAAAGACGAAATCATGTTAACAGAACAAATTCTGGTGCCCCCAGGAAATAGTGTTTCGGAGAATCAGGCTCAATTAAAATTTAAGAATGTTACGGTCAGTGCCAAAACGATGCATGAAGCCATTAGGGATTCTTTGCTCATAACCAATACGGTATTAACCAATCATCAGCGCATCATGCTCATTAATGAAGATTTATTAAAGAAAATCCCGATGGAAGCGATCATTAATCAGTCAATACGCGATAATAATACAAGGAGAAGCTGTCATGTTTATTTAACAAAAAGACCGACGAAAGAAATTTTGGGACTATCCGACGATGGGGAGATTCCTTCGAATGTAATCTATGAATTGAAAGATAATGAGCACAGAACGAATAAAATACTTCCGCCTTTAACTCTGGGCAAAGCATCATCAAATTTGCAGTCAGATGGAAGCTTTGCCATTCAGGCCGTTGATATTAAGAGGGGGAAATTAATTTTGGAGGGTGCAGGGGTGATCAACAATTCAAAGTTGGTCGGTATCATGAATGATGAAGATATAGCTGCATTAAATTGGTTGAATGGAGAAGTAAAGGGCGGAATAATTGAAGCGGTCCAACACGGTGAGCCTTTAAGCGTTGAAGTGATCAATAAGACAAGGAGGAAAGTCAAGACGGAATTGAACGGTGACCATTTGACGATCAATATTGAGGTCGGGTACACAGGAAGACTTTCGGAAGATTGGTATGGTAAGGAAAATTCTTTTGAAAAAGCCTATTTAAACGAGATTGAGCGTATTGCCGAGAATGAAGTGAAAAAGGATGTTAAGAAAATAGTATACAAATTACAGCATGAATATAAAACAGGCGTAGCAGGATTGTATCGTTATGTGCAAAATCAGCATCCAAAGTTTTGGGAGAAAAATAAGGGGAAATGGGACGAAATTTTCAGTAATGCTGACATTAATTATGAAGTGGATATTAAGGTCATAGACATCGGTTCAAAAGGAGGGATAAAGTGAATGGGCATAAGAATGAAAACCTTCCAAATGGAAGGTTTTTTGTCAGTGTTCTTTCTTGATGAGGTTACTTATTAGCCAAGGAAATGGTCCATTCAAGGCCCACCGAAAAAAGTTCTAGGCAGATTCGTCACTTCATGTGCAACCCTGATTCCGGATTGAATGGCTCCTTCAATCCATGCTGGTACGGTTGATGTATGCTCCCCAGCGAAGTGGACCCTTCCTTCAGGAGTTGGGATGTATGGAAATAAGTCCGTTTCCTGACCAGGCTTAAACATGGAGAAAGCGCCGTAGGAATACTGATTCAATGTCCAGCTATAAGAAGCTCCTGATAAAAAATGATCATATACTTGATTACCATGGATCACTGCCAAATTTTTCAATGCGTGTTGTATTCGATCTTTTTCCGGTAGGATATCCCATAAAGTGGCATCATCTTCCCATGTATAACTTGCTAAGATGAGACCGGATTCACTCTGGTTGCTCGTTTGGCTGGGGTAATAAGAAAATCTAATAGGTAAATCTGTCGTCAATTTACCGCCGAAGATTCCTTCCTTTTCCCAAAACCTATGAGTGAATTGAAGTCCAATTTTTGTGGAAGCAGCATAATGGAGTTCCCTTATTGCCTTCCATTTATTATGGGAAAAGGAATTCCGGGGTTCAATATCTATAAATTGCAGCAATTGAAGAGGGATCGTCACGATGGCAAGATCACCGGTAACCGTTAAGGGGTTTTGACTTTGAGTATGTTTTGAATGGATGATGACTTGATTATCATGTTGGATGATCTTTGTCACTTCATATCTGAAGATTAAATTATCCTTCAATTCCGGTAGAAAGGCATAAGGAAGCCGGTCGTTTCCTCCTTCGATTGAAAAAAATTTCACGTCTGGATTAAAGAGCGGCATAAGCTCCCGAAGTATGGCCGGAAAAGAAAGTTCCGGGAATCCTTCTAAACCCATCAGGACTTTGATGCTTTCAATCGCCCCTGTAGATAGACTGATTCCGACTGGATTGTACTGCAAAAAGAAGCTCATGGAGTATTTATCAAACTCTTTAATGACTATTTCCCAATTTCTACGTGGATTTTGAATGATGAAGTCAGTCACAGGCTTGATTGCCATGTGGAGTAATTCTTCAGCTGTTTTCCCCCTTTCATGGGGAGCTACAGGGTACCTCAGTATATCCGGGTTCTGCTGATATATCGCAGCGGTCGTCTTAATTCCATTGGCATAAATGGGATCATTAGGAGTCGCATTCACAAAAGTGTTGACTCGTAGACCATACTTCTTGATGTATTCAGCAACTAAGTAATGATAATTAGGAATGCGCATGGCACCGGCTTCAAGGTAGGAACCTTCTAAAAATGGCTCCCGTATGGTCAAAACACGCCCTCCGACCCTCCCGGTTGCTTCCAATATTGTAACATCGTGCCCCGCTTGTTTTAAAAGGGATGCTGCAATCAACCCAGACATGCCTGCACCAATGATAATGATTTTTTTTGGGATTGGGGTAGGCCCCAGGCCATTTCTGATCACAGCCAGCATTTGTTCGGGTGATAACGGATCTTTGGTAAAGGACAAAATGTTTTTCTCCTCTCTTGTTACACTTTCTATATGGGATTTACGCTATTTTATTCCGATTGGGTCACCATTTATGAAGGATATTCAATAATTTGTCATCTAAATGCTTAGTAAAAATTTTTTTTAGGGCATGGGTGAATTCCACGTAATATATATACCAAAAATAACCTCGGTAGAATATATTCTAAACAATCATCCAAAAACATCATTAAGTGAATACCGAGCTTCCGCAAAACCTATGAAAAATTAGTTTGTGGAATATTATTAAATATTTTCCTTTACAGAGGAGATACTACCAAGAGACAAGAGGTAGAAAGGAAGACAGTATGGATCATATACAAATGGCCCGCGCAATGTTCGGGACGAATATGGCTGTACATATCATATTTGCAACGATTGGCGTCGGGTTGCCGATGATGATGTTGGCAGCGGAATTGATGTATCAAAGGACAAAGGATTTACAGTATGTCGTCATGGCTAAACGCTGGACCAAAACATTAGGGGTTTTACTTGGGGTCGGGATTCCGACTGGTACGATTGCGGGTGTGCAGCTGTCACTATTATGGCCTGGGTTCATGGAAGTGATAGGACGTGTCATGGCGCTTCCATTCCAAATCGAGATTTATGCATTCATGGTTGAAGCGCTGTTCATGTCAATCTATGTGTATGCTGCTGAAAAAATCAAGCCATGGGCCCGAATCGTGAGTTTATTCTTTGTTGCATTCGGAGCATTGGCTTCGGCTGTTTTGATTTCGAATGTCCATGCTTTTGAAGGGACACCTGCTGGGTTTCGGTTTGAAAATGGGGAAATCGTCGATGTCGACCCTTGGGCGGCATTTTTTAACCCAAGTTTCTTGGTGACGGCAGGTCATACGGCCCTGACTGCTTATACGACAGGCGCTTTTGTCGTGGCGTCCGTCGCAGCCTATAAGATGCTGAAAAATAAATATGGCACTGCTGAATTTAATTTTCACCAAAAAGCACTGAGGCTCAGTATTGTCTTGGGCTTGGTTTTTTCGTTTTTGACGGCATTGAACGGTCATGCGACTACGCAGCATTTATATAGGGAACAGCCGGAAAAACTGGCAGCGGCAGAAGGGTTGTTTGAAACACAGGACCATGCCGGACTTACCTTGTTCGGTTATACCGATAGGGAAGCTCAGGAAGTGAAGTATGGGATTGAATTTCCATGGTTATTAAGCTTTCTATCTGGTAATAGCTTTGATACGGTTGTGACCGGTTTGAATGATTTTCCGGAAGAGTATTGGCCGCCGCTTTATGTCCATATCTTATTCAATGCCATGGTCATGATTGGTTCAGGCTTAATCGCGTTGGCACTGTTTGCATTGGTATGGAATAAATGGCTGAAAAAGGAGACATATCCGAAATGGATACTTTGGCTGTTTGTTGCATCAGGGCCGCTTTCGGTGATTTCGATAGAATGCGGTTGGATTTTTGCCTGTACGGGCAGACAGCCTTGGACGATATACAGGATGCTGACAACGGAGGATTCAGTTACTTCGTACGAAAACCTTGGATTCTTATTCACGATGTTCATTATTGTATATATCATTTTATGCGTTTCTGTCGTGTTTACACTTTTGTATTATTTCAAACGTCATTCCGTAATGGATGATATATATAAAGCCGAACAGAAAGGTGTAAGACTTTTCGATTCGAATTCATAAAAGGGGGGAAGGCGAATGAGTGATGCTCTTCTTGCAATAACACTGGTCTGGGGCTTTATTTTCCTTTATGCCATCATGGCCTCTATGGATTTTGGGGCGGGCTTCTGGGCAATGACTTACATTAAGAAGGAAGAGACTAATGCTACCAAGATAGCGAATAGCTATTTATCACCAACTTGGGAAGTGACGAATACTTTTGTTGTTGGTCTTGTCATTGCGATTTACAGTTTATTCCCAGGTGCGGTATTCCCGATTGGGGTAGCCTTGATCGTTCCCGCGAGCCTGATATTGGTTCTGCTATGTATTAGGAGTGCTTTCTTGGTTTTCTCGCATAGCGTTGACAAATATGAAAAAGCGTTAACGTATATCTCAGGATTGACGGGATTGATCATACCGGGGCTATTAATCAGCGTATTGCCAATCACTCATCTTGGGTTTGTCGAAGGTGTGAGAGGAAATGAAGAATTGAATTTATCTAAACTTTTCACGAGTCCGAATGAGTATGCATTTGTGGGATTCGGCATTATGAGCACGCTTTTTTTATCTTCTTTGCTCCTGTCCGATTACTCAAAACAGGCCGATGAAATGAAAGCATACAAAATATATCGCAGGGATGCGATGATAACGGGACCGCTTATGTTGGTCATGGCTCTGCTGGTCATGCTCACGTTAAGAAACGAAGCGAACTGGATTTACCAAGAAATGATGAAAAACTCTGCATTGTTATTCATCTCGCTCATTTTTTTCATCATTAGCGGGATAGCACTGTACCTACCCTATTTTTCTAAGCATGAGGTTAAAGGGATGCCACGCCTCGCTGTCATTGCGATTATCATACAGTATTTAATCGGCAGTTATGTTTATGGTATCGCTCATTTACCTTACATCATCTATCCAAATGTCACGATTCTATCAGGATTTACCGATCCAACCTCATTCCGGGCCGTGTTTGCCACGTATATCGTGGGCTTTGCAATATTAGTCCCTGGGTTCTATTATTTCTGGTCCATCTTCATGAAAGATCAGCGTCGAAAGTTCAAACGGCGACAAATGTCAAATTAGTTCATCTTTGAAAAGAGAGGTTATCACTATGAAAAAGTTAGATCTGCTAAAATATGCGGTTTTAGTCATCTCACTATTTTTGAGCTATCAAGCGGTTGAAGCGCATGATAAAAATTTTCAGGTGGATGGCACATATATTTCAACTAAAAGAGATGTAACAGGTGACCAGAAAATAGACATCATCCAGGTTCAGGGACTGCCTTATGAGGAAGGTAGTAAGTTTCTGAAAAAAATTGAGTTAAGTGTGGAAAGCAATCGCCGTATAATCGACGTCCCGCTTGAAGCTGGGTATAATCCAGATCTAAAGGTTGCCGACTTGAATGATGATGGGGTCCAGGATGTATTGGTTACGGTTTTGATGGAAGGTAGAGAGCGGTTGATATCCAGTTACGCCTATACATTCAAGGATGGAAAAGTGAAGGAGCTTGAAGTACCGCCATCCGTTCCTGTAATGGCACAATTTCTGGACGGATACAAAGCGGAAATCATTATTGAAGGTCAAAAACCTGTGGTGATGGATGTCAGTTCCAGAAAACAAGCTTATGATAAATTGGGCATTTATCAAAATGGAAAACTAAATGAACCGACAGAGCTTTTGGTTGATCCATACTCTTCACTGGATTTCAAGACCGTTTTTGGAAAAGGAAAAGCGCTTATCGGAATCCAAAATGTAAAAGGGTCCGATGAGCGTGATCCGATACTGGAGATCAAATCAGTGTGGAAATATAATAATGGATGGCAGCTTGTAAAAGCCCAAGTTAAACCGGTCAAGGGTAGTAAATGACATGGTATCGACTGCTTCTTAAATAAACTGTATTGACGGCTCTTGGTTTTGAGGGCTGTTTTTTTGTTGATAATTAAAAATTGACAATTTTTAATTATTTGGTAAAATCTAAATAAATCCAGTTTATACATAATCAAGCTCTTTATTCTGGATGGAATGTAAGCGGATACAAAGGGGGTGCAGTCTTACGGAGTTAAAAGAAAAAATAATTGAAACATCGTTGACGCTCTTCGATCAGCATGGTTTTCATGGTGTCTCCGTCAACGAAATCGTTAAGGCATGCGGAACTAGCAAAGGTGGTTTTTATCACCATTTCTCTTCCAAAGATGAACTCTTATTTGTCATCCATGATTACTTTATTTCATATGTTTTAATAAAAGCACAGGAAGCCATTTCAGAAAGTACCCATCCAACAGAAAAAATGCAAAAGATCATTCAATCATTTGTTAAAGTTTTTGACCTCTATAAACCACACATCTCAGTTTTCTATCAAGAAAGCATTTACTTAAAACCACCTTATGTTGAAGCAATCAAAAAAAAGCGTCAAACGTATAAAGAAATCATTTTTTCCGTTATCAAAGAAGGTATTGACAAGGGAGTATTCCGCAGCGAATTGCCAGTGGAAATAACCGGAATGTCAATTCTGGGCATGGTGAACTGGTCCTACAAATGGTACAAAAGGGACGGCGGAAAAACGATCGACGAAATCGGTGATATTTACGTGGATTTAATTCTGAATGCCCTATTGATAGATAAACAAAAAGAAGCGGAAATCACCCAGCCATTTTTACTGAAGAACCAAGTTGTTGTGGATTGAACAATCAACTTGATTTGTACAGACCAACTAGTCGGTCTCAATAGAAAGGGGAATGAACATATGGATTTTTCACTTACAAAAGAACAGCAAATGATTAAGGAAATGGTAAGGGAATTTGCTGAAAAGGAAATTAAACCGATTGCGATAGAGTTGGACGCAAAGTCCATGTTTGCGGAGGATGTATTCAAAAAAATGGGGAAACTCGGGTTGCTTGGAATTCCGTTTCCTGAAGAATATGGCGGATCGGGCGGAGATACGATTTCGTATGCCATTGCCGTTGAAGAGATTGGCAAGGCGTGCGGGGGAACCGGCTTAAGTTATGCCGCAGCCGTTTCGCTCGGGGCAAGTCCAATTTACTATTTTGGAACCGAAGAACAGAAGCAAAAATATCTGGTTCCAATCACGACCGGTGAAACCCTGGCAGCTTTCGGGTTGACAGAGCCTAATGCGGGTTCCGATGCTGGCGGTACGAGAACGACTGCCGTGTTGGATGGTGATGAATATGTGATTAATGGCGAAAAAACATGGATAACAAATGCCAGCTATTCAAGAACGGTTACTGTCACTGCTGTATCGGGAAAAGATTCAAAGGGCAAAAACATCATCTCGGCATTCATCGTGCCAACCGATACCCAAGGGCTGACGATCAATAGCAATTATGAAAAAATGGGAGTCCGGGCTTCCAATACTTGTGAAATCATTCTGGATAATGTTCGGGTGCCAAAGGAAAATTTATTGGGAGATCCGGACAAAGGGTTCAAACAATTCCTATTCACGCTTGATGGAGGACGGATTTCCATTGCAGCTTTGGCCGTCGGTATCGCTCAGGCTGCCTTTGACAGAGCTTTAGCTTTTTCAAAAGAGCGCATCCAATTCGGTAAAACCATATCAAATTTCCAGGCCATTCAATTCAAGCTTGCAGACATGGCGATGGAGATCGAATTGGCGAGGAATATGGTATATAAGGCTGCATGGTTAAAAGACAATAAAAAACCTTTTGCAAAGGAAGCGGCATACGCCAAGCTCTTTGCTAGTGAGACCTCGTTCCGCGCCAGCAATCAAGCGATTCAAATACACGGCGGCTCTGGTTACATGCGTGAATATGAAGTGGAACGCTATTTAAGAGATGCTAAGTTATTGGAAATTGGTGAAGGCACATCCGAAATTCAAAGACTCGTTATCGCCAGGCAATTAGGCTGTTAATCTTTACGGAACGTAAAATGAACTTGATGCTTGGGGTTCATTTGGGTGAAAAGCAGATTTTATCTATACAGCAAAAAGCGTTCATTCTTACCTTTATTTGATTAGGAGGAGTTTGATGTCTGATTTGCTAGATGTTACGATCGGGAAATTGCTTGAAAGGACAGCTGAACAATACGGTGGTAATGAAGCAGTTGTGTACCATGAACTAGGCCTGCGCCATTCTTATCGCGAATTTGAAAAGATTTGCCGAAAGGCTGCCAGGGGGTTCATGTCACTGGATATTAAAAAAGGGGAACATATCGCCATTTGGGCATCCAATAAACCGGAATGGCTTATATCCCAATTTTCCACCGCGAAAATGGGCGGGGTGCTGGTGACGGTCAATACTAATTACCGCTCAAGTGAACTGGAATACCTGCTTAAGCAATCCGATTCGACGACGATCATCCTGATGGAACAATATAAGGATCATTCATATATAGATACGCTGTACGAAATCGTACCTGAATTGAAAAATGCAGAACCAGGAAAATTACAATCTGAGAAGATGCCAAAATTAAAAAATATCATCGTTTTAGGTGAAAAACGTTATCCTGGAACGTTTTCATGGGATGAAGTCATTAGCGGAGGCGAATCCGTTTCGGAGGAATCGCTCGACATGAGGATGGAGGAATTGGCTCCAGGTGATGTGATTAACATGCAATATACATCAGGGACGACAGGATTTCCAAAAGGAGTGATGCTGACGCATTCCAACTTGGTCAATAACGGATTGAATGTCGCAGAGTGCATGAAGCTGACCGAAGCCGACCGGCTATGCATCCCGGTTCCGTTTTT
The DNA here is from genome assembly GCF_026891895.1 of Peribacillus sp. AS_2. NCBI lineage: Bacteria > Bacillati > Bacillota > Bacilli > Caryophanales > Bacillaceae > Peribacillus > Peribacillus sp. AS_2. Next base: position 151,658 of record NZ_JAPTGA010000005.1, read on the forward strand.
TCATTGTTTCGGCTGTTCCCTTGGTACGATGGCATCTGTTTCAGTTGGGGCAACAATGGTGCCGATTGTGGAATTTAATCCACGCGTTGTCCTTCAGACAGTTGAAGCCGAAAAATGTACTGGGCTTCATGGTGTACCGACGATGTTCATTGCTGAACTTAATCTCGATGACTTTGACCAGTATGATTTAAGCTCTTTACGGACTGGTATCATGGCAGGCTCGACATGTCCGATTGAAGTCATGAAAAGCGTGGTGAATAAGATGGGCATCACGGAAATCACGATTACTTATGGTCAAACGGAATCTTCTCCAGGAATTACGATGACAAGAACGGACGATCCGATCGAACTTCGTGTTTCTTCAGTGGGAAGGGCTTTGCCGAAAGTGGATGTGAAAATTGTCGATCCGGCTACAGGGGAGGAAGTCCCGCGGGGCATGCAGGGTGAACTCTGTTCGAGGGGATACCATGTAATGAAGGGTTATTATAATAACCCGGAAGCCACTGAGCAGGCGATTGACACGGAAGGCTGGCTCCATACGGGAGATTTGGCAGTGATGGATGAGAGGGGTTATTGCAAGATTACTGGCCGGCTGAAAGATATGATCATTCGCGGAGGGGAAAATATTTATCCCCGTGAGATTGAAGAATTCCTCTACCAACACCCTGCAATTGTCGATGTCCAGATACTCGGCGTTCCAGATCAGAAATATGGGGAAGAGGTAGCCGCATGGATCATTTTGAAAGCAGGAGAAACCCTTACGGAGAAAGAATTGATAGAGTATTGCAAAGGGAAAATATCTTTTCATAAAATTCCGCGTTACATTCAATTTACCGATGCTTATCCAATGACTGCATCCGGAAAAATCCAAAAGTATAAGCTTCGGCAGCAAACTCTTGACCTACTAACGGAACGCACTAAATAAGGAGGATATCGAATGATTCGAAAAATTCTTATCGCAAACAGGGGAGAAATAGCATCACGCATTATTCGTACATGCAAGAAGCTGGGAATACTTACTGTCGCTGTCCATTCGGAAGCAGATTCGGATTCGCCTTTTGTGGGATTGGCGGATGAGGCATATTTATTGGGTGGCCCGAGAGTACAGGAAAGCTATTTAAACGTCAATAAGATTTTGGAAATAGCTAAGGAAACCGGAGCGGAGGCCATTCATCCTGGATATGGTTTTCTTAGTGAAAATGCAGATTTCGCACGTTCATGCGAAGAAGCCGGCTTGATATTCATTGGTCCCAAACCAGAGATCATTCAGCAAATGGGCAATAAAGTCGAGGCAAGGAAAAAGATGGAGCAAGCAGGACTTCCATTGGTGCCTGGATTTTCACGTCCGTTAATTGATAGTGCAGAAGCGGCAGCCGTTGCCGAAAAGATTGGCTATCCAGTCATGTTAAAAGCAGCAGCAGGCGGCGGGGGAATCGGCATGCAGGCCGTTGCTAATGAAGATGAACTAACCAAAGCCTTCGAAGGGAATCAAAAACGTGCCCAATTATTTTTTGGCAATGGAGATATGTTCATAGAAAAATTGATTGAGAAGCCTCGTCATATCGAAATTCAGGTATTGGCGGATTCCTTTGGGAATGCTGTTTACTTATGGGAAAGGGAATGCTCCGTTCAAAGGCGCCACCAGAAGGTCGTGGAAGAGGCTCCATCTTCTTTCCTTGACGAAGAAACAAGAAACAGGATGGGAATGGCTGCAGTGAAAGCGGTAAAATCCATTGGTTATAGCAATGCGGGCACACTCGAATTTTTAGTTGATGCAGATAAAAATTTTTATTTCCTGGAAATGAATACACGCCTTCAGGTAGAGCATCCTGTCACTGAAGAAATTACGGGACTGGACTTAGTCGAACAGCAAATTAAAATTGCATCGGGCAACAAATTGGATTTCACCCAAAGTGAGATTAAACAGGACGGACATTCCATTGAAGTCCGCATTTATGCTGAAGATCCGAAAACCTTTTATCCGGCACCGGGGAGGATCACCACCATGGAACTTCCGGAAGGTGAAGGGATCCGTCATGAATTGGCGGTTCATGGAACTTCGGTCGTATCCCACTTTTATGATCCGATGATCGCCAAATTGGTGGTGAGCGGCGACTCGAGGGATAATGCGATTGAGAGATTAAGAGAAGCGCTGGCAAGCTATAAAATCGAAGGAATTAAAACAAACCTTCCTTTACTGATGGAAATAATTTCTCATGAGGCTTTTTCCAAAGGAGATACGACTACGGATTTCATTGCGAAATATATTCAAAAATTGACTGTATAACTTAAAACATAATGATCGGGAGGAAAATAAAATGGCAGAATTAAAGGCAAGCATGGCAGGAAGCGTTTGGAAAATCGTAGCAAATGAGGGGCAAAGTGTAACCGACGGACAGGATATCATTATCTTGGAATCGATGAAAATGGAAATCCCCATTGCAGCCGAGGAAGCTGGCACCATTAAAGAACTAAAAGTGAATGAAGGGGATTTCGTAAATGAAGGCGACGTTTTGGCCGTCATTGAATAAAGGGACGGAGGGGTATGATGAATTGGCCTGAAAAAGTGACAATTAAGGAAGTTGGACCCCGTGATGGGCTGCAAAATGAAAAGGTCATAATACCTGCACAAAGCAAAATGGAGTGGATCGATCAGCTCTCTGATACAGGATTATCTTATATAGAAGTGACTTCATTCGTACACCCAAAGTGGATTCCCCAACTGAGTGATGCCGTCCTGGTGGCTAAGGGAATAAAGCGCAAGCCTGATATCACTTATGGGGCCCTTGTACCGAATCAAAGGGGACTGGAGTCGGCCCTTGACGCCAATATCGATGATATTTCCGTGTTCATGTCATCCAGTGAAACGCATAATCTAAAAAATATCAATAAGTCGATTTCCGATACCTTTCCAATATTGAAGGATGTCATCAGGACAGCAGCAAATAGCGGGAAAACGGTCAGGGGCTATGTTTCAACCGTTTTCGGCTGTCCGTATGAAGGGGAGGTTTCGACTGATCAGGTTTTCCGTGTTTGTGATCAACTTTTTGAATATGGCATCGATGAAGTCTCGTTGGGTGATACCATTGGGGTCGCGTCTCCAAGACAGGTTGCACTGTTCCTTGAACAGGCTGTAAAAAGATATGATATGAGCCAAATTGCCCTCCATTTTCATGATACAAGGGGAATGGCACTCGCAAATATCCTTGAATCACTGAATTATGGCATTGACACTTTCGACTCTTCGCTCGGAGGTTTAGGGGGATGCCCGTATGCACCAGGAGCGAGCGGAAATGTGGCTACGGATGACCTGGTTCATATGCTACATAAAATGGGGATTCACACAGGAATCAATCCCGAAAAGCTATTGAAGGCTGCGGCCATGGTGCAAAGCTTTTTGGAAAAACCATTGCCTAGCCATCAGATGGCTGTAAATAACGCACAATAAGCGAAATCGAGGTGAATGTATGACTTCATTAGTTGATATAAGGTATGAAGAAAAGGGAATTGCCTTCGTGACCTTGAATCGGCCGGATGCTGCTAACGCTTTATCCACAGAATTGCTTCATTGCTTAATCGAAGTGCTGGATGAATTGAAGAGAGATTCCAATTTACGAACAGTCATTATAACGGGAGCAGGTGAAAAGGCGTTTTGTGCAGGTGCGGATCTTAAGGAAAGAGCGGGTATGAATGATGATAAGGTCAAGGAGACAGTCAAGTTGATCGGAGACACGATTACGGCTGTAGAAAACCTTCCAGTACCGGTCATCGCTGCGATCAACGGTTCGGCTTTTGGCGGTGGGCTGGAATTGGCACTCGCTTGTGACATACGCATCGCATCGGAAACGGCAAAGGTGGGGCTGACTGAAACGTCATTAGGCATCATCCCTGGTGCAGGCGGTACACAGCGACTGCCCCGGATAGTCGGAATGCCGACAGCGAAAGAACTGATTTATACGGCAAGGAGATTGGATGCAAAAACGGCACATGCCTTGAAAATCATCAGTCATGTATATTCACCCCAACATTTACTTGAGGAAGCGAAAAAATTGGCTAAGGAGATTGCGGTCAATGCCCCATTAGCACTCAGGGCTGCAAAAGCGGCGATCAATCAAGGGGCTGAGACCGACTTGAAAACAGGATTGCAAATTGAAAATGACTGCTATCAGACAACTTTAAAAACCCTTGACCGACTGGAGGGTCTGTCAGCATTCAAGGAAAAACGCAAACCGGTATATAGAGGCCAATGATTTCTATTGAAGGAGGAACAGGGATGGTAACGACGGATAAACTAACTGAAACGGTTGAAACGATTAAAAAAGGCGGTTTAGAAAAGTATCATCAAAAAAACGCTGAAAAAGGAAAGCTTTTCGTACGTGAACGTCTAGAGCTGCTTTTCGATGAAGGGGTAGAAATAGAGGACGCTTTCTTTGCCAATTGTGCAAGTGTTGGTCTGCCTGCTGATGGTGTAGTTACGGGCATCGGAAAAATCAATGGTCAAAGGGTCTGTGTCATGGCCAATGATTCGACTGTGAAAGCTGGATCCTGGGGAGCAAGGACCGTCGAGAAAATCATTCGCATTCAGGAAACAGCCGAAAAGTTACAGCTGCCCCTTCTTTATTTAGTCGATTCTGCCGGGGCACGAATTACGGATCAAGTAGAAATGTTTCCAGGCCGCCGCGGAGCTGGCCGCATCTTCTACAACCAAGTGAAGCTATCAGGAAAAGTCCCGCAAATTTGTCTATTGTTCGGTCCGTCTGCCGCAGGCGGGGCATATATTCCAGCTTTTTGTGATATTGTAGTAATGGTTGATGGCAATGCATCCATGTATTTAGGTTCACCGAGAATGGCAGAAATGGTCATTGGCGAAAAGGTGAGCGAAGAGGAAATGGGCGGGGCGAAAATGCATTGTTCCGTTTCAGGATGCGGCGATGTACTTGTCAAGTCGGAAGAAGAATCGATCGCGTTTGCGCGCAGGTACTTAAGCTATTTTCCAGGAAATTATCAAGAAAGACCTAAAAGCGTAAAACCTGAGCTGCCTGCGGATTTCGAAAAAACTTTGGAAGAACTGATTCCTAAAAATCAGAATGCAGCCTTCAATATGTACGACCTGATTGATAGGGTTATAGACAGGCAATCATTTTGTGAAATCAAGAAGCTATTTGCCCCTGAATTAATCACTGGGCTTGCAAGGCTAAATGGACAAACGATAGGAATCATAGCCAATCAGCCGCGAGTCAAGGGCGGCGTCCTGTTCCATGATTCAGCTGATAAGGCTGCCAAGTTCATCAACTTATGTGATGCTTTCCATATACCGCTGTTATTCCTGGTGGATATTCCAGGATTCATGATTGGGACGAAGGTCGAACGGGCAGGAATCATTCGCCATGGTGCGAAAATGATCTCGGCCATGAGTGAAGCCACTGTTCCCAAGATTTCCGTCATCGTCCGTAAAGCTTATGGTGCCGGACTATATGCGATGGCCGGTCCCGCCTTTGAACCGGACTGCGTTCTTGCCTTACCGACGGCATTGATAGCGGTCATGGGAGCTGAAGCTGCGGTCAATGCAGTCTATGCCAATAAAATCAATGCGATGGAACCAGAAGAGCGCCCTGAATTCATTGAACAGAAGCGCAATGAGTATAATGAAGATATCGATATTTACCGCTTAGCCTCTGAAATGATCGTTGATGGCATCATCCAGCCGAATGACCTGCGTGATGAATTGAGCGCTCGGTTTGAAGCGTATAGCAGTAAGCAATTGACATTTACCGATCGTAAGCATGGGGTCTATCCCGTATAAAGTATTCCATGGAAAAAGCCCGGTTCATCATGACCGGGCTTTTTCCATGGAATAAAAAAATACTGATAGATGTTAAAGATGAATAAAGAAATGGAAACCTCATTTTGCCTAACATGCTTTTTATAATAGATGAATAAATAATTCTTATGTAGACAAACTTAAGTACATTATTAAATTATAGATTGAACAAGTCCTGAACCGATAAAAATATTATTAGACTGAACTTTATGCGAACAATAATAGGGATGATATATCGAAAATAGAGAGTTAAATGGAGGTGCGTGTCTGTTAAATAATGGGAGTTGCGATTTTTCACCTATGAAACAAATATTAAAAGAGGATATTCGTCAGGTAATAACGGCATTACAGAATAACTTAGAAGCAATGGGTAATGAAAACAATTGTCTTCTTGGAAACTTTGAAAAAATTAAAGAAAAATTTGTGCACATTGAAATAAAAGCGGCTACTTTTTATTTAAACTGTTATTTGTCTCCGTTTACGGACAAATATCCGGAATTATCAATTTGCGTACAAAATATGTCGAATCTGAGACATGGTAGATTAATTGTGATTCAACGAGAAGATTCTCTTGAATCTTTGATTCAACCGGGTATTTCAATAGGAGCAGAGTTAACCCATTCTTTATTAGAATCAATTTTTTTTCCTGGAAATCCACTCCATGATGGTGCTGTATTGGTAAGTCATAATCAAATCGATTCTGCAGCAAATGTCCTACCGCATTCAGACAGATATACAGGCGATAAAAAACTTGGTACACGACATCGCTCTGCTTTAGGTTTAACTGAACGAAGTGATGCCCTTGTACTGGTAGTATCTGAGGAAACAGGTAGAGTTTCATTTGCTTAAAATGGAAACCTTTATCCAATTACTACTCATGGGTCTCTATAGAGATTAAAGCCATATGTTTTTCTAATAAAACCTTCTGTTTATTAATTAGAGTCGCACAATTGGCCTTATTTGCGGCAGCTTAAGAAAATAATCTTATAATTGTATCATAGCTGAGGCATTGCCAGAGCAGGAGGATTCCATAGAATTTCGTTAGATAGAACTTAAAGATCTTCCCTTATTTAATGAGGATTTAGAAGTTGGAGGAGATCCAGAAACGATAACAACATTTAAAATTTCAATTCAAGAAGTTGACGGCATTATAATTGTAAGCCCTGAGTACAACTCAGGTATTCCGGGCGTGTTGAAAAACGCGTTGGATTGAGCTTCTAGACCTTCTAAGTCTTCAGTACTACATAGAAAACCAGTAGGTGTAATTGGAGCTACTCCCGGGGGATTAGGCACAGCCTTTGCTCAAATGAAAATCAGACAAACTATGTTTCTAACGAGTGATTTTTACACCAAAACCTTAGTTTTCGTATGCCCCACTTTTCCTGTAAAAAGGGTTGAGAACGCAAAAGAGAAGCTTGAAATTGAGAAGGTTATGGCCACTGAGCTATGCTCCCAGCTGAAATTATACTCAAGTAGCTGGTTGAACAAACTCCAAGAATAAATGGTTCCGATCCCCATGGGTTAACTGACTTGTTTGTTTTCCTGAAATTTTCCATCCTTTTAAAATAGTTATACATTATTTCTACTTAATAATGGTAGAGTCGAAACTTTCGCCTTAGTAAATTGAATCTTACATCAACAGAATATTAATCAGTAAAAAAGGAAACCTTAATGTAAATAAATTGAAATTAACATAAGAAGTATTATTATTTTGTCCAGACGCGGGTAATGAAAATACAAGATTTTTATATTTAGGAGGAAAGGAAAAGGATGAAACAAACAATAGCAGATTTACTGATTGATTCTTTGATGAACGCTGGAGTAAAACGGATATACGGGATAGTGGGTGACTCGCTGAACGCTGTTTTAGATTCCATTCGGCGTTCGGGAAAGATTGAATGGATTTCGGTGAGGCATGAGGAGGTTGCAGCCTTCGCTGCGGGTTCTGACGCATTATTAAGTAACAGCATCGCAGTTTGCGCAGGAAGCAGTGGTCCGGGGAATCTTCACCTAATCAATGGACTTTACGATTGTCATCGAAGTCGGATTCCAGTGCTGGCTATAGCTGCACATATACCAAGCAATGAAATTGGAGGAGATTATTTCCAACAAACAAATCCTGAGCATTTATTCAAGGAGTGCAGTCATTTCTGTGAGGTTGTGACAAAACCTGAACAGATGCCCCGCATGGTTACGATGGCTCTACAGCATTCTATTTCACGAAAAGGTGTTTCTGTTCTTGTTCTTCCTGGAGATGTTGCTTTACTCGCTGACGATGAAAGTGTCCCTGAACAGGTAATCCACTTAACACAGCCAGTTGTTCGGCCATCTGATGAAGAGTTAAAAAGCCTGTCAGAATATCTTAATAGTGGTAAACGTATCACGTTATTGTGCGGGGCAGGTTGTGAAGGAGCTCACGCTCAGCTGATGCAGCTTTGTGACAAACTTAAATCTCCAATGGTCATTGCCCTTAGAGGGAAAGAGCATCTTGAGTATGATAATCCATATTTGGTGGGATTAACGGGTCTTATTGGTTATTCATCTGGTTATCATGCCATGATGGATTGTGATGTATTATTAATGCTTGGTACCGACTTTCCTTACAGGCAATTTTTCCCGAAAAAGGCCATTATTTTGCAAGTAGATATTCGAGCGGAACATTTAGGCCGCCGAGCAGCATTAACCTATGGACTTTGTGGGGACGTTAAATATACAGTTGAATCACTTCTTCCACTTTTGAATGAAACACATGACACTCATCATCTGGATAAATTTGTTTCACATTATCAGGATGTTCGCAAAGGACTGGATAAGCTGGCAACAGGGAAGCCTGGAAGCATGCCAATCCATCCGCAATTTCTAACTAAAGTAATAAGCAATCTCGCAAGTGAGGACACAGTATTCACATGTGATGTAGGTACACCAACTTTATGGGCTGCACGTTATCTGGAAATGAACGGAAAAAGACGACTTCTGGGATCTTTCAATCACGGAACGATGGCAAATGCACTGCCTCAGGCAATTGGAGCCCAGGCTGCGAGACCGGAAGTTCAAGTGGTAGCCCTGTCCGGAGATGGCGGACTCTCAATGTTAATGGGTGATTTATTGACACTTCGACAGCATAAATTACCTGTAAAAGTAGTTGTATTTAACAACAATGCTCTAGGTTTCGTGGAACTCGAGATGAAGGCTGCAGGCTATTTAGAAACAGGGACAGGTCTTGAGAATCCCAATTTCGCTGATGTTGCTCAGGCGATGGGAATAGAAGGAATTCGTGTAGAAGACCCGGCAGATCTTGAGAATGCCGTGAAACGAGCATTTGCACATAACGGCCCAGTCATTCTTGATGTGGTTGTAAACCGCCAGGAGCTGTCACTTCCGCCTAGTATTAAATTAGAACAGGCACAAGGATTTACTCTTTGGATGCTTAAAGCTGTGCTGAATGGCCATGGCAATGATATTCTGGATCTGGCTAAGACCAATCTTTTTCGATAGTATGGAAGTAAGAGGCAAGTGTTAGTAGGAAGCAAATAAGATGAAGGTAAAAACATAAAAAAATGCAAGCACAGGTTGAACATTAGCCTGCTCTGATAATGTAAAACAAAAGGGCTGTGTAAATCTGAATGAACTATAACCCGAATAAACACTACTTAAAAAAGTGCTTCTTATTCGGGTTTTTTTATGTCTTCTTTATGATGACAGTAATGACATATGGATTAAATCAACTACCCCTATCCATGAGCAGATATGGTGCAGCTGCTGCTAATACAGCTCGAATGGTTTCTGGCTCAATAGGTACAGCCTTATTGATTATTGACTACTATCATGTCGACACAAACTAAAAATTATTTACCTGAATTATTAAGTACATTATCAGAAGCTGAAGCTATTAAAGAGGCAAGTATTTTGGGAATGCAAGATGCTTTTCTTGTGACTACTACATTGGCTGTTATCGTATTTATTATCACTTTTTTTCTTCAAAAGAAATAAGATTACTAACTAATTTATTACAAAGGGGAATAATTGAATATATTATTGATTGTCATACAATGTTTTTTTATTTTTATGTTTTGGTAGCAGGTATGTCAAAGTTGATGGTGGAAAACAGCAAGTAGAGATTTTTAAAGAGCTTAATTTACCAAAATGGTTACGGATTGTGACTGGCTTGATTGAATTATTTGGGGCAATTTCTTTAGTAATTGGCTTTTATGATGGAAAATTTGTAGCGATAGGTGGTCTTATTTTAGGATTGACAATGATTGGGGCTACAGCAATTCATTTTCTCATAAAGGATCCATTAAATAAAACTATACCCCCATTAATTTTTGCTTTACTCTCTCTATTATTAACATTCACTCATTTAGAATACTTGTTAAATTTATTTAATTAATTTGAGGTTATTATATTCATATTTAAAATTATATAAAAAAAGCTGGGCGGAAGGTTGCTGGCCAGCTTTCCCTATTTATTGCTTTCCTTTTTAAAGATATTGTCCGGTCTGCTAGGTGTTTTGCTGCAATTTCTAATTCTTCCGCCATTGCAAAACGGAAAAACTATCTTGGTTCATAAATAGGGACCCAATTAGTTAAACGAGTACGCCATCTAAGCCAAAAAATGACACTTGGAGGGTATTCGATCTTGTATGGAATATAGATTTTTAAATTAAGAAGAAAACAAGAAGCCAAGCATTTTTTCCAAAAAGCCTTGGCTTTTTCAAAGTGGATAAAATTCCGGCCTATCAATTAGCGTTTCAAGAGTTAAAGATTAGAAACGTATTCCAAAGGTGTATACAAAAAAAACAATAATATGCTAGAACGGGATAATCGGTTAATAATGATGCGAGTTCGTTCGATGTTAGGATTGAAATCATTTTGTACAGCTAACAAACTAAGTGGCATAGAAGCCAGGAATTTTGATAAAAAAGAATCAAGTTCATCAGAGGAGGAAACTCCGCCCAAATTCAAAAAAAATTACCTCTTACTTACTAAGACCCTTCTGAGCTCCCATATAACTCCCGATTACATTTTGATAGCCCGGAAGTAGGCTGGCAAGTAAAGCGCCAAAACCTCGCTATCGTTACGCCAATCGCGTTGTAATTCTGACGCCACGCTAAACGAGTTCATAAGTTGCACGCCAGCATGTGCCATTCGCATTAGCGCGGCGTTCTCCACCTGTTGGCTGAATGTTCCGGAAGCATCGGTAACGACAAATGCTTCATAACCCGCTTTCAATGCGGAAAGTGCTGGGAAAGCAGTAACCACACCGGCAATGATAAGTTGCTTTTTGCCAGTCGCCTCGATAGCCTTGACAAAATCCTCGTTGTCCCAGGCATTAATTTGCCCTGGACGAGAGATTTTTGGCGCATTTGGGAAGAGCTCGATGAGCTCCTGCATTAGTGGACCGTTCGGGCCATTCTCGAAGCTCGTGGTAAGAATGACGGGGAGATTGAAAAATTTGGCGGTATTAGCCAGAGCCAGGACATTGTTTTTAAACTCATCAACACCGTAGTCACGTACGAGTCCGGAGATAAGGGCGGTCTGATGGTCAACAAAAAGAACGGCGGCATCCTCCTTCGAAATACGGGAATTAGATCAGTCATTTTGTATTCCTCCTTTAACTAAATATAAGGCATACATACTTTCCCTAAATTAATAAATTTGTATACGCTTAATTAAGAAGCGAATTCAAATTATTAGCCTAGTTAATTAAGTTTTTTTCAATATTTTCTTTATGTTTTAATAGCGTTTTGGCGATAAGTCATTTCCATCATAAGTTGTCAATACCTATACTTTTTAAAAACGATGGCTAGATTCATAAAAACTTTTCTGTGAATTGCTCCTAAAAAGCTGCTTATTATCATTTTTCAAAAAACATCCACATATAATTTTTGTTATAAAGTGAAACTTTGAGTAGTGAAGGGCTCTAGCCACCTCCAACAATTCTTTTTTGATTTCCTTAAAGACTTAAGGGAGAATTATATAGATTTTCAATTTGAGATAAAGAAAGATGAAAGAGGTGCCGTATGTTTATTTACATTGTTAAAACGGGAGACACCTTATATTCCATCGCAACAAAATATCGAATTACTATGGATAGTATAAGAATCATGAACGGTTTAAAAACAGATCGATTGGTACCAGGACAGGATTTGCTCATTACGACAGATGTATATATTGTTCAGCCTGGAGATTCACTATACTCCATTTCTCAAATGGCTTTGGTCCCAATTGAAACGATCCGTTTATATAATGGATTACAATCCGATGTATTGATGGTTGGCATGAATATCTATTTGCCGCCAAGAATAAGGTACGAAGCAGAAGGACTGAGTTATATCACGCCTTCTACCCCAGAAAACAATATAGCCAATGTTGAGACATTTGCTTCTATCAATACGTATTTTGGTATATTTGAACATCATATTCTTGAAGATGGAAGCTTAAGTACACTTGATGATCAACAACTTATTATGCTTTTAAGGGGAAAAAACGTTGCACCACTTGCAGTCATTACAAATTTAACGGAGACTGGATTCAGTCCTCAATTAACCAAGCAAGTATTAAATAATCCGGAGGTAAGGCAACGAGTTATTAATAATATTTACAATTTGGTGAAGACAAAAAATTACGCCGGGGTGAATATTGACTTTGAAAGAATCCGTGAAGGAGAAAGGGATTTGTTTAGCGGATTCTTACGAGCGTTACGAGATCGACTAAAGCCTGAAGGATATTATACTTCTGTGGCCGTTCCAGCGAAAACAAGTGATGACGTCCCTTGGTTAAAGGGATATGATTACGGAGGCATTGGGGCTGCTGTTGACTTTGTTTTTATCATGGCCTATGACTGGCATGAAGCGAGCAGTCAACCGGGTCCTGTTGCTCCTATAAAAGAAATAAGGAAAACCATCGAATATGCTTTAAGATTTATGAGGGGAAATAAAATCATCCTTGGTGTCCCGCGGTACGGATATGACTGGACGATGTCAAATGGAACCGCTTTAAGTGCACGTGCTGTATCTGTATCTATTGCTATTGAGACAGCTATGAAATATCAAGTTCCTATTCAATATTCCATTGCAGATCAGCAGCCTTTCTTTAGCTATCGAGATGAAGCGGGTACAAGACATATCGTTTGGTTCGAAGACTCCAGAGCTCGTGCTCAAAAGCTGCAATTGGTTGTCGATTATCGATTAAGGGGGATTGGAGCCTGGCAAGTAGGATTACACTTTCCTCAATCGGCCTACTTAGTCAAGGAATTTCTGATTCAAAGAAGAGTTATTTAAACATAAAACAAGAACCGGGAATAATTACAGAAAAAGCCTGCGCTGATTATATTGCGCAGTTTTTCTGTAAGAAGGGTAAGAGGACAGGTCTGATTTAAAAAATTCTAAATCAGAAAGCCTGGACTAATAAATTGGTGGTTTTTAACTTGCCTAATTAATTAGAAAATGGGCAACTTATTTTCATCAAGACCATTTTTAATTATTTCGTCTGTTTTATCTGGGAATTGATTATTTCCTTCTATAATAACTTTTTTTATTTCGTAAATACCTAAAAAGAGAAGTGTGTTTTCGACAAAAGTAACCGCCAATTCTTTGTGACTCGAGGTGGCTCTGAATAAACTCCTCCACTGGCGTTAAGGATTATGGCTTTCTCTCCTGTTGCCAATCCGATGGATCAATTTAAGGTATATTTAAAAGTAACTCCTGCACGATATAAATAATCAAAAAAGGTGTGTAATACTGCTGGAACTATCATGTTCCAAAGTGGAAAGCCAAATACAATTATATCAGCCTCCATAAAATCTTGTATATGCCGATCTGCGATTTTTTAAACTATATAATATCCAAAGCTGCCGTCTCCCCCACCACGGCAAGCCCAAAATAGGTTGCTGTGCTGACTGTCATTGGCACGGATAATCTTGCCTTGTGCAGTAACCATTTCCACCTCGAGTACGTTATCGCAGGTCATTCCCCAATAGCCTGGACAACAACCCATATCCTCCTCCGAGAGTTATTCCGGATACACCGATCGTTGGACACGTCCCGTATGGGATGGTTAATCTATGTTTCCAAAGTGCTTCGTACAAAGGTAGCAAACGGAACCCCGCCCCGATCTGCGCCGTGCCGCCCTCTTTATTGATTTGCAGCTTTAGCAGTCCGCTGACATCAATGACGAGACCACCGTCGACGAAGGAAAATGCTTCATAGCTATGTCCGCCGCTGCGTACGCGAAAAGGAAGCTGCTGCTTACGTGCCCATAGGATCGCGTTGACAACGTCCTGTGTGACCTCACAGTAAACGATCACCTTGGGGAATTTATTAAAGCGGCCGTTATAATTTTGTCTTGCCTCGTCATAGCCGGGTGAGCCTTGCAGGACTACACGTCCGGTTAGTCCTCCTATGCTTACCATGGGACGATACCTCCTTAAAAACGTAAGATGCGGAAAGCCTTATACAATCCATATGTAAAACAAGAAGAAACAGAACTGATGGACGAATTCTTTCTGATTAGGAACAGATTGATTCCATAAATCAACCTGTTCCTTTTTGATCATTTGCATGGCCTCTACTCCAAAAGGATGGATGTAGCTGTGTCAAAAGACTTGAATCCTAACATAGACTATATTCCTTCGCTTAATCGATGTTTTCAATTCCGGATTACCAGGGATTATTTAGGCTTTGAGTATGAAATGCTTGTTGATTAGAATTTTTAACTTTTCAAAAACTAGAAAATATAGTGGTTCTTATACTGCGTTAGTTGAACTAGAAATAAGGGGTTTTTAGTAACGAGGATAAATCTAAGTTATTCCATTAAAGGGCGCTTTTCTTTTATAAGAAGGCGTCTTTTTATAATATACTTATAAATTTCAGGGATTGTATTTTTTTAGGTAAAGAAATGATTGTGAAGCTTTCTACTTAAACTATAGGGTGCGTTCGTATTATACGGTCGACCAGTAAAAATGAACTGCACCCCAATTGTTAGACACAACAAACAACTGGAGGTGCAGTTTTTTAACAGAATCTATTATATCAGTAGCCAGGGTAAGACGTACGGGCGGACTATTTACATGTGTTAAAATAAATGATTATTTAAATAATTAGAAAATTTTTCTGTTTTAGAGTTGCTAAATCACATAAGGAAGAGTACTATAATTAGTAATTAAAGATTTACTAATTACTTAATTCCATACTTAGTGAAAGAAAGTGAGAGTTGCCATGGCTCAGCAGGAAATAAAGAAATATATTACTCCAGATGGATATACGGCAGATATTGCAATTTTTACTATTACTACAAAGAAAACGGCAGAGAAAGCCCCTCCTGAAATGTTTTTGAAGCTATTATTGATCAAACGTGCCTCAAAAGATAAGGAAGGAAGCCCCAATGTTGAAGGAGATAAATGGGCTTTACCCGGAGGCTTTGTCAATGCTTCCGAGACTGCCTATGAAGCAGCCAAACGAGAATTGAAAGAAGAAACGGGCGTAACTGGATTCCATGTCAAGCATTTCGGGGTTTATGACCGCCCAGGGCGCGATCCCAGGGGATGGATCATATCCAATGCTTTTTATGCAATTGTCCAGGAAGAGTTTCTTCATCAAAGAAAAGCGAATGATGACGCAGCTGAGGTTGAATTGTTCACGATTCAGGAAGCCTTACAATTAGATCTTGCATTTGATCATTATACAATTATTAACGATGCGATGAATGTATTGAAAAAAGAAATGGTGCAAACGACGATAGCCCAAAAATTCCTGCCGGATGAATTTACACTTTCTGAACTGCAACGGGTTTTGCTGACAGCCAGAGATGATGCAAAAATCAGTGCAGACTCCCTTTTTTATGCAAAGGCCCCGAAGCTTCCGTTTTTGGAAAAAGTATTGGATGAAAAGGGAATGCAAAAGAAAACGAAACGTAATTCGTATCGGCCTTCACAGCTTTACCGGTTTAATGCAGAGGTTGTCATGGACTCTATTTACTATTAAGGGGGAATTTGTGAAATGGGAAAAAAGGCATTGATCAATATAGATTATACGTATGACTTCGTGGCAGACGGGGGTTCATTGACCTGCGGGAAGCCAGGTCAGGATATCGAGAAGGAACTTGTCAATATAACCAAGGAATTTATTAAACAAGGCGAATATACGGTATTCGCTATTGATTTACATGAAGAAGGAGACCGCTTACATCCCGAATCGAATTTGTTTCCACCACATAATATTAGCGGTACAATGGGTAGAGACCTATATGGGGCGTTAAAAGAGGAATATGAAACAAATAAAAATCAAAAGAATGTTCATTATATAGATAAAACACGTTATTCGGCCTTTGCAGGAACGGACCTTGATATCCGCCTGCGGGAACGTCACATTACCGATGTATATTTAGTCGGAGTTTGTACAGATATTTGCATTTTGCATACGGCAATCGACGCTTATAATTTAGGCTATAAAATTTTTGTATATGAACATGCAGTGGCCTCGTTCAATGATGCCGGTCACCATTGGGCGCTTGGACATTTTAAAGGATCTCTTGGAGCAACCATTCTATAATTTCGATTCAAGCAACAGAATAGAAGGGAAGCGAATGCTTCTCTTTTGGGAGGAACTATCCATGGAAAAAAAATACAACGATGACAGTTACGCATTACACACTGACCTATACCAAATTAATATGGCCCAAACTTATTGGCAGGACAAAACACATAACCGCAAGGCAGTTTTCGAGATATTTTTCAGAAAGCTTCCATTTAATAGCGGATATGCGATTTTTGCAGGACTTGAAAAAATTGTCCATTACCTTCAAAACTTTTCCTTCTCGGAAAGTGATATCGACTATTTAAAAAATGATCTGCACTATGATGAAGAATTTTTGAAATATTTGAAGAACATCCGTTTCACGGGAGAGATCCGCTGCATGAAAGAGGGGGAACTCGTCTTCGGCAATGAACCGATATTACGGGTGGAAGCACCGCTTGGTGAGGCTCAACTCATAGAAACTGCGTTGCTTAACATTGTGAACTATCACACACTCGTGGCAACAAAGGCATCACGCATCAAGCAGGTCATCGGTGAAGAATCTGCCCTAGAATTCGGTTCAAGGCGGGCGCAAGAAATGGATGCCGCAATTTGGGGAGCGAGAGCGGCCTATATTGCTGGCTTTGATTCCACTAGTAATGTACGTGCTGGAAAGCTGTTCGGCATTCCGGTTTCAGGGACGCATGCACATTCCATGATCCAAGCTTATAAAGATGAATATACGGCTTTTCATAAATATGCTGTTTCCCATAAAGACTGTGTATTCTTGGTTGATACGTATGATACATTGCGTTCTGGCATCCCGAATGCAATCCGTGTTGCCAAGGAATTGGGTGATAAAATCAATTTCATTGGCGTCCGTCTTGACAGTGGTGATTTAGCTTACTTATCAAAAGAAGCAAGACGTATGCTTGATGCTGCAGGATTCCATGATGCGAAGATTGTCGCTTCCAATGACCTGGATGAATATACAATCATCAACCTGAAACAACAAGGAGCAAGAATTGACATTTGGGGCATCGGAACCAAATTGATTACGGCTTATGACCAGCCAGCGCTGGGTGCTGTTTATAAAATGGTTTCAATAGAGGGCGAAGATGGGAATATGAGAGATACCATCAAAATTTCTTCTAACCCTGAAAAGGTCACGACACCTGGCCTAAAACGAGTATATCGAATCATCAATAAAGTGAACCATCATGCTGAAGGTGATTATTTGGCAATGGAATATGAGAAGCCGCAGGAGCAGGAAAAATTAAAAATGTTTCATCCTGTCCATACATTCCTAAGTAAATTCGTCACGGATTTTGATGCGGTTGATCTGCATGTGGATATTTTCAAGGATGGAAGTTTGATTTATGAATTGCCGACCATAGATGAAATCAAGGCTTTCACGCAAAAAAATCTCCAAGTATTATGGCCGGAGTACCTTCGTGCCCTTAATCCTGAAGAATATCCGGTAGATCTAAGCCAGGATTGTTGGGATAATAAAATGAGGAATATAGATGAAGTTAAAGCCAAAGTAGAAAGAATGCTAACGAAATGACCTATCTATTTTATTAGAAAGCGGGGAAATGCCAATGCGTCCATTACAAAAAGAAATCGTAAAAAAATTACTTGTCCAACCAACGATCAATCCCGAAGCCGAATTCAGGAAAAGTGTTGATCTATTAAAAGGGTATATGAAGAAAAATACGTTTCTGAAAAGCTTCGTACTTGGAATTTCCGGAGGTCAAGATTCAACACTGGCTGGCTATATTGCCCAAACCGCCGTCAATGAATTAAATGAAGAAACGAATGGCAGCGACTATAAGTTTGTTGCTGTAAGCTTGCCATATGGAGTACAGGCAGATGAAGAAGACAGGCAGCTGGCTTTAAAATTCATTAAGCCAAGCCAAACAGTTACAGTCAACATCAAGGAAGCGGTGGATGCATCTATCAAAGCTGTGGAAGAAGCAGTTTCTGAAAAGCTATCGAATTTCTTAAGGGGAAATGTTAAAGCACGAGAGCGAATGAAGGTGCAATATGATTTAGCCGGGCTGTATAAAGGCGTTGTGCTTGGTACGGATCATGCAGCTGAAGCGATCACAGGTTTCTTTACGAAACATGGTGATGGTGCAGCTGATATCATTCCTTTATACCGTTTAAATAAAAGGCAAGGAAAAGAAATCCTGAAATTCGTCGGTGCTCCTGAGCGCCTTTATACGAAAATACCGACGGCCGATTTAGAAGATGACAAACCGTTACTTCCTGATGAAGTGGCTTTAGGCGTTAGCTATGATGAAATCGATGATTACCTTGAAGGCAAGGAAATCAGAACGGAAGCAGCTGAAATCATCGAAGGATGGTATACTAAAACCGAACATAAACGCAATGAAGCCATCAATGTTTATGATACTTGGTGGAAATAACGAGTGAAATCTTAGATAAGTTATCCCGCATCACATAAGATGCGGGTTTTTTGCAAGACCTAACAAGCACCTTTGCCAACACATCAGTAATGAAAATTTTACCGGCAAGGGAGACTTTACATATGAACATATCCTAGAATATTGAAGCAACGAGCAAGGAAATTGAATTCTCGGGTGTAATCAGTGAGAAAGCGGGAGATGATCTGATCCATAGTTCAGCACATGGCTATTCCAATCGAACGGACGAAATCATGAATACGACTGAAACAAGGTTCGGTATTGCTTCCGGTTGTAAACTGTTTACCGCGATAGCCATTTGCCAGTTAATACAAAAAGGAAAACTTAGGTTCGATTCTAAACTTAAAGACTGTGTTCGGATCATGTTTCCTGATTTCAATCAAAATGTGACCATACATCACCTCTTAACACACACTTCGGGCAACCCCGTTTGATGAAGAAGTGATGGATGATTTTGAGGAGCTATGGCAGAATAATCCGATGTACCATGTAAAAGGATTAAAAGATTTCCTGCCAATGTTTCAAAATGAGGTGAAGATGTTTCAACCCGGTGAAAGGTTCCATTACAATAATGCAGGCTATATTTTATTAGGATTGATTGTTGAGGAACTAACTGGACTTGAATTTACCGAATATATCGACAAGAACATCTTTCGGCCTTGTGAAATGAAATATTCCGGTTATTTTTCCATGGATCAGCTACCTAAAAATACTGCATTAGGGTACATAGACGAAGAAAATGGAGCATGAAGAACCAACGTTTATTCCCTTCCCATCAAAGGTAGTGCGGATGGAGGGGCGTATATTACCACATCAGAGATGTTCAGGTTTTTGGGGGGGTATTTTCCAATCAATTACTGAAGCAAGAATATACCAATCTCTTATTGGAAACCCATATTGCTACAGAAGATGATGGGGAATACTATGGCTATGGTATATGGATCCATAAAAAAAATGACGCGATTTTCAAATACCACCTTATGGGGTATGACCCGGGAGTAAGTTTCAATTCTGCGGTATATCCGGCAAAGCGATTGAGAACCGTCATTACTTAAAATAAAGGCATGGGTCCATACCATATTACTAGGGCGATCGAGAAAGAATTATAAAAATAAATGGAACCTTTCCACTAATGTAGGGTTCCATTGTTTATATTCAATCTGAATGCATTCAAGTATTTTTTAAGAAAGGGACGAATTCGCATTCAATTGCTAAATTGGTTCCAGAACTTCTGGAGTTTCAAGGGAAGATCACCTTCTGTACGCTTATTCAAGAACGAATCTTGGATGATGTTACGGCACACAATTTTTCATTTATTGTCGGAAATCTTTAAGGAGGTAGCTTTCTTTAGGTTTCAAGGCTTTTCCAAACAAAGAATTTGTATATTTAAATATCTTGAAGTAGAGTATATTTAATATACTTTATTTTATCCGGTATTTTCCGATGGAGGTTCTTTTTACATTATGAAGGCAAGATATGAACTAGCGAACATGAACTTAACAGTAAGCAATGTGACTTTACGTAATGCTGCGGATAGCTATGTCCTCTTGAAAGCTGCAGATGATCAAAATAATGAAATCACGATCAAGCTTTCCCACGAACAAGCGGAATTTCTGGAAGCGGAATTAAGGGAAGTAAATCGCCGCCGCAGGGAAAATAGTCCTGATATAACAGGAAATGATCAGGAACGTATTACTGACGACGATTCTTTTAATCTGTTCAGCATTGATTTATTCAGTGAAAATGAATCGAAGTAATCCTCAAATCATATTTGCTTCTCTGTAACCTTGCTTTCGATTTAAGATGATGCTGCAGAGAATCCATCATTCCCGCCAATACAAAACCCGAATTTCCATTTATTGAAAGGCATTAGGAATGTTTTAAGCAAGGTGACCTATCGTTACCTTTATTTTGATTGCTTGAAAAAATTCTTCACAAATAGGAATATGGATGATAGTACAGCAAAAACCATGAAAAATACGATGAACCCCCAAAGGCCTATCGCCGCATCTTGAAACTCCATATTTCCCCTGCTGGTAAGGGCTTGCTGTATCTCTATGGCAAATACTAAAACAACCATGACTGTAAAGGTATAAAGGAAAGAGAGTATCGTTATCCCAAAACGCATCCGGGCAATTAAATTAGATAAAAATAACACGAACAAAAATATGATGATACCGATGATTCCCATTATCCAAAAATGCAAATCTTTGTCCGTTGCATTTGAATTTAATGTGTCACTTACAAAGAATAGGATGAAATCGTGAAGATTATTGACGATTTCAGCTAATATCTGGATGATTTCTTTCATTTCTCACACCTCCAATCCTTAGATTATAGCAGGTTATAAATCTATATAGAAGAGGGAAGGTCCTCGAGGCTGTCAGACTGACCTTCGGTGGAAGTAATGGGAAATCATAAACATGCTTGGAAACGAAAAAAAACATAAATGAATGAAGAAATCAGTTCATGTAACTTCAGCTAAATAAGGGTAGATTGAACAAAATACATAGAAAAATAAAGTAAATCATGGAAAGCAGGAGTGCCTATTTCCAATGTTTTAACACCTTAGGATCTAAACCATAATTGTTTTAATCGGAATGCTAGTAAAAAATGTTTTTATTTAATGATTTCATGGTTGGGGGAAAAAGTATGAATGATATACATAATCATGTGTTAACAGTAATTGATTTTATGAAAACCGGACACAAAACTTGCTTTGTGAAGGTCATCGGTTTTGATGCTAAATCCGGACAGGATTTTAAAGGTGAAGTTAAATTTGTCGGTGATTTGCCTTTTGGTGATTTGATACATCCCGAGCGGTCACATTTATCCTCCTCTTGCAGGGAATTTGTTCGGGATGACCTGCTGCATAGATACAGTCAAGGGCAATTTGAATGAAGTGTTGGAAGTTTATATAGTGAATCCAAGGGGTTTGCTTGTTTAAAATTGGTAAAATGCCGGGTATAAAGAATATGGTATGTAGGAACTTTTTTATGCCAAACTTCTCTTTCAACTGATAAAATAGCATATTTCTCCCTATTTAACTCTCGGACTTTAATCCTTATAATGTTAAATAAGAAAAATATGACAGTTAGTGTAGGATTATACTGTTTCTGAGGTGAGTTTCATGGTATATGCAGATATTTTGAGTAATATACACTCTGCTATCTCCAGTAAAAAAGCAGATTTAAATGTGAAAATTGAACGATTAGAAAATGCAAAAAACGATATTATAAAAGAACAGAGCATGTGTCTTAACGAGATTAGGAAAATAAAAGAGCCTGAGCTTGGTGGCAGCTGGACAGGGAACCGTTCGGATCACTTTCAGGATGCCCGTCATGATGCCTATAATGTGATGTTCAGTATCATTCATGACGATTATGATGATTACCAATGGAAAATCGAAGCGATGATTACAAAGCTGAATGCAGAGAATACGCTTCTTAGCATAGCGGGGAATATAGCCGAAGAAGCCGACTCCCTTTTGAACAAAGGCGAAGAGGCATTTGAGCAGCTGGAAAGTAAAATATCCGATTTAAAAAGGCGGTTGTTTTAATGACGACAATCAAACTGAATCATCCTGCCGTAATGAAGCAAGTCGATCAGGTGAAGACGGCACTTGGTACAGTCACGCTTGGAAATTTGCCGGCAGGCGAGCTTGGCAACAATAAATTGGAATTCACTTCGAAATGGATCGATCGCGAAACGAACCTGGAGAAGGTCTTCGAGCAATATATCAAAATCGTCCAGAAAAATGTGGAAGATACCCGTGCCAACATTGACTTATTAAAAGAACAGGATGAAGCCATCGCTCATACGTCTTCACATGGGTATCCTGTGAAATGAAAATATATGAAGCCGAGACATTGAAGGCCGCAACCAAGTCGCGAGCTAAGCAATATGAAGACCTAAAGAAGGAAGTCACAGCCCTGAAAAAGGAATTTCAGGGCATCGTCGGCCTGGATAACGAGTTTCAGGGAGCCGGAGCTACCGCCATCAAAAGCTTCTATGAAGCGCAAATCGAGGTGGCGGATGCCTGGATGGAACTATTCACGACCCAGATCAGTTTTTTGGAAGGCATACCGGCCAGTCTGGAAGAGGCGGACCTCTCCGGAAATTCGGTGGTCGAGGTTCCCTTTTTAGATGGCGAAGTCTCGAACGGAATCAACCAAGCGAAGTCGCTTGTCGATGAACAAGCGAACGATCTCCAAAGGATCCTGAACAGTATTGACGATATCCTATCTCTTGATATGTTCGACCAAAAGGACTTTAATGAAAAAATCACGCTGGCCGGGCATAGGCTGGATGACACCGTGACAAAGGTCGAGAATGTCGACCGGCAATTGGTCGAGGAATATGATGTGTCCGTCGGGCAGGAAAACGTGGCCGTTGGCCTCTTCCGTTCCTTGCTTGATGCCACCAAACAGGACGGCCACGTTTCGCCGATGACGTTCGATCAATCGGCATTCAAGAGCAGTGACGTCTATCAGGTGAAGGATGAAGTCGCCAGTCAGATGAAAGACTATCAAACCTTCAAAAAGCAGCAAGCCGAAGCCCGGAAAATCGAACAGGAAATGGAAGAACTCGAAAACCGGCCATGGTATGAAAAAGCCTGGGATACGACAAAAACCTTTACAGGGGAATTCACGGGATATTATGATTCTATCAGGGCCTCGACCGGAGTCGATCCAGTAACGGGCCGCAAGCTGTCCGATGCCGAACGAATCGCCGCCGGCGCCATGGCCGCCGCTGGATTCATCCCCGTCGTCGGCTGGGCCGGACGGGCCATCAAAGGCGGCAGCGCCATCTACAAAACGGCCAAAGGGCTCAACGCAGCGAACCACGCGCTCGATGCCTATAAAACGACAAAAGGCTTTAGCCTCCTCCAGAAAACCGAATACGGGATATACGGGCTCCTCGCAGCCAACGGCCTCGGTGAAGCAGCCACCGGCAAAGACATGTTCGGCAACCAGCTAACCGAAGAACAGCGCCAGAACGGCCTGTTGATGGCACTCGGAATCGGCGGTGTGGCAGGTGCGGCCAAAGTCGCCGATAAAGTAGCGAATGGTACAAAGTTCATCCCTTACAGCAAGGAATTTGCGCAAAAGCAGGTTCAGAAGGTTCAAGCTACAATAACAGACATCGCGAAATCAGGAAAAAACACGTTAAAAAATATAGGTGACGAACTAGGTAAAAAAGAAATACCTAAACGGATAAGTGTGGAACAAGTTTCCCTCGCAGGAGGACCAACCCTTCCCCAAGTTATGATGGAAAAACAGACAATTAAGGAAGCCTATCAGAAATTCACGGTGAAGGATAGAAAAGTAGAGGCTGTTTCAGGGGAGAGTGTTCCTAAGGGGACGGGTAAAGATAATTCTGGAGTAAGTGAAGTCAAAACATTTATCGACAAAGGGCAACAGTTTACAAATGGTAGAAAAAATAGGTTAAAGCCTGATATTAGGTATAAAACTGGAGAGTATGATTACTTATATGAAACAGATAATTTAGGTAGGATTACAAAATTTGAAACAGAGAATTTACAATTAACAGAAAGAAAAGACAGATTGTCACACAGCAAAAATACACCAGGTAAAGTAAAAGGTCAAGACCATGCAGGGCATTTGGCAGGTGATAGGTTTGGAGGATCACCTAAAATTGACAATTTGGTATCGCAATTATCTGATGTTAATTTGAAGAAATATAAGAAAGTCGAAGATAAATGGGCTGCAGCTCTAAAAGAAACACCACCAAAAAAGGTAACAGTTGATGTTGCTATAAATTACTCTGGGAATGATATGCGCCCAGACAAATTTATAGTTAATTACACTATTGATGGTAAGCCGGGCAGTGCAAAATTTAAAAATTTATAAAAGGAGTGCAATATAGTATGAAACAATTTGAAGATAGATTTAGTGAATTGCAAGCTGATATGATATCCATTTGTATGGAATATGTTGAAGATAGAGCCGATAAAGTATATGTTTATGCTTCATGTGAAGAAGATATGATATCGAGCAGTTTCTTTTATTTAATTAACAATAAGTATGTAGAATGTCATAAGGTGAACGATGCATTGGAAAATGGGGACGAAAGATATGATGTATCTACAGAACGACAGTTTATGGTATTAAATATTATCAATGATGATGCCGAAAAAATTGAAGAATTATGCAAAGAATACGAAAGAGACATGCCAACGGAGTTGAAATTAATATATGATGCTAAGAGTGGCAGTCTTAAAGCTGAATACAAGTATGATTTAGTACATACAAATGATGATATAAAAACGGCAGATGATTTTGCTGATGAGTGGTTTGAGGAGATAAAAAATAATAATCTTTAAATTGTTTAGATTTAAAGATATGCTCTAATTTGAATTCATAACTCATGAAGATTATGTCATCATGGAGTTATATAACCAGGGTGAGTAATGAATTAATTTATATAACTAGTTAAACAGCATCTGTTGCCTAAAAGGCATCAGGTGCTGTTTGTTTTTCTGGGAAGATATTCAAGTATAAAACACATTAAAGAAGGAATTCTCATTTAAAGAATTCCTTCTTTGCATACTATTTGTTAAGAAATGATTTTTCGAAAAATTCCAGAAGATGCTCTAGAGTGATTGGATCACTGTAAGTGGATGCTTTACTATTTATTTCAAATATACGATCGTTCTTAACTGCAGGAATATTTTTCCACGTTTCGGTCTCCACAAATGAATTAACTACATCAGGGTTTTTACTAAAGATAATATAATCTCCAGTATACTCAGGAAGCACTTCAGATGAGAGGACATAAATGCCGGATTTAAGTGCCTTTTCTTTTACTTTTTCAGGCATTTTCAAGTCCATTGCTTGATACAATATTTCTGTTCCGCGTGCATAATTATTTCCAAATACATAAAACTCCTTAGCATCATTTTCAATGACAGAAACGGTTGCATCTTCACCAATTTTTGCACGTATCGCTTTTCCTGCTGTTTCTGCACGTGTTTTGAAATCTTTAACCCATTCTTTTGCTTCCTTTTCTTTGTTTAGAAGTTTTCCGATTTCTATTTGCTGTGATAAATAATCTAATTTCCCCCAAGTGAATACAACAGTCGGAGCAATTTCATTAAGCTTTCCGATATTTTTCATCTCGGATCCGGCTATGATTAGGTCCGGTTCCAGTTCAATGATTTTCTCCAGGTCATCTTCTGAAACGACTTCCACTCCCTTTAGTCTATCTTGAAAAAGGGGATTCATATTAGTCCATTGATCTATTCCAACAATATTACCTTCCAAAGCCAATACATTAGGTCCATTGGAGAGAGCAATTATTCTTTTTGGGTTTTTAGGAATCTCAACAGGACCAGTTTCTGATTGATATGTAATTGTTTCTGATTTTGTCTTGGAATCATTATTTTCGTTCGCTTTTTCGTTGTTCCCACAGGCACTAAGGATAAGTACGAACAAGAGCAGGAATGGTATGAATAGCTTTTTCATTTGATTTTCTCCTTACTGATTATAGTGTAGGTTAAAAATATACCAAAAAAAGTCTAATTAATAATGATATTCATTTTCAATGACTACATCAACATATTAATAGGAATGATAATCATTGTCAATAACTTTCGCCAGATTGCTAAACTCCGTGAACTAAACCTTCACCCCTGCTAGTATTGTGTTTTTCTTCGTAAACCAAGTCTAGTAGTTAAAGGTGGATAGCACATTCAACGGATGCCGCATCCTAAGAAGTGGGATAAAATAGCTCGGTTCGTGTCATCATTTTCCGCATGCTTCGTTTAATACTTGATATTGAATTTTTTTCGATTAACTCTTATTAAAATAATGACAAGTAGTTGTTTACATAACTATATTATGGTTTAATCGTTGAGAAATCATATATGTTTGAACGAAAATAATGTGCGAAGATCGTTTATTCCTGGCCATAAAACTTGGGGAGGTTTCATTCTGCTTCCACATACATTGGAAATTGTCCAGAATCATTTGCATTCAGTCTAAACTTTTAGCAACTTGTCCACACCTTCCATCAGTCCATGCATATACAATAGTAAGGAGGGTGTTAGGATGGAGATAAACTGTTGTTATGAAGAAAAATGTTTTGAGAACAATGACCCAAGTACAGTATGGTTTCCTGGAAAGCGTTGTAAATGTAAGTGCAAATGCAAAAAAAACAAGCGCCGTTTTCATTAATCACTAAATGAATGACTGGATATAAGTTGTTCAACAGAGGCAGGCCCAGCGGCTGCCTTTTTTATTTGGACATGCGTGATATATATTAGTGGAATTGCGCTGAAATATATAAAGGTGAAAAAACACTCAACCATTATGGAAGAGTGTTTTTAAGCATGGGATATAGAAAATTAAAGTTCATTGAACTAAAGTTAATCCCTATACGAACTCCCAAGAAATTGAACAGTAACTTGGATTAGTTATGTAGCAGATAGCACACCCCGATGTTTTATTTTAGTTTAACTAAAATAAGACATTGGTCATCTTTACGTTGGAGAGTGTCCTCTTCATATCTAAGCGTTTGTATAACTTCTTCCTTAAGTGCAGATAAAGGGGAAGCGGAAAAGGTCTTTAACAATGAGCATAAACGGTCTGAACCTATAGGTTCTTCAACTCCATCTGTATAAAGGCACAGCATACTTTCCTTATTGTATGTAACGGTATTTGTTTTAAAAAGTATATCTTCAAACATCCCGAGTGGTGGCCGATTAGAACGCAACTCATATTGTTTTCCGTTTATATCCTGTAAAAGAACGGATGGATGGCCTGCATTGATATAATTAATTTCTCTCTTATCAGTATCGATTAAAAGGTAGACGGCTGTGCAGTAATGAGAAGATTTACTTGTATTTTTGAATAAAGAATGAAGATGGTCATCTAATTCTTTCATCACCGTTTTCACTTCTGAACCTTTTAAAATTAATCTTTCAAATATGGAATGTAGTGACATGGTTATTAGGGCAGAAGAAAGCCCATGCCCCATCACATCAAGTAGGATAAGGCCATACCGCTGGGCGTCAATTTGGTAAAAACCATATATATCACCCGATAATTGATTGGAGCCTTTATAATACGCTTGAATTTCAAGATGTTCATTAATAATAGGAACTGGCAATAGTGTCTCTTGTATCTTTTTTGCAAGACCCAGTTCTCTTTCTGTATCTACTTTGAATTTTTCATTTTTTTCGTTCAACTCAATCAGCTTATTCTTTTGCATTTTCATCGTTTCATGAGCAATCTCTAAATCAGCATAAGCCTTATTCCTAGCATTTAGTGCGGTCTCTGCTTCTTTTTTCGCTATAAGAAGCTCATTTTCTAATTCGTTTCTTTTTCGCATTGGAATCACCACACACTCAATAATGGTTCTTCCATCTCGCTCTCTTTGAACAGCGTTGAGTAACACAGGTATTTCTTCATCATCTACAGACTTTATGGATATATATATTTCCTCAATCTGATTTTCTAATTTAATCAGAGGAACCAGATAAAGCTGATGAAAGAGTATAGCTGAAGCCGAAAGGATATAATTAATAGGCTGCCCTTGCAATTGATCGAGATTATACCCCAGTAATTTAAGTAAGGTTTGATTAACGGATAAAATATCATCTTCTTCTGATAAAGTTAAATATCCGCAGGGTGCCTCATTCAGTTGTTCATTCACAAAAATTCACACCCATCTCTATCTATAAATCGTTTGTCGGAAATTCATCCAAAAACTGTCGAATTAAGAATATCGTCTCTTCAGGATGACTCATATGTGGACAGTGTCCTGTTGCTTTCATCACTTTCAATGTACTATCGGGAAGATGCTTATGAATATATTCACCTACTGCTGACGGAGCAATAACATCTTTGGAACATTGCAAAATGAGTGATGGTACTTTTACTTTTGCTAAATCTTTACGGTTGTCTGCAAAAAAGGTAACCTCCGCAAATTGTCGTGCGATAATGGGATCAGTAGAACAAAAACGATTCTCTAAATCCCGTTTAAGTTCTGGGCGATCTGGATTACTCATGACCGTTCCCGCAAAAGCGGTTGCCCAGCCTATGTAATTTTTGTCCATCATATCAATCAATCCTAAAAGTTGTTCTTTCTCGAATCCCCCGTAATAATCATTTGGGAGATTAAGGTAGCAAGGGGAAGGACCAACAAGGACAAGTTTAGAAAAATATTCAGGATGTTCAATGGATGCCAGCATCCCAATCACACATCCAACAGAGTGTCCAACAAATATAGCATCTTTTAGGTCTAATGCCGAACAAACATCAAGTA
This sequence comes from Peribacillus sp. AS_2, assembly GCF_026891895.1. Lineage (NCBI taxonomy): Bacteria > Bacillati > Bacillota > Bacilli > Caryophanales > Bacillaceae > Peribacillus > Peribacillus sp. AS_2. The sequence continues at coordinate 180,732 of NZ_JAPTGA010000005.1, forward strand.
CGTCTTGTGCATACCCATCAAGGGTACTGTATCTTTCCACATTATATGCCTGTATATCTGAATTACCTGACCCAACATAGTCAAATAGAATAATATGGTATTCATCTTCGAAATCTTTTGCAACTGATTGCCAGACATTTTGATCACAACCAAAACCTGGTGCAAATATCATTGGTCGTGTACCTCTTCCTCTAATCTTTACATTATTACGCAATAAAATATTGGGATTCATGATTGGCTCCTTCATTTAGAAGATATACTTACTATATGGTAACACTAACCTTATTCGAATTAAAGGATTACACTTTAGCTGAAAATTGTCTGAGCTTGAACAGGAATGAGGAGAGTGGTATACACTTGGCGGAGTTTCAAGACTTTGGAAACTCTCGGTCTTTCGTATACAGGAACCTCTTATACCTGGAAAAGGTCGACAACGTTCCTTGATAATATGGAAAGCCTTATTATAAAAAGGGGTCATGTATAAAAGAAATACGAGGGATTTTTTGATTAGATCGCCAAGAAATATGGTCATGATATTATATTTTAATAGATAAAGGGTTTTTGTATGGGTAACTTAAACATCTCCCTTTTTCTGACCCAAATCCTTGAATATTCTTTTACCCCATCTGATCCCTAATTGGAGCTATTAATAACTAGCTTCAGTTTTTTTTCGCAAAATAATTATTGAAATAATAAATCGTTATCGGACGCCTTCTTTGTTTTTCCTGTATAATAATACTATATTTTACATTTGGGAGGGATTATTCATGGACCATGCAAGCAGTTTAATAGGGCTTTTTGCAATCATACCGATTTTGTTTTATTTGGGACTTATTGTTTTAAGTGTTTATTTCATTATTAAGATCATAAAATTCATCAATGCAAAGACAAGATTAGATCAAGAAAGAAATGAAAAGCTGGATGAATTGATAAAAGTCATTGGAAAAGATAAGGAAGATCAGAATAAGCCACTTTAATATAAAGGCCCTTTTCGTAAAGATTGTTGTTTTTAAAACGAAACCATTTTAGGTTGATTGGAGCGGAAGTGCGAGACTCCTGCGGGAGCAGCGGGACAGGTGAGACCCCAAAGGCGTTTACGCCGAGGACGCTCACCGCCCGCCCCGCAAAGCGAGCACCTGGAGGGGAAATCAACCACACTGCACTACTTCGAAAATAGCAACAAAGTATGCGAAAACAGCCAATATAAAAAAGCACAATTCCATTAGGGGTTGTGCTTTTTTTATTTAAGAACGATGAAAGCTTACTAGATCCACATAAAAAGGGCGATTTTTTTGTAACGTCAAGGTAGGGGTACAAGCATCTCCTAATTAGTACCATAACATATTAGGAGGTGATTGAATTGACAGTTAAATTAGAAACTTTATTGGAACGTTCAGAAAAGAATATGGGCAGCGGAATTCATCCAGTCGTAAAAGAATCAGCTTTGGAAATGGTTAAACGGGCATACCAAGAAGGCATTTTCGTGCAAATCAGCGCAGGTTATCGGTCTATGGAAGAGCAAGCAAAATTATATGGTCAAGGTCGCCTAGGTTATATATACGAAGGTAAAAACTATAGTGATTTATCGAAGCCGAGAGTGACCAACGCGATGCCAGGTCAATCTTACCATAACTATGGACTAGCCATTGATTATGTCATAGTCAGCGATGATGGAAAGAATGGCATATGGACAGTTGATGAAAAATGGAGACGTGTAGCGGCTATTGGTAAATCCTTGGGCTTTGCATGGGGCGGGGATTGGTCAAGCTTTAAAGATTATCCGCACTTGGATATGACGGGCGGACTGACTTATTCTCAGTTAAATGCGGGAACAAAGCCTAGACTGATATCAAAAGTGAATGGAACCACTCCACCACCTACACAAGTCGAATCCGAAGTAAAAGAAACACCTGCAAAGGACAGCGGCAACCAAACTATAAAGTCCATTCAGAGGACATTAAATAGCAGATATAGAACAAAAATAGATGTTGATGGATATTATGGTCCCAATACTAAAAAAGCGCTGATCAAAGGTTTTCAAACCGAATTGAATAAACAATATGGTGCAAAGATCAATGTTGATGGAATATGGGGACCCCAAACAAAAGCTGCTTCACCTAATGTTAGGGAAGGGGCCGAAGGGAATATCACCTATATCCTTCAAGCTGCACTTTATTTGGAAGGACATAATCCACATGGCATGGATGGTATCTTTGGAAGCGGAACGGAAATAGCTGTGAAGGCATTTCAAAGGGCCAATGGATTATCTGCAGACGGCATCGCCGGTGAAAATACCTTTGCAAAAATATTTGGATGATATTTGAAATGTAATAGAATTATTATGCTTAAAATTAGCTTAGCAAAAAAGCCCTATGAGGGCTTTTTTTTATGAATGAAAAAATAGCATTCAATTTAAAAGTAAATATCCCAATCGTTTAGGAATCGAAGAATAAGAAACGTAAGAATACATATGGGGACAAGAAATGTAACCGCATTTACGAAATGAAAGTACTTTAATGCGGAATGCTTTTTGACTTTAATCACTAAATAGAAGAATGATGAAATTGCGAGCAGTGGGCATAACAAGCCAAGATCAGTTAAACTGCTTGAAATTGGGTGGCTCATAACACTAAGTCCAATAAGGAATGAAGCAAGGCAAATAACATTGATAACCGACAAGATGGTTGGTATTAACAACAAGTTCTTTTTTACTGTTTCCATAAATTCACCTCCTAGGAGATAACACATATCTTATAATATTCACGATTATCCAGCAAAACTTTTGATTAACTTTATACAAAGACAGAATACTCAAATTTATCCATTCACAGATCTGAATTGTAATATTTATCGAGTATTTATGCTCATTTTTGTTCACTTAAAATTGACTGAAATATAATAGTTTTTTTAATTTTCCATCACATTTAGACAATAAAGTTAAAGGAAGACATAACTTTATTGGAGGAAAAAAAATGAAAAAAATATGGAAAAAGCCAATTTTGCCTATCGCCTCTATTAGTCTAGCATCTGTGATGTTTGTAAATGCCATTCCCGAAACTCCAGTTCAAGCAAAATTGAATGTTCAATCACAAGTGCAAACGAAAAATCATTTACTTCCGCTTGGAACCCCAAATTTGCAGGAGAAAAGAACTTCCATGAATCTAGCACCAGGAGTGAAGTATACCAAAATCAATCGTGGTGAAACATCTTCTAAAGACTTTTACACAGTGGATGTGGCATTTGTAGAAACACAAAAGCAGGCAAAGATATTGTTGGGAAGTTTAAAGAAAGACGGTTTCAAAAATGTTCATATCATAAAAGAATCGGATCGGGCCGTGGATGACCGGAAAAAAGGACCGCTTGGGTACATTGTTCGCATCGGTCAATATCAGCTGGAAGCGGATGCAGCCGAAATGAAAAACAAGTTATCTGAAAAGGGATATTCGGGACTTCGGACTGTGTATACGGGTGAAGACGGAGAGAAAACAACAGGACCATGGGTAGTAAACGTCCTTGAAGTGGATCAGGATCGATTTCATGGGCATGCTGTGCCTGAATTAGCAAATGATGCAGTGACAGGAAAAGAAACATTGACCCAAATCGCTGATAGAAATGATGCCATTGCAGGAGTTAATGCAGGATACTTTGTTATGGGAGAGAAGGATGGAACACCAGGCGATCTTGCCGGTATATTCGCAAGCGAAGGTCAACTTGTCAGTGAAGCTATAAATGGCCGTTCAGCTCTGATTTTATCTTCTGTTGAAGAGAAGGCAAACATTGCATCTGTGTCCACGTCAATTCAGGCTACTTCATCTGATGGGGCGGTTAGGGATGTGGATGGATTGAATCGGAAGCCGGGATTAATCCGCAATTGTGGCGGTGTCGGAGGAGATACGACAACAGAACGGGCAAAACATGATTTTACTTGTAAAGATGAAAGTGAACTTATCCAATATACGTCCGTATTTGGAAAAAAGACAGAATCGGGCGACGGTATGGAAGTGGTAGTAAATCATGCCGGGGTAGTGGCGGAAATCCGTAACAAGCGTGGGGGAGACATTCCAAGCAGTGGTTCCGTTCTTGCGGGAACGGGGGAGGCGGCAGAGTGGCTTCGTGACCATGCCCGACAAGGAATGAAGATTCAAGTGAAAAGTAAAATCATCGGGGATGGAAAGCAATTAAAATTAGACCAAACTACAAGTATGATTAATGGAGGTCCTCGATTATTGGAAAACGGAGAAATTTCCATTAATGCCGTAGAGGAAGGCTTTCACTGGGAAGAAGATCCAGGCTTTTATTATCGTTTTGGGGAACGTCGTAATCCAAGAACGCTCGCAGGAATCAAAGAGAATGGCAATCTATTATTGGTCACCATTGATGGACGCGCACCCGGATGGAGCGTGGGAGCTAATTTTGAAGAAAGTGCGAAAGTCATGAAGTCATTAGGGGCAGTCGATGCCATCAATCTTGACGGCGGCGGATCGACGACCATGACAGTTGGGGATGACCGAGTCACAAGACCATCTGATGCAGCAGGTGAACGCCAGATTGCCGACGGTATTCTGTTAGTAGAATAGATAGGCAGAGTTATCGTCTTCATTTATCGTTTTGGTTCAAGCTGGTCGTCACGAAAAAAATCTCTTCAGTTAGGTTTCTGAAGAGATTTTTTTCTGTGATATTTTGAAATAATTTAATATAGGGAATTTGAAATACTTTCAGCAGTTTTTAACAATAAAGAGATATGTTGTGCCATCGATTCCTCATGCCAGCGAAAGAAAGGCCCGGAAATGGAGATAGCTCCAATGACTTTTCCTTTAGCATCCGATTGTGGAAGTTTCTTTTTAAAACTTCATTCAAGATTAGTTACAAAACTCGTTTATAATCTGGTTCTTTATTTCTTCTATCGTAAATCCCTGTTGATAGGTGGATATCATCAACATAATTCCTTGTAGCACAGATGAAAAATATAACGATCGTTTCCTTGGTTCCGTTTCACCCATACTTTCAAATATTTTACATTGAAACTCAAATTGCCTAGCATTTTCTTCAATTATGAGATGACTGTATTTTATCAACTCTTCATCTGATTCTGGCTGAGTTTGAAGGTGTAGATAGAACCGATGGACTTCTGGTTTTTGGTGGATATTATCAATGGCACCATTGATTATATGTTCAAGCTGTTCACGAGGTGTATTTAAGGTGAAAGCTTCTTCCATGACTTCCGCCACCTCCTTGATTCTGTCCTCGACCATTTCAGAAAGCAGTTCTTCTTTCCCTTTATAATAGTTATAGAGTAACCCTTTCGAAATGCCCGCCTGCTTGGCTATATCGCTTATGGAAGTAGCGTAATAGCCTTGCTTTATAAATAACTCCATGGCTGCAGCAAGGATTTTTTCTTTGGATGCTTGGCGAATACGGTCATTCTCTTCGGATGTACGTGGCATTTTATCTTTAATCCTCCATAAAAGCAGTGAATTCTTGATATAAAACTTCAGAATGGGTGAGGGGCAGCATATGATCGGCATCCTCTATTTCGATGAAACGGATGTTTGGAACCTTTCGGAAACAATCGGCAACCCGGAAATTATCTGCCAAGTCCTTTTTGCCGATAAAAAATAAAGTTTCGGTGTTCAATTCTTCTAATCGTTCCATTGCCGGCGGCCGTGGCCATATCATGCAGAAATCAGCGGGCCACTTAAGCATGCGTCCGAAATGATGCCTGAGCATTTTGACAGTGAGATCTTTGTGCGGACTATCGATAACAACTTGGTATGTTGGTGAATGAAGGGCAAGCTCTAACATTTTATCTATATTGGGGGCACTTTCCAATATCTTGTTATGATATTGTTCAAACTCTTTTGAATAGGGAAAACCAGTTAAAGAAGGAGCTATTAATACAAGTTTCGATACCCTTTCTGGGTAATTAAGGGCGAAATCAGTGGCAATCTGTCCGCCCATGGAATGACCTATAATCGTTGCCTGATTAAGTTCCAGGTAATCCATTAGTGCCAATACATCCTCAACATAGTTTGCATGTTTTATGGGGGATGGGGATTTTCCGGCACCACGGCCATCAAAAACGATCACTTTGTAATTTTTAGTTAAAAGAGATGCTAAAAATGTCCATTGCCTCAAATCAACCCCGCCACCGTGAATAAGAACAACAGGAAGCCCCTTGCCATTAACCTCGAAATGTAAATCCAATGCAACCCCTCCTTTTTCATCACTGAATTTTCAGATTTATTTTATTATTGAATGAACGTTTAGTCAATAGAAAATGCAATTAAATTTTGAACAACTGTCTAAGTGTATATTAACTTTTATATAACGCGGATTTCACAATTAATGGTTAATCTAAATGTTTATGTAAAGTGTCTTAAAGTTAGTATATGATTTAACATATTAGTCTTTTAGACAGAGGTGCTTTAAAAGACTTTAATTGGGTAGTTTCAACAGTTGGACAAATACTTGAAAATCAAATTGAATCACTTCAGGGATATGGCTAAGGAAAATCAATCTGATGCAAAATCAAATCGAATAGCTCTTCATGGAGCATTAGAGTATTTGCGAGAAGGAGATAAGCTAATTATAACTAAAATAGATAGACTTGCTCGCTCAGTCAAAGAACTACATAACGTTGCTAGCCAATTAGAGGATAACGGCATCGGCCTTGTTTTTTTCTTAAAAGAGCCAATAGAATTTCTCAACTCCATCAGGGAAATTAATGTTCAAAATGCTAGGGGAAATTGTTGAGTTTGAAAGGGATTAATGAACGAAAGAACAGCAGAAGGACAAGGGAAACATATGGAAAGAACAGGTCAACCAAGGAAAAACTTAGAACGTGCATTGGATATTAAAGCTGTAACATTTTCACCTTAATGCGTGATGTTACGTTTTTTAACAAATTTGTTAATGATGGATCACCCTGTTTTGGGACCTTTCGTGAAAATGATACTCCCTCTTTTATTTAAGAATTCGTAGCCTTTTTTTTCTGAACAGGTAGCCGGATACTAAACTTGAGGTATTGCGTTACGAACTACAAAGACTTATATTCAATAATCGGGCAGCTTGTGGGATAAACAAGTGATAATTGAACTCGGCAAAAACAGCCGATTTTTTTACGATACAACTTCGCAACACTTATTGACGATTAATGATAACTTTTTCTAGGGGTGGAATACATGGAAAATATAAAAATTTTAATAGCTGATGATGATGTTGAGATTGCTGATTTGGTTGCTATACATTTAGAGAAAGAAGGGTATCGTGTCATTAAGGTATCGGATGGGCAAGAAACCATTGATGTTATCCAGAGCCAACCAATTGATTTACTGATTTTGGATATTATGATGCCGAAAATGGATGGATATGAAGTTACCCGTCGCATTCGCGAAAAACATAATATGCCGATTATTTTTTTGAGCGCTAAAACGTCTGATTTTGATAAAGTGCAGGGACTCGTGATTGGAGCAGACGATTATATGACGAAACCATTTATACCCATTGAATTGGTAGCTCGGGTAAATGCACAGCTGCGGCGCTTTATGAAATTGAATCAACCTAAATACAAACAGGATACAAACTTGGAATTTGGAGGATTAACGATTTCTTCTGAACAACGTACAGTTACTCTATATGGTAAGAATATTGAGTTAACACCGAAAGAGTTTAAAATTTTATATTTATTAGCCAGTAATCCAAATAAAGTCTATAATGCAGAAGATATTTTTCAGAAGGTATGGGGGGATGCATACTATGAAGGTGGGAATACCGTAATGGTTCATATTCGTACTTTGCGGAAAAAACTTGAAGAGGATAAACGAAAAAACAAATTGATAAAAACTGTATGGGGGGTAGGTTATAAATTCAATGGGTAATATTCTGCGAGGCTTTCGCTCAAAAATGATCATATTGTTAGGTTTAAGCATGTTGTTGTCTAGCGTCATAACATATTTCCTCTTTAAAGTACTCCAATTGTATTATTATACAAATGTTAATTATGGAGATACACTAGCTTATTTTCGCAAAATCATACAAAATATTGGAGACCTTAACGTCTTTTTGCTTGTATTTATCACGCTTTCGATATTATTCTTCTTTTTACTTACAAAACCCTATTCTGCCTATTTCAATGAGATTTCGAAAGGAATTCATTATCTCGCTCAGGGCGACTTTAAGCATCGAGTTCAAATATTGTCAAATGATGAATTTAGTGATATTGCACAAGGCATTAATCTGGCAAGTGAAAAATTGGAACAAGCCATAGAAAGGGGTGACTTTTCGGAGAGTAGTAAAGAGCAGTTAGTAGTTAATTTGGCTCATGATTTGCGCACACCTCTTACCTCTGTTTTAGGTTATTTAGATTTAATCCTTAAGGATGATAATTTGACAGAAAATCAGATCAGGCATTATTTAACGATTGCCTTTACCAAATCTCAACGCTTGGAAAGGTTAATTGATGAATTATTCGAAATAACTAGGATGAATTATGGGATGTTAGCAGTTGAAAAGAAACAAATCGATTTAAGTGAGCTACTTGTTCAATTGAAAGAAGAATTGTATCCTGTCTTTGAGAAAAATGATTTGATAGCAAGAATGAATATCACTTCCCCTCTATCTATTATGGGTGATGGAGAGTTATTGGCACGTGTGTTTGAAAATCTTCTGGTTAATGCAAATCGCTATGGGTATGAGGGGCAGTATGTTGATATCAACGGTTTTATTGATTCAGAGGAAGTGGTTATTCAAGTTATCAATTATGGGGATGCCATTCCTCCAGATGAACTGCCTCATATTTTTGATATGCTATATACTGGTGACAAAGCACGAACTCATCAAGAAAATAGTACAGGTCTCGGTTTATTCATTGCGAAGAATATTGTAGAGCAACACAATGGGACAATATCCGCCGCAAGTGATTTAATACGCACTATATTTGAAGTCCGATTACCAATAGCGGATTCCTAAGAAGTTTAATAATAAGATCCAAGTGAAAATTTAAGAAAAATTTAATGTTTACCCCACTTTTTATTTTAAAAGTTTTTCCTATCCTATAAACAAGTTACATCAAGGAGGAGACTAAAAATGAAAAAGTGGGGATTTTTATTGGTTTTTGCATCAATTCTAGTATTTATTTTTAAGATATTACCGATATCCCAAGATAAAGTAGAGGATCAAATATATGAACAAAATGATAATACAGCTCCTGAAAATTCTCAAAAGATTGAGATTACAGAAGAGCAGATCCATCAAGGGAATCTGCTTTTGGTTAACAGTGAATATGCTGTTGAACAAGCTGGCATACAATCGGATATCATAAATTTATTTACACACAAAGGATTAACTACCGGATACCAGTTACCTAATAATGAAATAAAATTATCAGAAGTAATAGCTGAAAAATTTTCGGAGATGATAGCTGCGGCTGAAGAGGATGGGGTTAGTAATTTCTTAATTAGCAGTGGTTATCGAGACTTTGATGAGCAAAACAGACTGTACAAGGAGATGGGGGCTGACTATGCTTTGCCAGCCGGGCATAGCGAACACAATTTAGGATTAGCACTCGATGTAGGGTCTACTCAAATGAAGATGAAAGAAGCACCTGAAGGAGAGTGGATAGAAGAAAATGCTTGGAAAAACGGCTTTATCTTACGCTATCCCGCGAATAAAACGGATATTACAGGAATTCAATATGAACCATGGCATATTCGCTATGTCGGCTTGCCTCACAGTGCGATTATGCAGGAAATGAATTTAGCTTTGGAAGAATATTTGGATTATTTAAAAGAAGAAAAGAGCATATCTATTAGTGTTGAAGGGAAAAAATATACAATTTCATATTATCCCATTTCTCAAAACGGAACAATTGAAGTTGAAGTACCAGCGAATGAACAGTATGAAATATCTGGTAATAATATGGATGGGGTGATTGTGACCACATTGAATTAGGTTCGAAAATGATAAAGTCTTAGTTTTAAATGTAAAGTAGGAGACGTATTCTATCTGCTTAACTGACGGTTTTGTATACTTATTTTTGTACTATTATTTATTGTGCTTCAAATTGTATTTTTATTAAAGGCGCAAAAATATTTAAGCATTTGCTATGGGTGTATGTTTTTCTTTTTCTACCTTTCACTAGAAATCAATACTTCCATTTTCTTCTGAAGGTATTACTACATATATGTTGAACCTTTTTCTATTTATACCGTTAGGTTTTTGAAAACCTTAGGGGCGATTATTGGATGTTAGCAGCTGGGAATTTTGGCTCACTCTTATTCCGTATTAATATAAATGGCGGAAACATTCTAAACCCTGTCAATGCAGTAATATACATATCTCCAACTAGATACACATTCAGATTTCCATTATTAATGTTATTTTAGAGACAGGTTCAGCTCTGTATAGTATCCAAACTGCAAAATCAGGTACAGGAGCTATTTCAGGATGTTACGCTTCAGCATATGTGAGTCCTATCAATGCTTCGTCAGTATTCATCTGATTGGTTAGTGGATTTATCAGGTAACTTTGCTACTGTACCTAACGATTGTGCAGATGGTTCTACTTTTAGAGGGAATGAAATATCAGAATTAGAAAAGCTGGTGCTTGGGTAACGATGTGAAAACCAATAACAACAATCAAACGCTAACAAGAATAGCGGCGGTTTTATTTTGGCTAAATTAGGAAGATGTAATCAAGTTGGAACTTCTATATGCAAAGTTATTTTTCCTGATTTAATATTAGAGTATAATAGTAATAAATGAATAATAAAAGGTGTGATTTTTCTGACGGAAGCACTAAAAAAGCAGCATAGAAAGTTACCTCGTTTGATAATTATCCAACGAATCATTCTTATTACAATTGGTGCTTTGCTAATGGCCACTGGATTGGAAATCTTTTTAATTCCCAATCATGTAATTGATGGAGGCATTACAGGCATTTCCATTATGCTTTCTCACATTACCGGAATAAAACTGGGAATCTTTCTATTCCTTTTGAACCTACCATTTGTATTTCTGGGATATAAACAGTTTGGAAAAACTTTTGCTATATCTACTGTATATGGGATTATAATGCTTTCCATTTTTGCGACATATTTTCATCCTATCCCGCCCTTCACTGAAGATATCCTTCTTGCTACAATTTTTGGCGGTATTTTTTTAGGTATAGGTGTGGGAATAGTAATTCGTAACGGTGGTGCTCTTGATGGTACAGAAATACTTTCGATTGTAATAAGTAAAAAAGTGCCTTTTTCTGTTGGCGAAATTGTTATGTTCATCAATCTATTTATACTTGGTTCTGCTGGATTCGTTTACACATGGGATAGGGCTATGTATTCAATCTTAGCTTATGTAATAGCTGCTAAAGCCATTGACATTGTTATTACTGGAATGGAAGAAACAAAGTCAGTGTGGATAATTAGCGATGAAGCAAAAGAGATGGGTGATGCAATCAATAGCCGCTTAGGACGAGGTGTGACATACTTACATGGTGAGGGTGCTTTTACTGGAGAAGACAAGAAGGTTATTTTCTGTGTAATTACCAGACTTGAAGAATCCAAGTTAACTACAATTGTTGAAGAGATCGACCCTTCATCTTTCTTAGCAATGGCAAATATCGCGGAAGTACGGGGTGGACGGTTCAAGAAGAGAGATATTCATTAATATTAACCACACAGGAAGCGCTCATAACTTGAGTGCTTTTTTGCATACTTTTTTAACAGGATCGGAATAATTTGCAGTAAAAAACATTGGAGAGTAAAATGCATTTTGTATTTACTGAGCTTTTTTTATTAGCAGGGTTAAATGGGGCAATTGGAGGAGGTGGAGGGGTTATTATCCGACCATCTTATTCTTTATTGTCGGTGATCTTCTATATAGTCGTTTACTCAATAACCATCAACTGTGGGCTTATCAAGAAATATTTTAAGTGTTTTGGAAACATTAAGTCTGAAATTTTATTATTAACAAAATCCAAACCGTCTTAAAAGGGTGGCTTTTTATTATGTAATGAGAGGGATGGAAACATAAGAAAAACTAGACATCCACTTTAACCAAGTGATGACTTATTCTTTTTTAGAATGTAATACATAGAAAAGGCACTTAACCTAATTGGTCGAGTGCTTTTTGTGTCTTTTTTAATACTTCTTTATTTTTATTAATGAAAACTTTATTTCTTAATATCATTTCTTTATTATTAAGCTCATCATTTAGTTCGGTAGTGTCGTTCAGTTTCTCCAGAAGTGAGACTATTGATGGCATTGCTAATAATTCATGGAAAGCTATGTTTGTTTTAATAGATAAGATTTTTAGCTCAGTAAGTTGACGAGGAGATAAAAAAGACTCAAATGGTTGCCTTTCATTTATTTCCATAATTGTATCCTCCATATGATGTGAATTATTAAATTGTAATTTAATTATAAAATAGATAAGTTCAATAAATGTATTAATCATGTAAAGATTTGATGAATTGTAGAAGGTTGGATAAAATTAGGGTAATATCCTGTTAATATGGTAAAAAATTGATGATGAATAGGGGGGGATTATAATAAGATACAACTAAATTCTCAGATGGTTTTTCTGAAGACCCATTTTGGAAGAAGATTAAAAAATTCGGCAAAAAAGCAGGGGTTAAAGTTGTTTATGTAGCTTTACTATTGTTTTACAGACTTCAAAAGCCAACTACTCCTGTTTGGGGAAAGACAGTAATTGTTGGAGCGCTGGGGTATTTCATACTTCCGATCGATTGATTTAATTCCTGACCATTTAAATTGGGTTCTTTTTTTACTGCTCCATCACGATGATTTTTACCTGTATTACCTGCCATAGTACACACCTCACTTCCTACTAATTTATAACATTAGTAGGAAATTATATGTAGGATAAAATATTCTTCGACTGTCGAAGTTAACAATACCAAACAGGAAGTTATTAGGATTTGTTCGGATGATTAAAGAGAAATTAAAACGCAAAAGAATTATTAGAGAAGGAAAATACTTAAACAAGACGATTAGCGTTCAAAAATGCTTTAAAACTTGTATTTGGGGCTGTTGTTGGGATGACTGTTGCTACTTTTATAGTTCAAGACTTGTATAAATTAGGAGCTAATTCCGCTTGCCACAAATGGGGTAAAAAGATACCAAAAGTAATAAAGCAATAGGATACCTAGTTTACCCTGCATGCAGAGTACCGATAAAAAGGGAAGCAAACAAAACATAGCCCCCAAATACACCATCCATGTAGTATTTGGGGGCTACTTGACGTTTACCTTTATAGCGAATTTACTTAAAATAAGGAACCTTTTTCAAAGCCACACAAACTGGAACGGCAACGATAATTCCTAATATATTTTGAACGAGATCTCCAGGTATCGAAGCTAAAGGTGCAATCCAATTACCGTATAGAATCCCTTCACCAATATAATAAACAGCTATCATAAATGGAATTGAAACGATTGTTGCTATTACATTGAAAGCAATGCTAGTACCGTTGCGACCCTTTGACCAAGCGATTTTACCAACTATATATCCTTGCAAACCACGCGCCACAATGGTGATAGGTGCCCACAATGTCCACCCTCCAACTATATCAAATAACCCCATTCCTATCGCACCAGCAAGAGCTGCTTTTTTAGGACCAAATAAAATAGATGCAATAAAAAGCATAGCTGTTCCTAGATGAACTAACCCTCCATTTGCGGCAATTGGCAGTTTAATATTCAAAAAGAATGTAGATACGAACACAAGTGCAATCAACATTGCGGTAATAATTAAATCCATAGTTTTTTGACTTGACCTTGAATAACTTTGTGTATTTTGCATATCTGTAAACCTTCCTAACTAGAATTTTCCTATGATTTTAGCAAAAGACTGGTGTCTTTAAAAGTGTCAATTTATTAAAAAACTATGAGGTCAGTTGATAAAAAATACAGATATTATACATATTGAAAAGAGAGAGGAGATGACTGTTTTTAGCTGATTTATGATAAGATAAATAAAGTTTAAAGTGGATAGGCCATATGGAGGTTATTATGAAAAAAGTTGCTGTACTACAGGATTTATCATCTTTTGGAAAATGTTCATTAACAGCTGCAATTCCGGTTCTTTCGGTCATGGGCGTGCAGGCATGCCCTTTACCAACGGCCATATTGACTGCGCAAACCGGATATCCAAGTTTTTTTTGTGAAGATTTTACATCCAAAATGAAAAACTTCATAGAAGAATGGAGCAAGCTTAATGTAACCTTTGATGGAATCTATACCGGCTTCGTTACTGGTGAAGAGCAAATTAATAATATTTTCCATTTTTTAGATAAATTTTATACAAAAGAAACCATTTTACTTGTTGATCCAGTAATGGGGGATATAGGAGAAGTCTATAAACTTTTTACCGATGAATTACTGGTACTTATGAGAGAACTGGTTAAGCGTGCAGATGTCATTACACCAAATGTTACAGAGTGCTGTTTATTAACCGGATTGTCTTATGAAAAGCTGCATAGCTATTCTAACGAAGAGGACTATATTAAAGCGATAGAAGAAGCAGGGAATATGTTGCAGCAAGAAACGGGAGCTCAGGTTATCATCACTGGAATGAATCCACCGTCAGCAGATACAGAGAAGCAGTATATCGGAAATATGTATTTGGACGGAAGTAGAACCTTTTATAGTGCGACGCAGTATAACGGTGAAAGCTATTCAGGTACTGGTGATTTATTTGCATCTGTGATTATGGGAAGCATGATGCGTGGAGAGAACCTAGAAAAATCCGTACAGCTCGCAGTGGCATTCCTGACAGAGGCTATCAATGATTCCTCCTTGGAGCAAATTCCTAAAGTAGAAGGAGTTAACTTCGAAAAATATTTACGAATGTTATTATGAATGCTTTAAAAAATGTAAAAAATAGAGTAACAAAAGCTCGGCTTTTTGACTAACCGAGCTTTTTGTATAAATCAAATAGTACTTATATTTTGCCGAGTATTGTAAAAAATCATTTAAATAATAAGGAAACTTTCTATTTACCTCACAACAGCCAGTATTTATGTTCGTTAAAGTTTGAAAATATTTAACTTCCATAGACCTTTACAAAGATGAAGAAAAATCACTTGAAGAAAAAACAATATTATCTACAATCGAGGAATTAGAAGCTCTATTTCCTGATAAGGATAGATCAGAAATTATAAAGAAAATGCGTCAATTAGATTGCTTAGAATTAAAAACCGCAAAAATTCCATGGAGTGCAAAAAAACAAATAAAGAAGATAGACCGCCTTGTAAAATTACTTATGCTAATGAGCCTAATATGGAATTAATGGCTAAAGCATTCACTCACCTATATTATGAACTATTAAAAAAGGGTAACTTAACGATAAACCTTGGCTTGAAGAGGAATGAAAAAAGCTAAGGAATATACCTCAGCTCAGTTAAGGGGAATTAATAAAGAAAGAAAAGCTAGTGATAATAATATTTTTTACAATAAATTTCCTGTTTATACAAAAGACCACCAGTAATTGCTATTGGTGGTTTTCTTCAGTTTGAACTAATTCAATTTCAAATAAACCTTCTATAGCCGAAAGGCAAAAGGGGATAAATAATATGACAACTCAAACAATTGAGGTTAAAAAGGTATTCGTAACTGACAACCAAGAGCAATGGATTGTATTTTGGATCAATGAAAATTAAAGAAGTTAATTAATTTTTTTTACAGACAATAGAACAAATATTACATAGAAAACCACGATAGAATACATAATCAATGTGTCAGTTCATCAAAAAGGATGAGCTAGGAGTAATTGTTAGAAATGCCGTACTAGTAGTAAGTAAAAGAGGTATTGCTGTAATCTGAAATTATAAACAAGATGAATTAAGAAATTATGACATATTTTGAAACCTATTTGAAACGCTTGCGTATTAGATAATATATACAATAGAGGAGGTTTTTGTCATAAAATTAAGCGGGTTGAAAAATCTTCATCAAAGCATGAAAGAGCAGAAGATAAAAAGAACTAAATTTGATTTTAAATTTAATAAAGCTGAGTTTAAGTGTCTATTTTTCATTGACGAAAATCCATATTGGCTAGTACTAGCGATAAAAGGAACTAACTTTTTCATTAAGCTAAATGTTGAAGTGGGATATGTAATAAATCCTATACTTGAACCAAAGGATTATTTTAAATTAAAAGAATTGTTAGGACTTAAATCAAGTAAAGAAAAGTTTAGTATAAAAGGCTTCTTTGAAACTTTCAATGGTAAAATCCCTAATACAGTTCGTAGCAGCGTGATATTGCCGTATGAAACAGCCCCATTCTTTGAATATCCAGAAAAAACAGATGGAATGTATTTTGTCGGGTGGATAAATCATGATGGGATTAAATCGAATGCCCAGTCATCAAATTTAGAGAAAACAAAAACATTAATTGGCAAAGAAGCATATCAGATATGCAAGAAGAAAAATATATCCAGCAGATGGTCTGATAAAGAAAAATACAAATTTAACGTTCCGCAATTCCCTAATTAATCGCAGAAATGGAGGATGTTTAAAAGAATGTTTTAATTTCAAACAATTTTATCTGATGGAGAAAAGCGAATTAATTGAATACATAAGCAGGACTTTTGTCACTCCTATCGAATATGGTTAAAGTAAGTAAATATTTGGATGAGGAGTGGTAGACATGAAGCTAGATAATTTGATTGAAGAAGGAGAATCCTTAAGAGATAGTTCGGAATTTGATAGTTGGGGAGTTAGTAAAATTCTTAAGGGTGAAGGCCTAGAAATTTGGAGTTCGAAATGCGTAATTTACATGGATGAATATTCAGATAGCCTTTTTCTGATTGAAAAAGTAAAAGAAAATGCAAAAGATTTAACTAAAGATGGCTATGAGAAATGTTTAGCTATCCTCGGAGTTTTAAAAGCTATTAAAGAGTCAGTGAATATAAAAAATTGATTAACTAAGCATCCGAGTAATTCGGGTGTTTTTTTATATTATTGGTTTAATAACGTCATGAATTGAAAAAGCACTTAACCTAATTGGTCGAGTGCTTTTTTGAGTTGAGGAAAATACAAACACTTTGTTGAAATATTAATTTAAAAAGGGTTTTATGAAATCAATGACCTCATCATATTTTTCTTGAGTAGGTCTAATTCCTTCAGTTCCATCATAGGTAGTTCTTTGTAAAATTCGTATATTTGCCGTATCATAAGAGAACTCTAAGTTTACAATAGCTGCTCCACTTTCTAATTGAGGAATTATTTTCAAGAATTCCACTGACTGAGTGCTTTGAAGAACGGAAAGGTTCAACCAGTATAGATTACTTGTTGAAATACATTTATTTCCTGTATCCTTGATGGTTATTTCGGCATATTTTTTTTCATCATTTTGAGAGTTCCTGAATCTAATGCCAACTACATCACCAAATTCATTCTTATCCAAAGTTGTTGCGATAATAGATAGTACACCTGTATTTATATACTCTCTTGGGAGAATCTTGTGATCGGTAGAAGGGTTGAATTTATTACAAACTTTTGTAGTGAAATCTTCAATTTCTTTTTCAAATTCCTCTAGCCGTTTATATGCTAAATTTCTCTTTTCACTTAGTAGATTTTCTTCTAATAAAAATAGGGAAGATTTAAAGTTGGTGATTTCCCTATATTGTACTGCAGGTTTAAATGAACTCAAAAAGTTTAAAGTACTCTTAATTCTTCCTGACATAGTACTGACTTTTTCTGAATCTCCAACAAGATTATCAACATCTCTTAACCTAATATGTAATAATTTTCTTCTGAAATCTATTTCTAAAATGGTTGGAAATGCTATTTCTTTGGAATCTTCGTTTTTAAAGTAGGTATTTCTCGTTTCACTGTCTAATAATAAGATTCTTAATGAATCCAAACCTTTAGCGTCTTCTGCAATTCGATAACCACAAATTATAAAATCTTTGTTGGTTTCAGAGTTAATATTATTTAGAATTTTATGTTGTGCTGGAATATTCCAAGAACTAAGTAATTCTTCAATTGATCTCTTGTCAATTAAATTATCTGTATTGAAATTTAAATGAAATAAATAAGAGTTAAATAATGAATCCTCCAATATTAAAAATAATAATTCATCTAAATCATATTCATCTAATAAATCATTTTCAATACCAAAAAGGAGAGTTTTAGCAATAACTTCTGCAGTGTCATCTTTTTTATTATCTATACGAATAGATGCATATATTTCATTAAAGTTTGGAAACTTTTTAATATAACCATTAAGTTTACTTTGGACAGCAGACTTTTTTAAATAGGGATGAAATAGTAAAATTTTTTTTACCATTTCTTGGCTTGGATTTTTCATCTACATTTACTCCATTCTGAAAGGATTAACGACATGACTTTTAAAATTTTTTGCAGAGCA
The DNA here is from genome assembly GCF_026891895.1 of Peribacillus sp. AS_2. Taxonomy (NCBI): domain Bacteria; kingdom Bacillati; phylum Bacillota; class Bacilli; order Caryophanales; family Bacillaceae; genus Peribacillus; species Peribacillus sp. AS_2. The sequence continues at coordinate 199,120 of NZ_JAPTGA010000005.1, forward strand.
AACTATTTAGGCGAATATCCATTTCTTAACTTTTACGACGAAAATGATGTAATATCAATGGGGAGTGTAATAGCAATCAATGAAATAAAATACAGTGTAAATAACCTGATGGTTAGAAGGAATGGAGAGATTATTTTGGAAGTTAGCTAATTTTACCTTCTAACCTAGGTAATATATACTGCCATAAACATTAATTCGACATTAATTAACAACTTCCTCCTATTTTCTGTAAAAAAGATAATTAATAAATAAAAATAAATAAACCAGTAGTCATAACGCATTGATCATTGATTAAAATACTGAGGGTTAGTGCGTTTGTATTTATAAAGGGAGATGATAAGTAATGATGACAGATAAGCAACAGTACATGAATGATGAGGATACATAAGCATTTGTGAGTAAAGGATAACTATATGTATGATGATCCATTCGTTAAGGAAGTATGTAATGAGAAGCGAACAATAAGCAACACAATGATAGGTTTAGTAAGTTTGCCAATGCTGTATTGAAGCGGGGGGATTGGTACTTCTATAGTCAGGGGTATATAGACAGTCACAGTGTTGATGAGCTAAAGGAAAAAGCTATCTATAATAGATGAGTAACATTAGGGTATAACATTGAGGGTGCATTAATTACAGTGCATCCTTTTATTTGTGTGAATACAGTTAAGGTGAGGACATGATTTGTATGGAATTACTCAAGGCATGTAGTAGATGTGGTGAGGTAATAGCGCAAGGTAATGGAGCTATGTGTGATGAGTGCAGGGATAAGAGTAAGACAAGGCATCGGAACTATGACAAGAGGACAAGGAACAAGGAGTCAGCTAACGTGTACAACACTAAGGCATGGCGTGATGTAAGACATAGAGTAAAGGTAAGAGACTTGTACATGTGTCGACTGTGCTATGGCAACATAAGGAATAAGTCAATGCATACAGTTCATCATATCATTCCAGTTGAAGAAGATGTTAAAAAGGAATTTATTTACAATCCAAAGAATCTTATTTCACTTTGTCAGAAGTGTCATTTGCAAACACACGTTGAGTATGAAAAGAGCAAGATGGAAAAGGAAAACCTACAGGAATATCTGATGGAATTAGTTGAACAAGGGGTAGGGGAGGGGTAAAAAACTTTTTAGAAAACGGAAAAACACCCCCGAGCCCCCCTTTCGCACTAAAAACTCCCCACGGCGATATTTTTTGACCAATTAACAGAGCAGGAGGTGTGTAGAGTATGGCTGGTCATAAGCAACCTATTGATTTGCTTCTTCATAAGGGGAATAAGAACTTTACTAAGGAAGAAATCGAACAAAGGAAAGCACAGGAAATTAAGAAAAACACTGACAAAATCAAGCCACCTACTCACCTTTCAGCAAAGTTAAAAAGGGAATTCTATGAGTTAACAGATGAACTATTGCGAGTAGAGATCATGTCAAATTTAGATGTGGATGCAGTAGCGAGGTACTTGATTGCACAAGAAGAATGGTTAAAATGTTACAAATTATTAAAGAAAATGAAGCCTGTAATTTTAGAAGATGGTCAATATGTCACCAATGAACACTACGTTAAATTTTCTAAAAATATAGAACTTTGGTACAAGCAAGCACGTACATCAGCACAAGATTAAGGTATGACCATTTCCTCACGTTGCAAAATTATTGTTCCTAAAGCTCCAGAAGCTAAAAAGGAAAATAAGTTTAACAAGTTTGGCGGTGGTAAGAAGTGAAACAAAGGGCAATACAGTATGCAGAAGACGTATTAAGCGGTAAAGAAGTAGCAGGAAGACTCGTAAAATTATCGTGTCAGAGGTTCATGGATGACTTAGATAGGTCAAAGTTAAAGGTATATAGTGAGGATTTTCCCTATGTTTTCAATGAGGAGAGGGCAGATGAGCTACTGGACTTTGCTGAAACCTTAGTAATTGCAGAAGGTTCAGAGAAGTTCCCATTAGAATTAGCACCGTATCAGGCTTTTATATTCTCAAACTTGAACGGATGGGAACACAGGGATACAGGATTCAGAAGGTTTCGTTCAAGCTATGTTCAAGTTGGAAGACAAAATGGAAAAAGTTTGATGAATGGTGTACTAGGTACATACTATGGAAACTTTGCAGGATATATTTATTGTTCTGCGACTAAGAAAAAACAAGCCATGATTGTTGTAGATGAGATGATCAAGTTCATTAAGGCAGACCCTGAACTAGAAGAACTGTTTAAAATCAAGGAATACATAGGACAAATTGATTGTTTGAATACTGATTCTAAGATTATGGCATTAAGTAGAGATACAAAAATCGACGGATTTCGACCTTTTTTAGGAATCGTAGATGAATATCACCTTCACCAGACGAATGAGATGTACAAAATTTTAGAGGGTGGAACAGGTAATTTAAAGGAAACTCTTATCAGCATTATCACAACAGCAGGATTTGATTAAAATTCGCCTTGTTATAGCATGTATAAATACTGTATTAGCATTCTTGAAGGTGTTGCAACTAATGAATCAAGGTTTATTTACATAGCTCAATTAGATGAAGAAGACGATATGTGGGATAGTTCCAATTGGGTTAAGGCAAACCCTTTGACTTGCCGAACGCAAGAAGGAATTAAGCTAATGTTAGATACAGCAGATGAAGCAAGAAGAAATGGTGGAGAGGACTACAGAGACTTCTTTTAACTAAGCGGTTAAATATGTGGGTGCAATTTACAGACAATCAATATATGAATCTTGAACATTGGAAGAATTGTGAGTCAGATAAAACGATTGAAGATTACAAAGGACAAGAAGGTTATGTGGGAATGGATTTATCGAGTGGCGGGGATTTGACCTCATTGTCAATTGTTATCCCTCATAAAGTTGATGGTGTTAAGAAATATTTTGTACATTCGTAATTCATTTATGCCTGAGAAACGTATAGCAGAGCATATCAAAACCGATAATGCACCTTACGATATATGTGTAAGGGATGGATTAATTACTACTACAAGTACTCTAGGTGGAATCAAAACAGACTACAAGTACATCATTGAGTATTTAAAGAAGGTAATTAAGGAATATAACCTAAGAGTTAAATTGATTTGCTATGATCCACACAATGCATCAGCTTTTTTGCATGATTTAAGTGAATTAGGATATCCCGTATTTGAAGTGGGGCAGTCTCATAAGCAGTTAAATGATGCAACGTGTGACTTTAAATTAGAAGTTGAAGCTAAAAATGTACTGTACAACAAGAAGAGTGCATTGCTTTCTTGGTCAGTTGCAAATGCTGAAACAGTTTCTAACTCTTATGGTGAAATCAAAATTGATAAAAACCTACAAAAAAAACGCATTGATCCAGTGGATGCAATCATTGATGCATGGCATCAGGCAATGAAAGTTAAATTTAACTTCTCACAATTTAGGGGCGAAGATGCTCTTAAGAAATTTGGTTGGTGATAACACATCTAACTTAGAAGGGGGTGTTATATTTGGGAATAAAGGACTTTTTTTAATTTATGAAGTTTAAAAATGAAGTAAAACAAAGAGATACATTTGGATTGGATAGTGCAGATTTTCTTAGGTTATTTCTAGGTGATGACATGATAAGTAATGATGACATGTCAGATGTCACTTATAATATATGCCTTAGAATCCTTTCGGAAAGTTTAGCCAAGTAACCATTAAAGATGTATCAAGATACAGATAGCGGTTTAGTAAGTGTAACTGACCATCCAGCATACAAAGTTTTAAGAAAACCTAATCCAACTACTTAACCTAGTTCATTTTGGGCAGCAGTAGAGATGAATCGTAACCAACATGGAAACGCATATGTGTACATTGAACGTAATCCTAATGGAAGTATGAAACATTTATGGGTATTACCTAGTACAGATGTGCAAGTAAGGTTTGGTGAGAAGGGTATATTTGGACAAGTAAATGCAGTAAATGCTGTCTGGTATCACTATTCTGATAAACAAACAGGTAAGCAATACAAATTCAACAGTGATGAAATTCTACATTTTAAAACATCAGTTTCATTTGATGGAATTATGGGATTGTCTATTCGTCAGATGTTAGGAACACAGATTGATAACAGCAAAAGAGCTACTAACTATTTGAACAATTACTACAAAACAGGATTAATAGGAAAAGGCTATTTAACTTATGCAGATAACATGAATATTAGTGAATCTGATGCTCATGCTTTTGCTAATGGGTTACATACCTATGCTGTTGGAGCAGAAAAAGGTGGGAAATTACCTGTAGTTCCTCTGGGTTTTAAACTAGAAACTTTGAACATGAACATGGTCGATTCACAATTTTTACCGATATCAAAGTATACCTCGTTACAAATTTCAGCGGCTTTTGGGATTAAACCTAGTTTCTTAAATGATTATGACAAGGGAAATTATGCAAATGTGGAAACACAGCAACGTGATTTCTATGTCAATACATTATTACCTATTCTAAAGGCTTATGAGGAAGAGATTTCTAACAAGCTTTTATTGGAAAGAGAGATTGATGCAGGATATTAGTTTCAATTCAATCCGAATGCAATACTAAGAGCTGATTATGAGAAACAGGTTGATGGATTGGTTAAGCTTACAGGTGCAGGTATATTCTCCCCTGATGAATCTAGGGATCAACTTGGATTTGCTTCTAGAGGTGGGAATGCAGATCAATTATTTACTAACTCTGCAAATGTAAAAATCAATGATATTGAAAAACCTACTGTAACTACAGAAGCTTCGAAGGGGGGGGGAAAGATTGACGAATAAATTTATGGAAATTAAAAATCAAACAGAAGAATCTGCAGACCTGTATTTTTATGGGGATATTGTATCTTCTGAATGGGGTGCATGGGAATCAACAGACCAGTATCCAGACAATATTAAGAACTTCCTAGACGAAGTTAAAGATAAGCCTAATTTAAATATTTACATAAATTCTGGTGGAGGTAGTGTTTTTGGTGGAATAGCAATCTACAACATGCTTAAACGACATAAAGCACATAAGACTGTTCATGTAGATGGATTAGCGGCTTCCATTGCAAGTGTTTTCGCCATGGCTGGAGATAAGTTAGTTATACCAAGTAATGCTTTTCTTATGATTCATTCCCCTTGGGTTGGAACACAAGGAAACGCAAAAGATTTAAGAAAAATGGCTGATGATCTTGATGTTATGGAACAAGGCATTTTGAATATTTATCAGGAAAATCTAAATGTGGCTATGTTTTAGAAATGTTTCTTCTATAATTTCTTTACATTCTTCAATTTGACCGTCATCTTTTAACCTTTCGAATTCAAGATCATCAACACCTCCAGCTCTTACTAATTCGGTTGCGACTTCATTAGAGAATTTAGATATCAACTCTTCAGGTGATCCTTTTTTGAATCTCATCTTCTTTAGTCGGATTTCTAATATTCCGAGTTTGTATAAACTCCAAATATCATTACCTGGCTTTTTAATTTGATAATCAATAATATCCACAACTTTATTCTTGTCCCCTTTTCGATTCGTTTGCTTTCTTCCATTTTAGTTCCTCCATCATTCTATAATTTCATTTGTTAGTAATTTGACCCTGTGTATAATATTTTCCCTTTTTATACATCAAAATCACCCACCCTCCTAAGTAAATAGTGATCTTATGTTAATCAAAACTTGCTGTTAAAGTAAATATATTCCTTTATTCCTCATAGGTCAATCCCCTGTAATCACGGTGTTTCCGTCACTTTGTATAATTTTATTTACTTCAAGTGTAATTATCGTTCAGTTGCAATGATAATTTTCATTATGAATGGAACTCGTTTTATAAATATTCATTAAAATGTATGAAAATTTATTTTGATCAACAACTTTTTTGATGATTTGTTGATGGAATAATGTCGAACTAAATGAAGCCAACAATATTTGTTGAAATACACCAAAATATTTCTCAAAATAAAAAGCCTCTATTTTTAGAGGCTTAATCTAGATTGGTTATTAGTGAAGTAACTCAGTATAAATACTTAATTGACCTTTTGACATCTTTATACTTTTCCCTCAACTCTACTACATCTTTACCACGCAATATGTGTTTCCCCATTTTAATTATGTATTCCCATAAGATATTCTTCCCTTTTGGATCTCCGTCTAAGTATTCTGAGACACTTAATTTGTATGCAGCCAGACCAGTTTTATCATTAGTGTGCAACTCTTTACTGATTCCATACTTTCTGTTGGGCAATTCATTCGTATCTAAGTCAATTCCTGCAAACACTGGAGGTTGTCCATCCATATAACGAGGGAACATTATCGCCAAATCATACACTTTCTCATCTATCTCTACCCATGAATGACAGTAACTTGTATGAAAAGAATCGTCATCTACATCACCTATTAATAATTCACAATCGACACCTTGTTCTCGTAAAAGAATGAACATTGCAACAGAATAGAAATGACAGCCTCCCTGCATTGGTTTCTTTACCATAAAATCCAACATTGCATTATAAGTTTTCTTAATTTTGTCAGCGTTTGGATTTGAAATTTCAATTTCTCCAATTGCGATTTTAGTTTTAGTTGCAACATGGTCAAATGATTTATTTCGTAAGCGTTCTTTTATTGAAATGCCCATTTAAAATACTCCCCTTTAAATTTAATCTTAGTTTATTATACTCCAATTTCTCTTTATTAAGAGTTACTGATTTTCATATACAAAGTCTTCAAATGTGGTTAGACCGGACAATACATCGTCTAATTGATAAGATATTTCTGTAGTGCGCTCTTCATATCCAGCCTCAAAACCCTCTTCATAAATTTCATCATAAAGAATGTCTCTTGCTTCATCTAATGTATATGACTCCTCCATATCTTCATACTCGGGATCTACAGCATCTGTGTATCTGTCTCCACTACTCCCACCGCTTGAAGAACACGCAGTTAGTAAAATTGATAATCCTAACGCAGCTAAACTTTGTACATGAAAAACAACTCCTATTTAGTTTTTATATAATTCTTAATAATATCACAATTGATTAAGTATTAGGTTATAACTGTATTGTGAACACAACTTTAATAAAACCATAAATTTCCCACTATAAAAGTTTGTTTTTGCTAATCTAACTTTATTTTTCCTCAATTATAATTATCACCATATTTTAATACCGTGTTAAAATATTAGACAGAGTAGATAACGAGTTTGAGAGTCATAGGAGGCTCTTAAGCTATGAAAGGCAGCGTAAAAAAAAATCAAAATACAAAGAAGTGGGATCTGGTATTTGACGCTGGTAATGACCCCATGTCTGGAAAACGTAGACAAATTAAAAGAAGAGGCTTTCTTACTAAACAAGAAGCATTAGATGCAATGACACTATTAAAATCAGAAGTTCTACAGGATGAGTTTACCGACTTGTCTAACTTAAGTTTAGAACGTTTTATGGACGAGTGGTTTATTGAGCGCAAAATACAATTACAATCAAGTACTTATGAGACTCATCGTATTTACTTTAGAACGGTTATAAAACCTCGACTTGGCCACTTTAAAGTCCAAAAATTAAGTCCTTTGTTAGTACAAAACTTTATTAATGAATTGGTTCAGGAAGGTAATTATTCTGAGTACACTATCCATCTAATATTTCGTATTTTAAGTTCAGCAATGAAGAAGGCAACTACAATAAAATTAGTAAGGGATAATCCTACTATTGGAATTACACTCCCTAAGATAAAGCGGAAAGAGATTAATGTTTGGACAAGTGAACAAATTAATCATTTTATAGCCGCATCAAAGCAGACTAAACGATTAACAAGGTGTTTTCCTGGATTTCTTATTGGCTTTTTTTGCGGATGCAGGGAAGGTGAGATTCTTGGCTTGAGATTTAAAGATCTTGATCTTGATAATGGCGTTATCTATATCCGTCAAACGTTGACTCAAAAAGCTGAAATAAAAACAGGTGCAAAGAATAAATCCAGCATTCGTTCTATCAGCATTCCGCAGAACCTGATTCCAGTATTGATAGCACATCGAAAAATAATTCGTGAAGAAAAGCGGAAACAGAGCGGAAAGAGGGGGGCGTACTGGATTCCTTATTTCTGGTCTAGATGGAGTGGCGATTCATAATAACATACTTATTGACATTACACTTGAAAATGCAACTGGAAGCACAAGAAGTTCTATGAGCTTATCCAGTTCTACAAAAAAAAGGTCGTGTTTACAATAACAGGGTACGAGGTGTGTATCAAAAGTATGGGATAGAAGTTACTGCTTCATGTAGTAACATTCAGACATTCAATAATGATTTAGTTGGACTGACGAGAGCAATATTGAATAATGCAGTGGGTGGATTTGAAGGTACATACATGTATAGTGCAAATGGAACACGTTATAAATTAACTGTTACAGATGCAGGTGCTCCATTATTTACAGCAGGATAATGATTGTTGAACTAAGCCTTAATGGGCTTTTACAGACATGGGGTATCCGTTAAAATGAAAATAAACTAAAGGGGTTTAAAAAATGATTGAAGTCTTAGTTGATCATTCCTACCAAGATGATTATCATAGTATTGCTAAAATAAATGTAAAATTAGATGATGTTAACGAAAATAAAAGGGTTTCTAAACTTCTCGCTGAAAAGAATAACTTTGGCGGGGAAATTTTCATCTCAGGTGGGGATGTAAAAGGATTTTTAAGTAATGCCTTAAACATTGATCAAAAATATATTGACATTGACATCGAAGAAATTGATCTGTATTAAAACTATTGGAACAAACTGTGCGGTAATGAAAATTGAATAAGTAACAAAAATTAAGCCTCTCTTATTAAAGAGAGACTTTTTATGCTTTGAAAGAAGTTTTACGTTACTCGATGATAAACAATTTGAATAGATTTAGGGTTTGTTTGTAAAGAGAATAATAATGGTGATTAAAGTGATTGTATGTAGTAAAATTTTAATTAGTTCACAATAAATGGTGATTACAAACTTTTCATGAAAAAGGTGGCCAATATATTGATAGAATTACTTAACAAATTTTATTGTAATGAATGTGAAAGTGGTTGGAATTATGGTTTAGATGTAAAGGGAATAAAAGAAATGAGTCTCGAAAAAAACCTTTTTAATCAGAATATAAAATGCGAATCTTGCGGAAATGAGTTTTTGTATTTTCAAGGTTTGATTAATAAGCTGGTGGAAGATGATCATTTTGGTACATGGGAATTTATTTATGATACCCAGTATTTTGGAAGCACTAATATCGTGGTGGGAAAAGAACACAAAATAACATTACCTAAACAAGTTTTAATAACTAAAGTAATGTTAACTTGCCAAGATGGTTTTTGTTCTGTCGCCCCTAATTTTCATTCACAAATTGAATCAGATTCTTTCGGTATAGTATCATCTGAGACAGATGACGAAGGTGAAATGGTTAAAAAATTCGGAGAAAATCTAAGTGTTAATTGGATGGTGTATGGGAAAAGTGGAAATAAACCTATTGAAACATGGGTTCATCTATTAACTCAAGTCAAAGAACAAATAGTACATGGACAATATAATATTGCTGTTTTATGTTCAGAAATGATGTTCGAAAGTTTTCTTGACAGCACATTAAATAAATTACTAATCTCCAAAGGACTCTCCGATGGTGCTTCCTATGTAATTCTAGAAAGATTGGGGAATATCCAATCTAAAGCGCATGAATTACTGAAAGAGTTAAATGGCGTAGGTCTTCAAGGTGAAGGTAAAGGTACAAATCCTATAAATACACAATGGACAAAACTAGTGAAACTTCGTAATAAGATTGCTCACGGTGATAATGTGGATCTAGATAAAGAGAAGGCAAAATGGGCGTTAAGGACATCACTTGATGCTATATTTTTCATCTATAACAGCTGTCCATTGTATAAATAATAGTGATTACAACTCTAGGTTTACAAAATTTGTAATCACTATTGCAGTCCGTATTAAAATATTTATAAAAGAACATATTCTTATGTTGGATTTTCGGATTAAACCGTGCGGTATTCATAACTGAATAACTGAGTACAGACGATACAATGAAATAACAAAATGATAAGATTTTAACAACTATCAATTTAAAAAGTCCTCTTTTGGAAGAGGACTTAATTAGAGTTGTTCTTTTTTTGTTCCAATACTGTAATTTGACAAGACTTCAATGATACAGAAAGTCTTTTAAGGGATGAATCGACCCAAGATTTTAATTCATGGGACATAAAACGTATCTTTGTTTCAGCATGAGATGTATTATTGCGGTCGAAGCTTTCAATTGATATATCATCCATCAAATAAATTCCATTTATATCAAATTCTATCCTGGGCGTAAAAATATGTTTATTCGTATTAATTAGATCATCAAGATATCTAAAGTGTTCATGCCCTTTGATGTTTTCAATAACTAATTTTAAATCCGGGAATTCAGTTAACTGTTTATTAATTTTTTTGTAATAAACATCATTTGGGGATAAGTTTATTATTTCAGCATTAATTACTTGAGCGAAGACGTCATATTGTGAATGTAAAGCCTGCATCATTGCAATTAACTCTGCATCAATAATTTCCATTAGGGGGAACATCCTATCCCAGTAAGCAGAGATAGATTCAGCATCAAAATTCCTTAATAAGTTATGTTTTAAGGTTTCGATTAACGGATCATCTAGACAATTATTCAACCTCTTTTGATGATATATTGCTCTTCTTCTAAGTGTTATTAATGCTTCAAGGTGCGGCATGCTTTTATCTGTTATATAATGAGTTCCTATTTCCCTGAGTGGTGGCATTGGAAATGGTTCATCGGGTGTAACAAGTAACTTAAAACTGTTTTTCATTTATTTACCCTCACTTTTTATTTATTTTATATTATATTATTTTTAAAAATGAGAATACACAAAAAAATCATTCACGTAATGTTTTAGTAGGAACAAACTGTGCGGTTGTGGAAAACATAATGAAACAAATAAAATTTAGAGACCCTCTTTAATAAAAAAAGGTATAATTTGTTAGGGAGGGGAAAATGATGAAAGATAGATTGAATGAATTAGAATTAAAACTTGAAAATCTTCAGAATATGGTGCAATTAGTAGATGAATATTCTAGGCACATGACGTCGCAAATATGGTCTATGCTAGGAGTACTAATTGCTGTATTGGGAGGAGCGGCTTATTTTTTAATAAAAAATATAGTTAACGACAGAGTTAATAAAGAAATTGATAAGCGTCTTTTAAGTTTAATAAAGAGTAATCCACCTTTATTCAATACATCAGGTTCGTCAATACCTGATAAGGATAATAAAATTTATCTCAATTCGAATATTCCAGGTATTAAACACCTTATTCCTGAACGAGTATTAATCTTTGAGGTGACGACTGAAGAGGAGGAGGTGTTATCGGTTTCACGGACTTACATTCCTATTCTACGAATGAGAATGGGAATGTAGAAATAGAAATACTAAATTATCAATCAAGAAATGGCAAAGTGCATTGGAAGATTTTATGGCCAAGGATTGAATACACAAATTAATAATCTTAAATAGTCGTCCTCATAAAGGGCGGCTTTTTATTATGCAACGAAAGGGGGGGAAGGGGATTTTGGAAACAGAAATATTCAACATGCTATTAAAAGAAGGTGGATTCGCAGCCTTATTTGTATGGATGTTGTACTCAACAATGAAAACTAATAAAGAACGAGAAGCAAATTATCAAGCTGTCATTGAAAAGAATCAAGACGTAATTGAAGCACAAGCTCAAGCATTCTCAACACTGGCTCAAGATGTAAATGAAATTAAACAAATCATCGTTCAAGATAATAAGAATTAATAACTAACTAAGGAGGAATTTAAAATTGAATGAATTCGTTATTTCAAGTGGACACGCTAAAGTAGTACCTGGAGCAAGTGGGTATCTAGATGAAGTTAATGAAGCTAGGAAGGTAGTACCGAAAGTTGCTAAATATCTAAAAGAATTAGATTGTAAAGTACATACATTTAATGATGATACATCAAAAACTCAACGCGATAATATCAATACCATAGTAAAATACCACAATAGTAAAAGTCGAGATTTAGATGTATCTGTACATTTCAATGCTGGTACAAAGGAAACTGGAGGCACAGAGGTTCTTTATTATGGCGACGGTAATAAAGCATTGGCTGCGAAAGTATCAAAAGCAATTGCAGATGCACTTGGAATTAAAGATAGAGGAGCAAAAAAACGGACTGATCTGGGATTCCTAAAAGGTACAGCTAAACCAGCTATCCTAATTGAAGTATGCTTTGTCGATACTAAAACTAATGCTGATTCTTACAAAAAGAACTTTGATAAATGTTGTAAAGCAATAGCTGAAACGTTATCAGGTAAAAAGTTGAAAGAACAAGCTAAACCAGTTGAAAAGAAAAGTGTTTTACATAAGGTTCAAGTAGGTGCTTTCTCTGATGAGAAGAATGCAAATAAATTAGCTGCAGAATTGAAGAAAAAAGGATATTCAGTGAATATTGTAAAAGGATAGAATTATAGCCCTTCTTAAAATTGAGAGGGGCTGTTTTTATTTCCTTTAAATGTCATTTTATTGATCCTTCACTTAAAGGACTCCCTTTATAACCTTCTCGTTTAATCGTATATTTACAAAGTATATGCTCATGTCCAGTGAGGTCTAATGTAATATTTTCCTCTAAAATTTTATAACCTTGCCTCTCCATTTCTACTCGATGCTCTCTTCTTTCTGCCTTTGTCTCGTACTCAAAAGTCAGGATTTCTTCAATAAGTTTCATCACTATCTCTCCTTTAAAATTCCTTTTATTAATCCTCAAACTCAAAATCATATTTAACATGTGGATTTTCTTGATACGTTACACCATATACCTCCACTTGTTTATCACTGTTCCAATTTTTTAATTCTTTTATTTTTTTCGTAATATTATAGTGTAGAGTTTCTTTATCTATAATCATAGAATTTATTGGCGTTCTTCCATCTACAACCATAATTACAGCTTTCCCATCAATGGAGTAAACATCTACATAGACTTTAATCATTCACCAACCTCCTCCCATAAAAGAATTGTTTTATCACCTTTCACTCATTCGATACCCTGCAGCTTCAGCATCTTCTTCCGTACAGAACCACTCTTCCGCATCTGTTACATCATAGAATTTTCCATCTGGAGTATGATAAATTTTCTCTCCGTTATATGTTGTTTCATTACCTTTGATTTGAGGATCGCTACAATCGCCGGATGAGGCCGATTTAGTTTGGGTGAAAATAATGATTATAGTAGCAGTAACATAGATTATTAGGAATGCTTTAACATACTTATTCATTAAGTAAACACCCACTCTATATAATTATTTGTTTGCTTTATTAGCCTTCTGATATTCTTGTATCATCTTAGCAAAGGGACTAATAAAACCCCAGCTATTTGGCAACCCATACTCCGACAATAAATTAAAAGTATACCTTTTTCGCCCTTCATTATTTTTTAGACTCTTAAACGACTCTGTTTCTTTTATCTTATCTAACATAAACTCCGCTACTTTTTGATGTTCTTCATTTCTGAATAAACGCTTATTGATTACATTTCCATGTGTTCGATTATAGCCGCCAAATTCAACTGATGCATTATATGCACTTATTCCATTACGCTCTAACTCGTCTATCGATGAAAATAATAATGATGTACTTCCAAAAGGAATCAAACTAATGCTGAATTTATCCCCTATAAGATAATCAGTGTATATTTCAGGAAGATTAAATTCAACGGTATCTCTATACCTAGCCACATTTTCTGCTGGATTTGTAACAAAGTGGTTGTAAGCTCTATTGAACACTGCTACTGATTTTCCAACATAATAAATATCTTTTGTACTATTATGGATGATATAAATACCAGAGAAATTTTCAATCCCCTTACTGTCTCTTATATGTTTATTTCCAAGCTCAATCAACTCTTTTGGAGTAAATTTTTTCATTTTCTCCCTTAGAGTATCTAAATCTTTTCTCACGATTCCTTTATTTTCCTTTAGTTTAACCGTTTCTATTTTTTGGCGAACATAATGTGGCGGTAGTTTGATAATAGCATCATAATCTTTTCCATACTGACCAACTAAAACTTGCTTGATCCAATTAAGTTCATCTTCTGTTAACTTAGATTCAGAATCATTTTTAATCAAAACATCTCTTATCCAATTTATTTCGCCTTCTGTAAACATACAATCACCCTTTGAGATTTTTTAATTACTTTCTACTGTTTTTCTTATTCCCTGAATTACCGCTAATCAAATTTTTAACCAGTATTGTCAAAGGCTCTCCTATCGCTTCCTTAAAATTAAATCCTAACGCTTGAAGTATATTAAATGTTTCTTTAGACAATAAAGGTTGCAGTAAATTTATAAGTTCCAATGTATTCATCTGACCTTCTTTTGAAGTAGAGTCTGTATTGGCACTATTTAAGAAAGCTTCTAAAATAGGTAATAATTCTTTAGAAATATAATCAATATCTTCACTTGAAATTTTCTTAGTTATCAATTCATCTTCTAATGCATTCGAAATTCTAATTAATTCACTTTTTTCATTAATTAATTCATTGATAATTTGTTCTAATTCTTGAATGGTTTTATCTTTATCTCTATTTGCTTTTGCTGCTCCGACTTTCTGAAAGACAACACTTGCCGTGTTGGCATTTACCAATGTTTTTAGTGCTCCTGTTATGGCTACTAATTCTATCAATTAAATCTCCCCTTTATAAAATTATATTTGTACAAATTTGCTTACAACTTTTCCTAAGGCTAAAACCAACATACTCCTTAACTTTTCATTTAAACTAATCTCCTCAAGATGTAGTTATAATAACCTACTATCTTTAAATAATTTAACAGTTATGGATTGTTTTGTGAATTATTTTATTTTTTTAGCTTCAATGATCCACCATTAGTTTGAATTACATTTTTAACAGGAAGAGGCTTAATTTGTAGTGTTGATTCACCTGACCTACTTTCAATAAAGTCAGAAATGGAAGGGGATTGATAAATTTCAAGCTTTGTACTTTTTACTGCATATCGAGTAGGGGTAATAATTAGGATAGATGGAAAAACCTTTTTATCAGGTTTTTGCCAAGGTTCATCTTTCCAATCGCCTGTGTCATAATAATTTTCATAAAGGTCAATTTTCTTTTGCATGACTTCTTTTGTATAAACATTACGTTGAACTTCAATAAATATGGGATTAAACCAAATAGCAAAGATGTCCGGTTCTATTGTTCCTTTGTCACCATATTTAGGCTCAATCATGAGGTTTTTAGTTTCTCTGTGTGCTTTCATTTCAATAACGGTATCTACAAGTTCAAGGAAGTGGGGGATTTTAGTTGAGTCTGGTTTAATTTTACAGTCAACGGTGAAGTAAACGTATGGAGAGTGATGAGTACTGCATTTGATAAAGTTATCCCTTGTTAAACGCTTTAAAACGCTATTACATGAATTTATAGGATTCTTAAGATGCTTAAAATGTAATTCAACTATCTGGTTTCTTGACATCATTCTGAATTGTCTCAAGTCATTAATAATTGCTTTATCCCTTTGGTTCACTATCGAACACCTCATCTAATGAAAATTCATTTACCTTTCGATCTGCGACATCTTCAAGCTCTGGTTTTTCTTGTTTCACTTTTAATGGATCAAGTAACCCTTTAGCTGTTTTCTTATCCATGTAAGGTACTTGAATCACTTTTTCTTTACCTTGAGTTGAAAGTATCATTCTACCCGCAGTATCTAAATCAACTGATTGCTTCAATCCACTTATTTTTGCATTCGTTTCATCTGACTGTTTACCTGATATTCTAAAGGTAAGGTTATTCTTCAATTGTCCACCCAAAGATTTAGCATCACCAGGTTGCATTGACAACATCAGATAAACTCCATTAGAACGCCCTATACAAGATATACTTTCAATTATCTTCATTATTTTTGGTTTATCCTTGAGCAATATAACCTCATCAATACACACCACAATTGTAGGAGGCTTATCTTCTAATTCATAAATACTTTTAACGTCCATCGCATCAAGTAATTTACCTCTTCGAACCATTTCTTTTTCAATTATTTGAAGAGGAGGGAGGAGTGACTTAGCATCCATATAAACACCCATTACATGCGGTAATCGTTTGTATATACCAAACTCCGAATACTTCAAATCACCAAGTAAGAATTGTACTTCATCTGGTGTCTTATGCAGAATCAATGAAGTCAATATCCCCCTAATCAAAGATGATTTTCCACTGCCAGTAGTCCCTGTGAGCAACATAAGATGTTCTTCTAACATGTCATTTACATTCATCTTTCCTGACCTATCTACACCACACATAATAGGGATTATTTTATCCTTAAAATAAGGTTGAATCTTTTCAAAATCATAGGCAATATTAGTTTTCATATCTTTTGAATAACACCTCAATATGAACTTCTTAACTTTACCATCTATTTCAATGTTATTTCCAAAGCACTGTTTGAATACCCATTCTTGTTTCAAAACTAAATCTGGATTAGCACCGTCAGGTAAAGTGAATGTAAATCGAACAGCTTTATTTTCCTCATCAATATGGACTTCGTGAATCTTAGGATAGCGTGTATACGTCTTTGATTGCGTAGTCGTTTGTTTATGAATTCCACCAAGCTTAAATGCCCTCATTAACGAACCACGCTGCTTCATCTTTGCTCTCCATAGTTTCATCGTAGGAACGCACCACTAACAGTAATCATTAGTTTCCATATAAATCCGAATGCAACACAAGGTATAGCAATATTAAATCCTGTGTGAAGTGCTTCAGCTACGTCATAATTTCCTTGATGTTCAAAAAACTTTTCTAAGAGGGCAACCGATACAAGTCCAACACCCATAAGGCAAATTGTGGGGTCTAATAAAATAAGTGGATTGACTGAATATAGGTTAATATTCGGACTAGTTTTCCTTTTTACCTTCTTTTTATCTTTAAAACTTCGATCCATAAATGAATGCAACTCTATAGTATGCTTTCTTCTCATAAGAATAATTCCTCCTTTTAAATTTCAGTCAATTACGAATTAAATTAAACCCCCTCGCGCTCCCCCTTAATCCCTCACTCCGTTCACTCTTAACAAATTCCTTAGTTTCAGTTATACCAACGGATTAAACTTGTTTTTTATTGGTAATGATAATAAGTAAAAACAAAGTAACTGATCAGTCGATAATTAGTTGATTTATTTCAAATAATCAGTAGGTGATTTAATAAAGGAATCGTATCTTTTTTGGTAAATGATATGTAGAAAGTTCGTAGATGTTGCTTGTACCTACGAGAAAGGGGAAATTTATTTACAATGGTAGAATATATCGTGTTTTTTGGACTAGTAATATCAGGGTTTGTTTTTCTTGGCTTGGACATTAGAAGAATCAAAGGGATACAAGTTCAACAGAATATACCTCCATATTTTGAGGAATTAAATAAGTGTGAAAGCCCAATTGAGAAGAGGGTATTGAAGGCTTTATGGATGAGGGATCACAAAGCTACAGCACAGTATCCAATGAGTCCATATAGGCTTGATTTAGCACTTCCAGATTATCGCATAGCTATTGAATGTGACGGTAAAACATATCATTCATCACCTAAACAAAAAGCACACGACAGAAAAAGGGATAAATACCTGAGATCAAAAGGGTGGATAACGCTGCGATTTAGTGGTAAGGATATCAATGGAAATATGAGTAAGGTGATTAACCGAATTGAATCTGAAATACAAAAGAAGCACTTTATAACTTGAGAGTTAATTACCATATCGGAGGATAAACATGCTTAATATAGAAGGTTAAAAGTAGTTGATACAGTAGAATATACCTATATAGAAGGAACTGGTATAGCTAAGGAAGAGGGAAGTTATGAAGATTGGTTTTGAGGATATTGTGGGAGTAGAGATAATTGATAAGCAAAACATTATAATGGTAAAATTGTACTAAAACTGTAATGGGGGATTAATATGCCAAGAGTAACGGTTAATATAGGACAAAAGGTTTTTGCAGTTATAGATAATCATGCGATTGAATGTGTCATAAATAAATTTCACAATGATGTTAATTGGCTGGTGTATCGAACCGATTATTTTACGAAATTAAGAGTAACATACGGTAAAGATGTATTCTTGTCTAGGAATAAAGCTGAAAAACATATTGATAGTCAAATAAGACGTAATAAAATGTTAATAAACTCTAATCTTGAAAATAAGTTGATTGAGAGAGTACCATATTGTGATTCGTGTAACGTATCGTTTGATGAATTTGGTCGTTGTAAGTGTAGCTAATAATAATTCATGAAAAGCCGAAGAAGAAAAAAGATCATTGTTGTACATGAAATAAATACTTCCTGTAAACTTCTTATTTTCTATAATTTTACTTGTTACTATTTTCATAGAAAATTTGACGCGAAGTGAATAGAACTTTTTTTAATTGGGGATTCTTGTGATATTAAAGATTGTCCGTGGAGGGTTTTTAATGACAAAACGTAAAGTAAGAAAAGTTAAACCTAAAGAAAAACAAGCTAATAATAAGGAAGGAATGATTGAATACGTCAATAAAAACGGTGAGTTAATTAAATCGAAGCATAGTGACTTTGACGAAATTGCATATTATGAAACCTACGTAAATGGAAAAGGTAAATCAGTTACTCGAAAAGTTATCCAAACTGAAGAATTCACATACATAGAAGGAATTGGAATAGCTACGGAAGAAGGAGAATTAAACTTAGAGAAGCTGATAAAAACATTGTTACAGGAAAAATATCTTCGGCATCTTTAAGAAGGGAAATTTTTCTCTTCTTTTAAGAACAAATGTTCTATAATGGATTTATAGAATGAATGGAGATGTTCTTATGTCTATAAAAGATCGTGGAAAGCTTAAATGGCAACCAGCTTTGATGCTGCCTGAATACGTTAAATTGTTAAATGATGTAAATAGGGATTATTATCGACAAGTAAAGCCAATATTAGATGAATACCAGTTGGAGGAGTTTGAGAACAAAATACACACAGCTATGGAGTTTGCTTCAACAGTAAAGTTTATCGTTTGGGAAGATGGTTTTGATTGGGAGTATGTTGGGATGATACATAAGCTAGATCAGTTTACAAAGGTGATTCATTTGGAGTTGGAAAAAGAGAGGGGACATATTATTAGGGTGAAGTTTGAGGATCTTGTAGCGGTAGAGGTAAGGGAGTGAAAAAATGACTAAAGCAAAACCTAAAAGAAAACTGTGGATTAAAAGTAGAACATTTCTTAATTAATTTACAGTAGATGAATACTTGAGAAAAGAAGTGAAGTTAATCTTAGCTAAATATACAAAATGAATACAAAAACCACCAGTCATTTACGAATGGTGGTTTTCTTCTTTTACATGAGTAATTATATCCTCGATTTCACATTGTAAAAGGTCACAAATATCATCAAGTACCTTCATCGAAACATTTTCATCTTTTCCTATTTTGGCAAGTGTAGAAGAAGAAATTTTAAGTTGTTTTTGTAAATCAACTTTATTCATTTTTCGTTTGTGCAGTGTTGCCATCAAGGGCGCATAACTAAACATTTGATCACTCCTTTAGATATGTGATTTATTGCTTTAGTTTAGTGTACCATAGCTTTTAAAAAAGATGAAATTTCTTCCGGACTGGTGTTGACAACCATAATTGGTAAATGTTATATTAACTTTAAAAAAGCGAAGCTATAATTCGAGTTAACAGATAAAAGATTCGATATAACAAAACAAAGGGAGCGGTTAAGGGATGACAAATCAGACAGTAGCAGTAGAAGGTAAAGAAATGGTAAGAGAAACTTTCGGAGTATTCACAAACTTGGGCATCGAACTTAACTTTAACCAAAATTCGGACAACCAAAAACAAGCACTAATTGAAGCGTTATATAAACTTGAAGGAATCTCTACTATTGAAATGAAAATTACATTAAACGATGGAACAGTTATTGAGCCTAACATAAACAATTGGAATCACAAATGCGAAAATATCTCAGTTTTCGATGAAGCAGATGACTACATGGATTACAGTTCAATGTTTTTATAAAACCTTGCGATCTCGTAACATTTAAAAGTAGGCAAAAAAATGAAAAGTTATGACTCCATTCTAAAGAGTGGGGTTTTTATAATTTACAGAGAGAAAGGTAAGGGAGGGATAAATTCGGATACTTCTATGGCGTTCTTGTGAAGACATTCGAAGTGAATTATTTAGAGAAGATAACTGATTTGGGGTTTAGCTTGGCGGATTAACATATATAGAAGAAACTAGGTCAATACTTTATTACAAGAAAAAAACTACTAACTGTAAGTTAGTAGTATGATCAAATTTAGAGTAAATAATAGAGGGTTGAGAGTTTGAATTTTAGTTTGAAAATTGGTCACAGATTTGACTGAAACCTTTGTTATAAAGCAATAATTATATGATTTATTGGTCACAATTTATGGTCACATACATTTAAAAGAATCAACTTTTATTTATGATTTTTTCGATTAGTATTTGCAAATCATCCGGCTTATGAAACTCAATCGGCGAAACGCCTTTATCGAACTCTATTGTATTGGATTCTATCATCAATACATACTTCCCATTAATTTTCCCTAAATGGATGCTTTCGCCAAAATCGGCTAATAGTCCTTTGATGGATGTACTGCCTAGTTTCATTCGCAGTTCGGCTTCAGGTGTATGCTCGACAATCTGGGCAGTGGCTTCGACGACCTGATGGGTTTCAAGGCGTTCCTGGATTTCTCGTTTTTCACTCGTTTCCCAGATTTCCAGGTCTTGCTCAAATTTCTGCAGTTCGTCACTGTTATCTTCGAATTGAGCGGATACATGTTCATGAACCATGTGTATGACCTGGTTTTTCATGATTTCCGGCATCGATTCGCCATATTCTACGAACTTCAAAAAGTCCTCGAAGTAGCGGGCATGTGAGGCCTGGTGGATTTTCAACTCGGATTCTTCGACCATTCCTTCTTCGGGCATGTATGGAAAAGGGTATATGAGCCTTTGATACAACTAGTATTAGGTTGCGATGGTCACAAAATTGGTCACAATTGAAGTATTTTATCAAGTTCAATTGCTACACTTTGCTGCATATTTTGCGAAACGTGACTGTAAATATCAAGTGTCGTTGAAATATCAGCATGACCTAATCTTTCACTAATTAGCTTTACGTTTACATTTTGCTGAATTAGAAGAGATACATGTGAATGCCTAGATGAGTGAAATTTTATTCGAGGTAATCCATTTTTATCGGTTAAATTGTAAAACTCTTTCCTGAAATTTCGTGGAATCATCGGCGTTCCATGTTGTGTGCAAATTATTAAATCATTATCTTCATACTTCTCACCTAGTAAGAGTTTTTCTTCAATAATCATTTGTCGGTGACATATAAGTTCGGGTATTAATTTTGCAGGAATACTAACTGACCGAACACTAGAATTATTCTTTGCTCCTGTTTTAATTTCAGCCTTTTGAGTTAAAGTTTGACGTATATATATAGTGTTAGTATCAAAGTCTATATCTTTCCATCTAAGTCCCATTATTTCGCCTTCACGGCATCCACATAGGAAACCGATAAGGAAACCTACAAAGCAACGTGTCAATCGTTTAGTCTGTTTAGAGGCTGCTATAAAATAATTAATCTGTTCAAGAGACCATATTTCAATTTCCTTCTTTCTAATTTTAGGTAATGTAATGCCTATGGAAGGATTCGTCTTGATCAGTCTAATAATAGTTGCCTTTTTTAATGCTGCACTTAAGACACGGAATATAAGGTGAATTGTGTATTCAGAATAATGGTTCTCCTTCACTAAATCATTTACAAATCTTTGAAGATTCATTGGAGTTATTTTTTGTAATTTAAAATGACCTAAGCGAGGCTTTATGACAGTTCTAAAATAAATATATTGAGTTTCATAAGTGCTCGCCTGTAATTGGATTTTACGTTCCTGAAACCATTCAATCATAAACTTTTCTAAGCTTAATGAAGATAAATCAGTAAATTCATCTTGAATAATTTCAGATTTAACTAGTGTCATAGCATCTAAAGCTTTTTGTCTAGATAAAAAACCTCTGCGGCGAATCTGCTTTCGTTTGCCTGTCAAAGGGTCTATTCCACCATTGAAGACAAAATCCCATTTTCCTGTTTGTTTATTTTTAGTTATACTTCCTTTCACAGTAAGAACAACCTCCTTAAAAGCTGCTCATTAAACCTGAAAAGATTTCCTAGGTATATTTTAACATGATTATTTTTAAGCGGACAGAGATTGAACAAAAACATAAACAAAGGGTTAAAAGATATAAAACTTTATGTACGAATATACGTTCGTTATAATAAAATAAATAAAGAGATGGCAAATGAGTTTGGCGGCTCTACCATCTCTTATTAAGAACATCGCAGAAGAATTAAACTTCTACAAGAAACATGGTAGCAAATCTACTTCTTCTGTGTCAAGGGAGATAGACTTATAATGAAATTAATGTCAATTTTAAGTGGTAAAGGATTTGTAATGTACAACAAAGATTTAGCTCATTCTGTATCAGTAAATGGTGCCATTATATTTGGACAGTTGTGTTCAAGTTATGAAAGTTTCGGCAGTAAAGGCATGTTAACTATAAGAGAGGACAAAGAATTCTTCTTTTTAACTAGTGAAACTTTAGAGAAAGAAACTTCTTTGACATACAAACAGCAACTTAAAGCTGCTAAAGAATTAGAAGTCGCCGGTTACATAGCAACAAAAGTAATGGGTGTTCCTTCAAAAAAATATTTTCACATCACAGATAAGATTGTAGAGGAATTACTATTGGAGAGTAATCCTAAGTCTGAAAAAAGGGAAGACCTGAACATACCACCAAATCAAAAGCCTGAAAGACAAAAAGTAAATCCCAGCTATGACAAAAGGGAAAACCTAGCCTTGACTAAAGGGACCGGCAAGCCTTTACAAAAGGGCTCAAGTATTAAAAAGAAAAATAAAAAAGAACAATATAAAGATAGAAAAGATTATATTGTTAACAAGGAAACAGTTAACAATGATGAAATAATTTATAGATTAACTAATGAATATCGAATCAAGGGACTTAGTAAAGAAGTCTGTGTACGAGTAGTTGAAGAAGCAAGACAAAAGAAGGATATAGAAAACTTTGGAGCTTACCTTAGAACATGTTTCGAGAATACTTTATTTAGAAGTAAAGTGAAACATGGAGCGATTGATCCTCATGAAAATTTTAAAGAAAGACTGAAAGATTCAGATGTTCCCCTTTTTAATTGGTTAGAAGATGACAATAATGACATCTAGAAGCCTTAAACACCTTTATGAAGATATTTCACATAATAATTTATCTAATATTCACAAAGTTAAAAAAATGGCTTATGTAAGAAGTGGAGCAACCTTTAATCTACCCACCATTTAATGAATGGGAATATGAAAACAAGCTAGTAATAGATTTATAATTGAAATTACTTGAAAATTTAAAAAGAACAAAAAATTCACTTTGTTGCTCATCATGGCCACCGTATGAGCATTTTATAATTTATTTAATAATATTTATTAAATCAAAATAAAAATTCCATACGGACTAAATACGAGCTTCTGGTGGCTATCTAGATTGCACCCTACTACCGTATTTCGTATTTATATTTAATATCTAATTGTGATGCGTTTCTTAACTAAATTTAAGTGATTCCCTAAAAGACTAACATGAGCCTTGTAACGTATAGCTGTGGCTGTATTATTGCCTGGTGGAGTTCTGTTTTTCCTGGTTCTGGACTTTGGCAATCACTTTCTCTTATGGGTAAACTTTGTTTCAATTACTTGAATCTCAACTTATCATAAAGAAAGTAAATATAAATAAAAAAATATGGTATATTTATCCTAAGTTAGTTCGGAGAATGGGAGTTGATTATATTGTCAATAAGTGATGAAAAAGAATCATTTTTTGAAGATATGTATGCGAATTATCCAGAGAAATTTAATCCAGATTGGGAGATTTATGCTAAGCAGGAATGGTTAGGAACTAATTTAAGATGCGATGTTATCTATAAAAGTAAATCGGATTGTACACTCCACTTGGTGGAAATTAAAAGAAACTTTGCTGATTTTCCAAATATAGCTCAGGTAATGGAATATTATGCGGAACTAGATTCGAAAAATATAAATATTGATAAGGTGTATATTTTAGCACAAGGTTTTAGTGAAGAATTAAGAGTGGCTATGGAGTACTGTAACATAAGTCCTTTACAAATAGATATTGAAACTATAGATAAAATAAAGGAAATGACGGTTGAAGAGATTGAAGGTATATATGCAGTATCTTTAGAAGGAATTAGCCATATGCAGGGTGAATTTCCTGAATTACCAGAAGGTATTTCTGAAGAAATAAAATTAAAATTTGAATCATATAAGAAGAATTTAATTTCAAAACCACAGTCACATTTTTTTGAAATATGGGAGTTCAAATTCCCAAGAAAAGGACAACGACCTAATTATATATTATCTATTAAGCATAACGGAGAATTGTTTCTTGATAATCATTTATACGAGTTTATGCAAGGTAAATCAAGATCTATTGATGAGTCTACAAGAAATTCAGCTTGGGAGTTTTATAAGAAAAATTGTATGGATAAACCATATAAAAATTTAATTATAAGGTCTTATGATCCAATTAGGTCGACGAAAAATTTAGTAGATACTAAAAGGAAAATAGACAATTTTTTAAGGGAAGATGTAAATCCAAATATTCATTAATTTTGTTTAAAGTCATTATAAGGAGTAAAGGATGAATAACTTTCAGAGGGAAAATGCAATTAGTAATGCTCACGTAGGTAGAGACTTTGAAGAAGTGGCATTAAACTTTTTTAAAATAGATGATATTATCCTCATTAAAGGGGTTAGTATTCCAGTTGGGGCAAAAACAATAAAGAAAAATCATGTTTTTGATTTAGGAAGCGCACCAACAGATTCAGAGAAAATAATAGTAGAATGCAAGTCCCACAAATGGACTTCAGGTGGTAATGTTCCAAGTGCAAAATTAACAGTTTGGAATGAAGCAATGTATTATTTCTTTTTAGCACCGAGTTATTTTAGAAAGATCTTTTTCATATTAAGAGATTACAATGAAAAAAGGCGTGAGTCATTAGGAGAATACTATATTAGAACCTATAAGCATTTAATTCCTGAAGGTGTAGAGATAATGGAATATGACAATGAATCTAACTTAGTAAGACCATTAAAGATATGACTTGGTGATGTGGATAATTTTGGGGATTTATTTACTTAAAGAAGTTTTTCTTATTAAAGTAAAGGCATTAAAATGAACGTAAATATATATTATGAGTTGAAAGTCATTTTAGTGGTTGTATAGGGGATAGTTATGTTTAATCAACAGTTAGAAACAACATTTCGATTATATCAATCTGAAAATAGCAAATATAAGTCATCGTTCTTTGATTTAATTGATGGTGACAGGGAAACGAAGCAAACAAAAGGCTTAGCATATTTATTAAATATGTCTCCGGAGTTACTCGATGAATTTCTAACAATTGATAAAATTCATTCGAAAATAACTAAGGTATTAACGGGCAGTCAATATAAATTATTTAAAGAAAGTGATTTTGTAAAGATTGATGCAGAAATGATTAGTGATGGAATTGAAAAAATTAGAAGGGATATTACCCTAACGTTCTATTATAAAAGTTTAAAAGTATTTATTCTAATTATTGAAGCAAAAAATATAAAGTTTATAAACGAAAGTAATATTGAAGAGCAACTTCAAAAATATGTTGATCCTAAGTTTTTTCCAAATGATAAAAATGTTCCTAAAATTGCTATTACCTTGACAAGGTATAAACAATCTTTTTTGACCAATAAGTTCCTTTCTATAACTTGGACAGATATTATTCAAGCCTTGTATAATATTTTAAGATTAAAATTGGAGTCTACAAAGTCTTTATTATTAAAGGACTATTATAACTTTATAACAGGAGTAGACAAGCGAATGAATTATTATGAAAAAGAAATTCTATCCGTTCCTGCGGGTAAAACATTTGAAGAAATCAACAAGCATCATATTCATGCTTGTCCTAATACACCTCCATATAATTATCGGGATCCACTCTTTATTGCTTTTCGGCAAAAAGGAGGGGGTGTGATGGATAAATTATATAAAATTGATGACATCTTTGTTCTTTCCCCCGAAAACACTTCAGTATTAAAAGTAATAGAGGAAACCGATCTCTCATACAAAGAGAGATTGTTGGCTTATATAGCGGATAGAAAGATAGGTCATGGCTTTAAGAAGAATGATATGTATAGATTTTATGTTTTATCGGAGGCGGAACATATATCTTTGCACCATCACCCTCATCCCCAAGTTAATAACTCTGGTGGATGGTATTATACGTTAACTGAAATGTTGAGTGGTCGCCAAACAGTATACACAGATTCAAAGTAAAAGAGAATTCTTCAAAAAAAGTGTTAAATGGTTTTTGTTCCAAAGGATACAGTGAGAAACTCATACACATGTTCATAATGGGCAAAAGAAAATAATTAAGAAATTGTAGCTTTACTTGAATACCAATAGTTCCGGCCACATCAATGTGGCTTTTTTTAATTTCCAAATAGAATAAAATTCTCATTTTATAAAGAAAGTTTTCCCGATTGATTTACATTTTTCTTTCTCCAGATACAAATGTATTGAGTGAAAAATACATTATCGGAGGAATAGAAATGGAAAATAAAATTTATGTAAGTAATGTCATTACGACGGATGTTATTAAAAAGTTGGAACCAGGAAAGAATTATCTAATTGGTAGTGAAATGGGTAGTGGTAAGAACTTTTGGGAAAGAAAAGTTCTTTTACCATATACGGTAAATAATAATCAAAGAGTTTTACTCTTAACTCATCGTACCCAATCATTAAAACAGCAAGAAAACTATCTTGAAGACTACCGACAAGAACGTGAGAGACAATTCCAAGGTGGAATGTTTGATTTAATGTCATATCAAGCTTTTGAAAAGTTTCTGCATCGAAACGATCAGATGCTTAGCACCTATCATTATATTGTTCTTGATGAAGCACATTGTCTTGTCGGTGATAGTGCTTTTAATGCAAGAACAGAATTAATTTTTAATTACCTCAATCAAAATGATAAAGCAGTTAAAATCCTTATGACCGGCACTTATGATGGTCTTTACTACTTACCTTGGGAAAATAAGTTAGAAGTCCTTAAAGAAGCAGACTACTATAACAATAATATAAAAGACTTGTTCCGATATGAACAAGATGAAACAGTTTTATCAGTTGTCCAAAATGAAGTTGAAAAAGGAAATAAGGTTCTTGTGTTTCATAAATCAAAGGAAACCATGTCAGATTTCAATATTGGTAACAGCAAAACCTTGCATTCTGGCAATCGTGAAAATTCATTGGAATTCAAGCAGATTGCTACGACACAGAAATTCGAATGTGATGTATTAAATACAACGAGACTTATGACTGAAGCTACTGAAATTAAAGATGATTCAGTTGAAACAATTGTTATTAATGGAATCAGTGATATTGATACATTCGTTCAAGCTCCTGCTAGGGCCCGAGTGGGAGAAGTAAACGTGTATTACAAACGAATCTCTAAAAGATCGATTGCAGCCAGACTCCGGAATCTCGAAAAGCAACTTGATTACTATGATAAATTCAAAGAACTTGGAGAGGTTAAATTTGTTGAAGAATATGGAATTGACGTAATTGGTAAACAAATGAAAGCATTCTATCTTGATACTGTAATGGACCCAGTTAGCCACCAAAAGTATACAAGATTACGAATTCATAATTGTGGGTTAGCATTTTTAAGGTACCAATACGATATGTATGAGTTTATGAATCAATTAGGATTTGAAGCATTCTTTGAGAAGTATTTTCCTAACATTCAATATGTTGATTTAGAGCAACTTAAGAGAGAAGACTTCATTCAATTGGATATTGTCGAAAATTATGTCGATAAAAAAGTCTTCAAAGACCAGCAGGAAGAGTTAGTTAATATGATTTGTCAGAAGTATGGATTAAGAGGAAAGAACGGCTCAACAAAAATTGGTATGAAAACTATTAATTCATTCTTTGAAGAAAACAACATTCGTTTTATCATTTCAAATAAGAAAGAAAGTAAAGGTGAACATAGAAATAAAATGTATTGGATAATCAACAAAATCAATTGATCCAAATTTGTTACTTTTCTTATTTAAATAGAACAATAACAAATTTGGAACATTCTAAGGCGGAATAGAGATAAGGCCTTCTTACTTTTTTATTTTGAAGTCAGAAAAAAGATAAAATTAATATATTTTTACAGAAAATGTTGATTGTTCGTATAAAAATCCCAAGTTATATATATATATAATAGATAAGGATTGAACAGTCAGTTCCTTTTCAGTTTAGGTTTTTAAATTCATTTACGTTTCCTCCTATTTACGAGAACCGGTCCAGATACTGGTTCTCCTTTTTTAAAGCTTACTATCCTGCTGCCGTATGGCAGTAACTAAAATAAATGGACTTACAGAATAAGTTCTATTTTTCCAATTTTTTCTTATAAAAGGTGACTGGTGTAACCCTGGTCAATGAGTCATGCCTTTGGGTATGGCTTATTTTTTTGCATTCAACTGCTTTTGAAAGCAGTTTATTATTTCAAATTGAAGGGACGAAATAAAAATGAAGATGGAACTTAGGGTTCAAAATGCGGATTTACATGCTAATGAAGATGGAACAATGACCGTTTCTGGTTATGTGAATAGAACCGAATCATTAAGTAATGTTCTTGGAGTCACAAAAAGATTCGTTGAAAAAATTGCAAAAGGAGCCTTTGCTCGTTCAATTCAAAATGCTCAGAGAGACATTGATTTCCTTGCTGAACATAACAACAAATTAATCTTGTCTTCTACTCGTAACCAATCTTTGAATCTTACTGAAGATAATAAAGGTTTGTTCATGGAAGCGATGATTACCCCTACTACATGGGGAAAGGATTATTACGAATTAATCAATTCTGGAATCCTTAGAAATATGTCTTTCGGTTTTCGAACTATCAAAGATAACTGGAAACTGTTGGAAGCTGGTCTTTATGAAAGAACCATTGAAGAACTTGAGTTATTCGAGGTCTCGGTTGTTCGAGACCCAGCCTATTCACAATCAACTATCGCGGCAAGAGGAATTGATTTAGTGGAGGAAGTTAAAATTCCTTCTGATGTCATACAAAATGGAAATAAAAAACAAGAGGAGAGAAACAACAATATGGAAACAGAACATCGATATTTAAGAACAAATGAAGAACTTAAAAAGGAAGAACGAAATGCTGATTATGAAGATTTCACATCGTTTATTCGTGAAAATCGTGCTTTACAAGGGACAGTTGAAGGATCTAGCTTAGTTCCCCAAATTGTCGCTGATTTAGTTATTAGGAAAATGGATCAGTCTAGTCCTGTTTTTGCTCGTGCAAAGAAATTTCCTTCTGTATATGGTTCTTTGAAAATCGCTAGAGAAGATGACTTTAATTTTGAGGCTGGCTTTGTTGGTGAGGGACAAGATGTTATCGAAGGAGCAATGGCATTACAAGAAGTGAAGCTCGAACAAAAAAGATATGGTGCTGCTATACAGTTAACAAATCAATTAATCAACGATTCAGCAATTAATATTGTGGACTATATTGCTGATTTATTGGCCCGCAGAGTGGCAAAAGTAGCTGAGAGAAGTATCCTAAATGGTAATACAACCGAAGAGTTCCGAGGGATTATTCATGATACTGATGTACAAGCAATTTCAGTGCCTACTTCTGTTAATAACATCACTTATGATTATTTAATGGACCTTTATAATGCAGTTCATCCAGATTATTTGAACGGTGCAATCTATATTGTTGAAAAGTCAGCTTTTAGTGCAATCTCTAAACTGAGAGATGGTGCAGGCCATTTCTATATGCAAAATGGTGTTGCGAATGGCCGTCCAACTCGTACACTCTTCGGAGCCGAAGTATTTGTAAGTGATTCGCTTCCTGAAACTACTCCAATCGTTTTCGGTAACATTGAGCGTGGGTATGGGCTGATGATCAAAAAGGATCAAGGAATTCAAATGATTCAAGATACAAAGACAGCATTTAAGGGGACCAAAATGTTTCTGTGTGATGTTTATGCTGATGGAGCAGTATACAACCCCCATGCTTTAGCAAAATTAGTAATAGTCTAATAAACGATGAGCAAAGTGGAAGAGAATACTACAATTCTCTTCCTATTATTCTATTTAGTCTAATTAAATAAAGGAGTGTAAGACATTGAGATCAGAGTTACAGGCAATGAAAAAGTTTAAAACAGCGTTTCGTGGAGACGACTATCGATTCTTAGTTGCAAAAGTTGCGATATATTATTTGAGAAGTCATGTTAGAAGTAAAACAGATTTATTTAATGAAGTAAACAAGGTGTTATTGTCACAAAAGTTAGCACCAATTAGTTTTGGTTTTATTCGTAATAATATATGAGCAGAAAGGTAATGCCGCCTATCTATTTGAATAAAAGTTAAAAATGGCTTAAATAACTTGTGAAGTGTCGCTCACACTACCAGGATTTTTTGCAAAAAGTATTTTTATGTAATTATTTGTAAAGGGGGGAGAATAAGATGAAAGCACCAGAATATTTTAACAAAACTGCTATCAACTATTTCAATTTTGTTGTAGCTGAACTTGAAAAAATAGATAAACTAAATACAACAGATCAACCAATAATTGAAAGATTAGCTTTTAACCTGGCGACGGTGGAGGCGTGTGAAAAAGAACTATTTCAAGACGGATATACTGTTATGGGTCCTCATGGTAAAAAGGAACATCCATCAGTTAGTACAGCAATGAAGGCTCAAGCGAAGATTATTGAGAGTTTCAAGTTGCTTGGATTAAATGCAGCACAGAAATTCAAAGAAGAACAAGCAAAACCTGATAATTTGAATAATGACCCATTAATTCAATTATTGCGTACAAAGTTTTAATTGAGATAGGGATATGGACTCTAAATGGTCCCAATTGTACTATAGCACAGACCCTAATATGTATTTTATGAATCACATAAGGGTTTGTCTAAAATATGCCATAAGAATTAATGAAATTAAAATAGCCAACAGCTATATTTGACTGAGAAGATTGCTACTGCAACCCCCTTTTTAAAGTAAAGCACCTTTAGTTAAGTAAATAAGTCATTTCATTCCTTCGTCTAATCGTTTATTGCATATAACATTTCTTCTTCTTTTTTCATTTAGTTTCAATTCTAAATGATTTATCCTAATTATCAGCTTGCTTAAAAGTGGATGATATGTTAAATTCTTCTTATTTTTTACATTATTGATTAAGGATTTGATAGAATGTTATGTATATATTATTTGGAGGGGTTTACATGTCTGAGCCACAGCTACAGCAAACCGAATCAATTAAATATTTGATGGAAAATATTGAAAAGGGTAATATTGTTTTACCAGAATTTCAACGTGATTTTGTATGGGACATAGGTAAAACATATGAATTATTTGATTCTTTAGTAAGAGATATCTTCATTGGTTCTATTATATATGGAAAACCATCTTTTGAGATTACTGTTCGTGATATAGATAAACGGCCTAGAAAGGGAACAGGCAGCAGAGCAAAAATAGAAACTAAATTTTTTACAAAAGAGGAAATCGAACATAAATCGCAAATTAATAATTTTCGTTTAGTGTTAGACGGTCAGCAGCGTGCAACATCAATTTATAGGGCTTTAAAAGGGATAGATGATATTTGGATTATAATAAAAAATGAAGAAGAACTAATAGAAGATATTCAGAATAAACAGTTTAAAGATAGGACATTAGAAGAAATTATCCATGAGTTTAATGGTCAAGAAGATGAAGACCGATTATCGGTTAAGCTATCAGATGCATACACAATAAATAAAAGTGATGATTTTGAAGATGAAATAAAAACAAAATATTTTGAGTTATTAATGTATCCTTCTGGATTTGAAGAAGATGAAATTAAAAGTGTTTTTAGGAAATTCATGGGTACAATAAAAAAATTGAATGAGTTATTAGGAAGCGAAAAATTACTGTCCTACTATTTACTTAATATGAATACAGAGAAATTTGCATTATTTTTTGAAAGAAGCAACAGTAAAGGTATTCAGTTAAACTTTATTGATATTTTGGCAGCTAAGCTTTATAAAGGCTTTAATCTAAGAGAAGAAATAGAGAAACTACAGAATAGTTACGATGTATCTGATTATCAATTTAATAGGGAAATAATAGTACGTACAATATCCTATATAATTAGTAACGGAAAAGAAGTAGATAGAAAGTATATATTAACAAACTTAAATTATACTCATTTTAATGAATATTGGGATAAAGTGTGTATTTATTATAAGAAAGTTATCGATTTTCTTTTTAAGGAAAATTACATATTGTCACAATCCTGGATGCCATATGAAAATATGATTATTCCATTAATTATTTTCCTACACGAACTTAACGGAAGCGATTTTTCTCAGATGAATGAAAGACAGAATGAATTTATTTCATACTGGTATTGGTCATCAATATTTTCACAAAGGTATTCATCTGGAACTAATGAAGTAATTGTACAAGATTGCACAATTTTAAAAAGAATTGCGAATAATCTAAAAACCACTGATAAAAGCTACTTCAATAAAATAAAAATTCCAATGAAAGGTCATGAGGACATACTTTCTTTAACCAAAAAAGGTAGTGCGGTTTATAAAGGTGTTTTAAACTTTATAAACTTTGCATCCAAAGGATTATTGGATTGGCCTAATTCTAGTAAGTTAACATTTAATAGCAAACTAGAGGACCATCATATTTTCCCCAAACAATATATAAAAGAAAATTATTCAGATGATGATAATGCTGTTTCACTAATTGATTGTGTAGCAAATAGAACTTTATTACCGAAAATAACAAATATTCGCATAGGGAAAAAGGCACCTTCTGATTATTTGATGGATATAAAATTAAAAAAAAATATTAATATTGAAGATAGCTTAAAAAATCATTTGATACCCATAGAATTATTAGATGGATTATATGATGACTTTTATTTTGATTTTGTGGAAACAAGGGCAAAACAAATTTTTGAATCCATTGAAAATAAAGTAATTGTAAAAGAAAAGCAGGTTTTAAATAATTTTTATAAAACTCCCGTTACTAGTAATTCAGGTAATAAGAAGGTTTTTGCTAACTACTATAATAAAAAAATTGAAGCTACGTTTGATATCGATACTGAAAAGATATTATATAAAGGGAAAAGTTATTCGGTTTCATCTGGAGCTAGCAAGGCTAAAGAAGATTTATCAGGGAAAGCAAATGCTTCAACAAATGGCTGGAAATTTTGGAAATACTATACTGACTCTGATGAGATAAGATTTATAGATGATTATAGGAAATCGAATGCTTTTACAAAATAAATGTTGATGAAATTATAATATAAAATATTAATTTAATGTAAGAATACGGTTCATGTTGTTATTGTATATATATCTAATACTTGTTTTATATATGTTGGATATAATTTGAAATTTAAACTATAGAAGGAGATTAAAATATGAATGAAGTTCATGATAAAGTATTATTTCAACACTTATCTGGAATTACTCAAAGCGCAATTACGAAGATTAATAAACTCATAGAAACTAGATCTATTCATATATCAAGACATTTTAAGTGGCCATCCATGTCTAAATATGATTTTCCAAGTGGCATGCCATCTTTTTCAGAATCTTCTTTTTCAGATGGTCAACCATATGACTATACTAGCGTATTTCAAAAGCAGTGGAGAGATAAACCTGAAATAGAAATTACTGAATTAACAGGTTATCCCGATTATCAGAGTTATGCAATGAACAATGAGGGTTTTAGGAATAAGTTCGGGGTAAATGAAGAGAAAGATAAGGAAAATGAATATAAAATATTTAAAATTTGTATCCAATCTGTTGCAGAGTCGATAATCGAACGTTATCTTCATATGTATAGGGAAGATAAAGATGAGTTTTCTATTGAATACTTTAAACGTATTTATCAACCTATAGAAAATTCAATATTTAACAAGAAGTTAAACATAGATATAGTTATTCCAATATTATTTTTAAAATTTAACTTTGAAAAATTCGAAATAGATAGCAATACATATATAGAAAAAATGGATAATATTATGCAGTTATCTCGAACTAGAATTTCAAATTACGCCGTTCCAGTTAATCAAACTGTTATTGGTTCTGCTACTCATGCTTTAGTTATAAAAAACTACAGTTTAGATAATCAAAGTAAGTGGTCATTATCTAAACTATTAGGGGAACAATATGCTTACCCTACTGAAATAATCGATGATTTTTTTAATTGTTTTAGGATATCGTTGGGGTATGAAACAGGTTATGCTCAATTGATTTCAAGACCAATTGATTGGTGCGAATCATATGAGGCATACCTAAGACCGATGTATGGTACGTTAATAAGAGCTTATCCAACTAAATTTGATGAATATTTTTGGTTGAATCCTGACCTACCTTGGGTATCAGAATTACAAATTGAACAAGTAGGAGCCATGTTTAGGAAGATTCAAAGTGAATCTAATCAAAAGCTAAAAATAGCAAATCATAGATTGAAATATTGTTACTTAAGGGACAATGAACAGGATGCTATTATTGATGCAATGATTGCTTTGGAAACTCTTTTATCAGATGGAGAAAAAACTGAGTTAAATCATAAACTAGCTTTAAGGATGGCAGCAATATTGAACCTTTCGGAAGAGATAACTCAGTCGCCTCAAGAAATATTTACAACAGTAAAAAAGATATATGATTATAGATCAGCTATTGTCCATGGAAATCCAAAAGCAGATAACAAAAGAGAAATAAAATTAGAAGGAACAACACCAACTCCAGCAGTAGAAAAGGCGATTGAGTATCTCAGATTGGCTATTACAATTATTGTAGAAAACCCACAATACTTAAAGGCAAGTAAAATTGATGAGGATTTAATATTAAAAAGTTTAAATTAATTTTCACTTTTTTACACTTTTTTCACTCTCGATATAACACTATCGGGAGTGATTTTTCATGTTGTTAACAAAAGAACGTTAATTCAACATTTATCAGATAAAATGATAAATCAGGACATAGTAAAAGCCTATGGAAGAACTTCCTAAATAGTAACCCAACTTATTATAAGGTATAAATACGACAGAATAAACTTAGAAGAGTTAATAAGTTTGTTGTTTATGAGCATTGGTTAAAGGAAGAAGTTGTTTATGCTGGTTCTGGAGTTTGCAGTTGGAATATTAATACAAGAAACACGGAACACAGGCAATTAATGCAGGATGGTAAATTAGCTTATAATTTTGTTGGAAAATTTGATAAAGAAAAGGATGCAAGGGAATTTGAAGTGGAGCTAAAATATAAGAAGCAAGGGTTATGTAGATTTAATAAAAGGATGTATTGAATTGAAGTATAAATATAAAAAGAGAATGCATTATGAAATAGCATTCTCTCTTTAAGTTAGTAATCCTTTAGGAAACCTTTTAACAGGAATAAGAGCAATTTTTTTGTCAATCTAGCGGTCACACTTTTGGTCACTAATATTGCCGAGAAAACCTTTGTATCGCTGTTTTCTGTTATTTTAGTGGTCATGAAAATGCTCAAAAACACGTTTACTCCCCAACACTTTTCTTATTAATCCGCTCCACAATCTCCATCAAATCATCCGGCTTATGAAACTCAATCGGCGAAACGCCTTTATCGAACTCTATTGTATTGGATTCTATCATCAATACATACTTCCCATTAATTTTCCCTAAATGGATGCTTTCGCCAAAATCGGCTAACAGTCCTTTGACGGATGTACTGCCAAGCTTCATTCGCATTTCGGCTTCAGGTGTATGCTCGACAATCTGGGCTGTGGCTTCGACGACCTGATGGGTCTCAAGGCGTTCCTGTATTTCCCGCTTTTCACTGGTTTCCCAGATTTCCAGATCCTGTTCGAATTTCTGCAGTTCGTCACTGTTTTCTTCGAATTGAGCGGATACATGTTCATGGACCATGTGAATGACTTGATTTTTCATGATTTCCGGCATTGATTCCCCGTACTCCACGAATTTTAAAAAGTCCTCAAAGTAGCGGGCATGTGAGGCCTGGTGGATTTTCAGTTCGCCTTCTTCGACCATTCCTTCTTCGGGCATGTATGGGTATTGGATGGATTTCATATTTTTAGTGGTGATTGCCATTTCAACGTGCCTAATCAAGGTCCGTTCATCCGAAATGGAAGCAACTTTCGGCTCGAAATCACATTTTAGTAAGAAAACGAATGGTTCATCAAGATATTTCGTTAATTTTGCGGATGCGATTATGAAGACACCGCCACGGACGGCACTTGTATCAATATAAGACCGCGTGAATTGTTCGTTTTCCTCTTGGAATTCCTGTTTTGTTTTTGCATATCGAACACGGTTAAATACATTGTAATTAGGGTTGGAATCAAGTGCATGTCCTTCTTCGACAATAAAAGAACCAATTTTGGTCGGTATTTGTTCAGTTTTTGGATGACGGTCGACTTTCCGTTTGGAAATCTTCATCAATTCCCCATCCAAAAAATCCTTTAGAGGACTTTCTTCGTATTCTTCAGTATCTAGAGTTTGGAAATGTTTAAAACGCTTATCAGCCTGATCGCCTTTTCCTTCGACTTGGATTAAATAAAAAGACAGATAGGTAATTGCAAAATCCATGAATGTCACCTTCTTCAATTATTAAGCATAATTCCCGTACTTTTTTTAAGACTTAATAAGTATAGTGATGTACTTTGATTCCGTCAAACTATTGGCGCATGAATGATCAGAATAATATTGGAGTATTATTTCATAATAATACATATACAAAAATAACGTATGATCCAATATTGGATTAAAAATATTACAACTTTTACAATAAAAAATTAATCGAAATACTCTAATAGCTTACTTTATTGAATAATGAATTGTTCATCCTTATTTGTTAAATATTGATATTCCTGTTGAATATTAAGGGTTCCCTTCCAAATAAAAATTCAAAAAAACAGAATTTTACAATAATAAATCGTTGACGAAGGAAGGGGTAATACGTATAATTTGAAAGTCAGACAATTCAGGAATTGTAGAAATTTGTCGAAATTTCTTCGGTATAAATGGTAAGTGAATTTATTTGTCTGTAGTTTTCAGAATAGTTTATAAAATTTACGGAGGAAAAAACATGAGTATTTTTAGGAAGAAGTCCATTGAGGACTTGTTGAAAAACGCAGGTTCCGGCGGTAAGGGATTGAAACGGGAACTGGGGGCTTGGGATTTAACGATGCTAGGAATCGGAGCGATTATTGGGACAGGCATATTTGTATTAACAGGTACTGGTGCAGTGAATGCTGGTCCTGCACTTTCATTATCTTTCGTCATTGCTGGGCTTGCCTGTTTATTCGCTGCACTTTCTTATGCAGAATTTGCAGCTTCCGTGCCGGTATCCGGTTCGACTTATACGTATGCTTATGCAACTTTAGGTGAATTCGCCGCTTGGATAATCGGATGGGATTTGATTCTTGAATACTTATTGGCTGTCAGTGCCGTATCGGCCGGGTGGTCGGGCTATTTCCAATCATTTTTAAGTGGATTCGGAATTAACTTTCCAGAGAAATTAACGGCGGCACCGGGTTCGGTCGAAGGTGTCACGACTTATATGAACTTGCCGGCCTTTTTGATCGTCATGGCGATTACCTTTTTGATTTCCATAGGTACGAAACAAACGACTAGAATCAATAATATCATGGTCGTTATTAAAGTGTTGGTAGTGTTGTTGTTCATCGTTTCTTCTATTTATTATGTGAAACCGGAAAACTGGCAGCCTTTCATGCCATTTGGTATCGATGGAGTATTTTCAACTGCCGCCTTAATGTTCTTTGCCTTCATCGGCTTTGATGCAGTTGCATCTGCTGCTGAAGAAACAAAAAATCCAGGAAAGAATTTACCACGCGGAATCCTCGGATCTTTGGTCATTTGTGTTGTGCTTTATATGGCGGTAAGTTTAATCATGACAGGTGTGGTACCGTATGCACAATTCAGCCAGGCTCTTGATCACCCGATTTCTTTGGTCTTGCAAAGCGCAGGACAAAATTGGGTTGCAGGTATCATCGATCTAGGTGCCTTCCTAGGGATGACAACGGTGATTTTGGTAATGTTGTATGGCCAAACGCGAATTATGTTTGCAATGTCACGTGATGGGCTGATGCCAAAATCCTTATCAAAACTTCATAAAAAATATAAAACACCTTATGCAGCTTCATGGATATTTGGTATGATAGCGGCCCTATTGGGAGCATTCATACCTCTTGGTGAATTGGCAGAGTTGGTCAACATTGGAACATTGACTGCTTTTACGATGATTTCCGTAGCGGTTATCGTTTTACGTAAAACAAGACCGGATATGAAACGGGCTTTTTATTGTCCGGCAGTACCGCTCGTTCCTGGCCTGGCAATCGTTTTTTGTGTATTCTTGATGATTCAGCTAGGGAGTCATACATGGATAAGGTTTTTAATCTGGATGGCTATCGGAGTAGTCATTTACTTCGCTTATTCCCGTAAGCATTCCAATCTTAACCAGCAGGAAATTGATCATTGAAAAAGACACTTTTTGAGCGTTTCAGTTTGACGACTAAAGGCGCGAGCTTATTCAAGTGTTCGAAATGAGTCCAGCCTACAGTTTTTTCTTGAAAATATATTCCGGTTGATTGGAACGGAAGGTACGAGACTCCTACGGGAAAAGAGCGTCCAAGGGAGTCCCCACAGGCGCCAAGAGCGCCGAGGAGGCTCCCGGACCGCCCGCGGAAAGCGAGTGCCCTACGTTCCAATCAACGTTCATATTCTACACTCTCTCAAAAAAAGTATACGGTCTGAGACACTCTCTGGAGTGTCTTTTTTTGTTTGGACATATATCGTTCATAAGTATTATGTGAAATAAGAAAATTTTTCAAAGTAAATTAAGATAAACAGACTTTATGTCGAAATAGTATATATGGGTTAAAAAATGGGGGGCAATTTAATCATGAAAAGAATTTGGAGAATTAAACAAAAGGTAGATTCTATAGACTATATGCAATATAAAGAACACGTCGGTATCAATATCAGGGAATATCCGAGCGTATTGAAGCAAGTGGACATGTTCATTTGAGCATCGAGGATTTATGTATAATTCGTTCTTTACAGGAACAAGTGAAGGAACATTTGACACAAATTGTAGGGAATTTTTATAAAAATCTAGAAAATGAACCCTCTTTAATGAAAATCATTAAGGACAATGGTTCTGTTGATAGGTTGAAAAAGACACTGCATCGTCATATGTTCGAAATGTTTAGCGGAACCATTGATGATGCGTATATTAAACAGCGTTATATTATCGCACAAGTACATGTGCGAATTGGACTTCAGCCAAAATGGTATATGAGTGCATTTCAGGATTTATTGCAATCATTGATTATTCATGTGATTTCCAACATAAAAAATATTGAGCAATATCAAGATAATATTCTGGCTGTCATTAAATTTTTAATTTAGAGCAGCAAATAGTTTTAGAGGCATATGAACTTGAAAATGAGAAGATTCGCCAAAAAGACTTAGCAGAAAAAGAGACGATGAAACTACAGGTCAATCATAATGCAGAGGAATTGGCAGCAATCAGTCAAGAGACCAGTTCAGCAACTCAATTAATGGCAAATAAGGTAGGGGAAATTCATGATTTTACCCAAAAGGGATCCGAGATTGCCATACATGCAGAGGGAAAGTCAAATGACGGAGTCGAACTGTTGCAAGGATTAGAGAAAAGATTGGTGAAAACGCAGGAGCAAATGACGATCATTTCAAAAGATATGGAGCAGCTTTCCAATACTTCAAAGGAAATTGAACGAATTGTCACGATCATCACTTCAATTGCCGAGCAAACGAATTTGTTGGCGTTGAACGCAGCGATCGAAGCGGCAAGAGCTGGTGAAAATGGTAAAGGATTTGCGGTTGTCGCTGGTGAGGTAAGGAAGCTATCGGAAAATACCAAGGACTCGGTATCTGAAGTAGTGAAATTGGTTAATGGAATCGCTCATTTTACCAATGTCATGAACACGTCAATTTCCATGGTTAGCGGGGAAATTACTAAAGGCACGAAACAAGGAAAAGAAACGGGCATATTTTTTACTGATATAGCAAAGGCCATGCTTTCTGTGAAAGAGCAGAATATTAAGATCACCAAGGAAATGACAGAGCTGAATGAAATATTCGATGAAATTAATGAAGCGTTCAATCAAGTGGCCGTTTCCTCGGATCAATTGACTCAATTGACAATGAACTTGTAATGAAGTTGAACGGTTTTGCAGAACAGCTCTATGACTCATTTATATTTTAATAAACAACTCGATAGAATATATCTAAAAACCCCCAAAGCGGTCTATAGAATATGAATAAACTTTAAATAGGGATTTAAATTACTTCCCAATGGATGCCGTTAACAGGCTGCTCATTAAATCACTTGATAAAATATAAGTTTAATGTTATATTAATAAAGCGATGAGCTAATTTGTGTAAGTCGAAGAACAAGCTTTTAGCTAAACGTCGGGATGTGGCCTGACGGTTCTGCGCCACAAACGCATCAAAGACGCCTGCTGCGTGCAGGCGTCTTTTTCATTTTATCGTTTCTTTTTTTGCAGCTTGTACGTCATCTTTGAATTCCTCTTGTATTTCTTCTGTTATTCCCTTGGTTGCATCTTTAAATTCCCTAAGTGAGGTGCCGACTGCCCGTCCGATTTGAGGCAGCTTGTTCGGTCCAAAAACAATTAAAGCTAAAAGAAGGATTAAAATTAAACCGGGAAAACCAATGTTTGATAGCATAATCAGTCACTCCAATCAAATCTATTAGTTAATATTATAGACTCCTTCCATGTATTTGCAAATGGTATTTAGAATATATTATAGTGTTGAACATCCGATGATCTTTGGAAGACAAACGCTTTCAATTCCGTCTCCATTTTATCTTGCACATTCTATCTTAAAATATTTACTTACCCAAGTATAATATTCCCTAAAATGATATCAATGAAAGTGGGGGACGGATAGTGTAAGCAAAGTACCATTTGACGTTTTGGGCATGAAATTTTTTTGTTGAATGGGAATGATTAAACTTGCAAGTTTGAAGATATTTCGGTATTATAACTATACAAGCTGCGTTGTTCGTAATGATAATTAAGTTTTAACCTTTAAGCTGTAATAGGGAGTTTTATATTGAAACAGGAATGTTATGCCTCGTCACTGACTTGGACAACAGGATTGCTTCTGCAAACACCCACTTTGAGGAGTGGTGGTTTAAAACTTTCTTACTTGAATACGGCAATGGCGGCTTACTACTTTAATAATTAGAAACCAGTCCGATAAGGGACTGGTTTTTTGTTGTTTTATGGTTTGGAACGTTGAAGATCCGTATAAAAAAAGATGATATCCAGAAATTGCGAATACCATGTTAGTAACGGGTTATGTGAAGGCTTCAAGAATTATGAATAATATGTGAAAGTTTTTATTGAAATATCAGATAATTAGCATTTATAATAACAATTAGATAACTCGGTTCACTATTTGTATAATATATGTGAGTCGAATATTTTTTGAATGATTACGTAAGCGCTATCATTTGGATGGAATTATTGCAGTCACCTAGAGAGGAGAAAGATTTTATGGCTAAAATTAATACGACCGAGGTAATTGGCAACAGTAAATTTAACCGCTTTCATTTAGGATTGCTGGCATGGTGTTTTATCATTATCCTTTTTGACGGTTATGACCTTGTCGTTTACGGAACAGTCGTCCCGTTATTGACAGAGGAATGGAACCTTACTTCCGTGGAAGCTGGGGCGATGGGCAGCTACGGTCTATTTGGAATGTTGTTCGGGGCCATCTTCTTTGGTACATTAGCAGATCGGATTGGCAGGAAAAACGTAATCGCGATTACACTTATTTTATTTAGTTTATTTACGCTTTTATGTGGATTTGCGGATACGCCTACGATGTTTTCGACTTTCCGATTCCTGGCGGGGTTAGGGCTTGGGGGCATCATGCCGAACGTCATTGCCTTATTGACGGATTATGCACCGAAAACGATGCGGAGCATGGTCGTTTCAATCGTTTTGTGCGGTTACTCATTCGGAGGGATGCTTGCGCCGATACTGGGCATCCTGGTTATGCCGACACTGGGTTGGGAATCAATATTCTGGTTTGCCGGAATACCATTGTTGTTTTTACCCTTCATGATGAAACGATTACCAGAGGCTTCGACCCATCTGATCAGAGTCAACAAAAAGGAAGAACTGATCAGAATATTATCCAAGGTAAGTCCGGAAAGTGAATTCGACATCAAGGACGAACTTGTGGAAGTGAAAAAAACAGAAGCCAATATGCCGATTGTTGGATTGTTTAAGGATTCCCGTACTCTTAGCACATTGATGTTCTGGATCGCCTTTTTCATGTGCTTATTGATGGTATATGGCTTGAATACATGGCTTCCAAAGCTAATGATCGAGGCAGGGTATGCGTTGAATTCAAGCTTAGGTTTCTTGATCGTCCTTCAAGGCGGCGCTATCGTAGGCACGCTAATCATCGCTAAACTTTGTGATCGTTATGGTTCCAAGAAAATGCTTGTGCCGATGTATGCGCTTGGTGCTGTAAGTTTGACGCTATTGGGAATGGGCGGAAGCTCATTTGTGATTTACACATTGGTAGCGATTGCTGGAGCCTGTACCATTGGTGCCCAAAACCTTGTACAAGCATATGTTTCCCAGTACTATCCGCCGAATATTAGATCGACTGCACTAGGGGTGGCATCTGGTATCGGAAGGATCGGCGGCATGCTCGGGCCCATACTCGGCGGATTTTTATTATCCATCTCGCTGCCCATCCAATTGAATTTCATCGCCTTCGCCATTCCGGGTCTCATTGCTGCAGTTGCCTTATCATTCGTTCCAGTGAAAATGGCTTATTATAAACATGATCACTCGGAACCAACTGAAGAAATGGGCGTAGAAGCCAATAAAATGAACGTCTTGTGAACTATAGGTATGAAATGCAGTGCTTGGATACCCATGCTGTCATTTCATGCCTATTTGTTTTTTTAGTCTTTTTTGCCAAAAATGAAATGGAAAATTGACAAGAAATAACGTAAAGGTTTTCCAGAAATTGTTTGGCGTGACCTACTTTTGAGAAAAGTTGCTTAAATGTTCATAATTTCGCAATATGAGTCACTATTACTTTAAAGAATAAATGTTAGAATGATGGTACGGATAATTAATTCTCCCTTGAAGTGGAGCGAACTAGAAATTAATCTCATCTTTTGTGAGGAGTCAATACTTTGAAAATTTTAAAACATGTAATTTTTTGGTTATGCATTATAGGGACTTTATTCTCTATGATTTATTTCTTTATAGCAGACATTCCGTTATATGTTAAATTGTTAGGCGGAGCCATCATCCTTTATCTTGGTTATGATTTAATAACAGAATCAAGGAAAAGAAAGCGTAAAGATGCCTTGGAAGCTTAAAACTATATTAGGTAAAAGCCCTCTATTTCTAAGTGGGCTCAGGCTGTAGTCAAACTCGATGAAAATCGATTTGGCTACAGTTTTTTTATGGCTTGTACAATTTGAACGTTGATTGGAA
Organism: Peribacillus sp. AS_2; assembly: GCF_026891895.1. Lineage (NCBI taxonomy): Bacteria > Bacillati > Bacillota > Bacilli > Caryophanales > Bacillaceae > Peribacillus > Peribacillus sp. AS_2. The sequence continues at coordinate 242,867 of NZ_JAPTGA010000005.1, forward strand.
CATACAAACTGAGCCCTCTTTTGATAAGAGGGCTTTTTTAAGCGCATCAAGAATTGGGCAATCCTTAGTTTAATAATTTGACCATGGTATTCGGAGGGAAAAATTTCATGTATCGAGTGTAAGCAAACTTGTCAATAAGGGGAAAGTGATTTCTGGCCACAAGTGGTTTTATAATTGCTTGAATTATAGACAAGATAGATTAAAGGGTCTTATGCCCTTTAATTCTTTTACTGTCTAGGGCCCCATATAATGACTGAAACACCGATCAAACAGATTACAGCTCCAATCCAATCATATAAATCAGGGGTTTTCTTATCGATGCCCCACCCCCATAAAACAGAAAGAACAATGAAAACCCCGCCATATGCAGCATATACACGGCCAAAGGTAGGGAACGTTTGAAATGTTGCAATGATGCCGTATAACACCAACCCGAAACCTCCGGCTAAACCTAGAAAAATGGATTTACCTTCTCTTAACCAAAGCCAAATAAGGTAACCGCCGCCAATTTCCGCCAGACCAGCCATAACGAAAATTACAATAGTAACCAACATATATGTATACCTCGCTTCCTCGTTGAAATTTTATCATAGATGAAACGATAAATGATCATACTTTACAGTGTTGTTAGTAAATTAACTGGGCATCACCTTTAAAGCATGAATATGATTCTTCATTTAATTTCGTTTTAGTATGAGTATGATGAGGTTGAATTATATTGCTGAATATTCTGACTTCTTATTGACTTTTTAAAACACTGTGTGTATCATTCACTATTAAGTGGTACTGACGTTGTGATGAGTTGGTGTAAAGGCAATAAAAACAACTTCAATCTAATAGAAGGAGGTAAATAAATAGCGGAAGTGTCATTACGTAAAGAGGATTGTAAAACATACAACTGATTTCCGATGGCGTTAATAAACTATTGTTCGAAAGAGACCAGAGAAAATTTTGCGTGTAAATATGTTAATAGTGTAGAAACGTTAGTACTTATTAATCACTATTTTAATTTTTGGATAACTCTCATTAAAGGAGGCTTTTTTATGGTTCAGGTGGATCTCTTGATAATGAACGCAAACGTTTTGACATTAGATGAAAAAAGTCGCATTGGAGGTTCTGTAGCAGTAAGTAATGGAATCATCATCGGAATCTGGACTGAAGCGGAACCACCTCGCGCGTCCATTGAATATAACAGCCGGACACAAGTTATCGATTTAAAAGGCGCAACATTGCTTCCGGGCTTTATCGACACCCACAACCATTTATTGATGTACTCCCAGTTTCGAAAACAAGCAAACTGCAGCTCGCCCCTTAACCAAACCATTGAAGATATACAAGCCCGCCTTCTTTCCATGGCTAAACAAACTGAAAAAGAGAATTGGATTTTGGGTTTTGGGTATGATGATACTCTTTTAAAAGAAAAAAGGCACCCAACCCGTGCTGAATTGGATGCAGTTGTTCCTGATCATCCCGTTTTCATCAGGCATGTATCCGCACACTTCGGAGTGGTTAATTCTGCAGCTCTTAAAATGGCAGGAATGGATGAAACTGTTTTGGACCCTCCTGGTGGACATCTAGGCCGGGATGGTTCAGGGCAACTGAATGGTATTTTATATGAGCTGCCTGCCATGAACATGGTTGAAAAGAAGATTCCGGCACCGTCTTTGGATTTATTGGTTTCATTATTAAGCGAAGGCTCGAAGGATTACTTAGAAACAGGGATCACTACAAATACTGACGCCGGTGTAGGGTTGAATATGGGCATAGTTGAACCGGAAGCCCATCTTAAAGCAATCGCGGAAAGAAAAAATCCATTGAGAATGCGCTTAATGGTCATGCACAATCTCCTGCGGGAAGGAAATGAATTAGGAAAATATACTGCTAATGAACTTAATCTGGAAATTATTGAAAAGTCCTGCGGTCGTGCTCGTCTTGATAGTGCTAAGTTGTTTCAAGATGGGTCAATTCAAGGATTAACAGCGGCATTGCGGCAGCCATACCATTGTAATCCTGGTGTTTCCGGAGACTTATTACACGAACAAAATGAATTTAATGAAGAAATTCTTGATTTAAACAAAAGGGGGTTTCGCATAACAACGCATGGAAACGGGGATAGGGCCATTGGCTCCATATTAGATGCCTATGAATTTGCACTGAAAAAAAATCCACGCGTCGATCACCGCCACCGAATAGAACATTTGCAAACCGTGACTAAATCCGATTTAGAACGAATGAAAAAGCTTGGCGTAGCAGGTTCATTTTTCATTAATCATGTTTATTATTGGGGGGACAGGCATAAAAAACTGTTTCTTGGGCCTGAAAGAGCCAACAGTATAAACCCCTTAAGAGACGCCCTTCTTAATAACTTGCTATTTACTGTGCATTCCGATTGTCCAGTAACACCCATCTCACCGTTATTTTCAGTTTGGGCTGCAGTTAATCGCATTACGAAGGGAGGGGAAGTATTAGGGCCTGAACAAAGGATAGGCGTTGAGAGTGCGCTGCGCTCAATGACGATATGGGGGGCGGAACTTAATTTTGACGAAAAGAATACCGGAAGTATCGAAATCGGAAAGAGAGCGGACTTCGTGATTCTTTCAGAAGATCCAATAAAGGTCGACCCATTGGAAATTAAGGATATTCCAGTTCTTGCCACTATAGTGGATGGTCATGTTGTATACCAGAAGGAATGGAGTTTAATATCTTGAGAAAAGTTGTTAAACTTGGCGAATTATGCGATAGGAACGCATCATTAATAACCTTATAAAAGGAAAGGTGGAGAATTATGTCCCGCCGAAAATTAGCTAGTATATTCATAGGTGTGATCATTCCATTTATAGCCATTGTTGGTATCATCCCTTTTATTGCGAAACTTGATTTCAGTGTAATGGGAATACCTATCCTTTATTTTTGGGTGTTTTTATGGTTTCCCTTGACTAGTCTTTGTCTTTGTATATCTTGGCATATTTATGATCGTCATCAATATAAAAATGAAAAGATGGGGTAGATGAGGAGGAATGGATAATGGCGGCGATTGTGTTTGGATCTATTATACTCTTATCAATTGGAATAGCATTGAACAGTCGGGGTGGTAAAGGGAAAATTGGTGTTGAGGAATATTTAGTCGGGGGCCGATCATTCGGTGGAATATTACTATTCTTCCTCGCAGTAGGTGAAATTTATAGTATAGGGACAATGATTGGATTTCCAGGAGGAATATACGCCAAAGGTCCGGGATATGGCATTTGGTTTCTAGGTTATATCCTTCTTGCTTACCCCATTGGATATTATATGGGCCCTTTAATGTGGAGAGCCGGGAAAAAATACGGGGCAATGACACTTCCGGATATTTTCAAAGGGCATTATTCCCATAGAGGATTGGAACTGGTAGTGGCAATTTCCGCATTGCTCTTCATGATTCCTTGGGGACAGCTGCAATTTGAGGGACTCGTCGTTGCGCTTAACGCCTTGGGGTTTAATTTATCGCCGACACTGTCAGTCATTGTTTCAGGGTGTTTAGCCTTTATTTATATATCGATTTCAGGTGTGAAAGCTCCAGCACTCATTTCTATCCTTAAAGATATAATCATGCTTCTAGCGATCATAATCACCGGGTTAGTGGTTATAAAAGAAATTAACGGAGTGTCAAACCTATTCAATTTGGCTAAGCAACATGGAGCGATGGTTACGATAGATAAATCTGAAGATGTCGTTTTCAGCATGACCACTATATTTTTTCAAGCATTAGCTTTCTATTGCATGCCGATCATCGTTGCTGTCGTATTCACTAGTAAGTCGGAAGGTACGATTAAGCGAACGCAAAGATTTATGCCCTTGTACATGTTGATGTATCCCTTTCTCATATTAGCTTCATATTTTGCTCTTGTTTCAATCCCTGATTTAGACAATCCAAACCAAGCCTTCATGGCGACAGTGACAAGCATCCTTCCTCCTTGGGCAGTTGGTTTAGTGGCTGCTGGGGCAGCTCTCTCGGGTATTTTAGTACTTGCCGTAACTAGTTTGGCGGTTGGAGGTTTAGTTTCCAGGAATTTATTAAGTAATGTTCCTGAAAAATCTCAAAGAAAATGGGTCCAAATTATTGTTCTTCTCTATCTGTTGTGTTCGATGGGGTTAACATTGCTGGCGCCAAGCTTGATGCTGAACTTGATCAACACAGCCTATTATGGTTTTGGTCAATTCCTGCCTGGATTATTATCGATTTACTTTTTCCGCTCCATAAGACCTGCAGGTATTGCAGCGGGCCTCATTGCAGGGGATCTGTTCGCCATAGGAATGCATCTAGCTCAGATTAATTTCTTGAATATTAATATAGGCTTAATTGCTTTATTGATAAACTTCACAGTTGCTTACGCCATCAGTATGTATTTGAAAAGAAAACAGAAAGCACAGACCGCTTTTGAAGAACCAATCGCCTTCAATAGTATTGAAGTAGAAGAAACCTATCCAAAAAACTCTGTCATTGTCGATTAATATTTCTTACGATAAGATGCATTCAGGTTTAATTCAACCATACATTATTGTAATAGGCTTAAATTCGTTAAATATCCAGAAAAAGACCAGTTTTTTTACCTCTAACTTTGGTTGCAATACAGATGCAAAGGGTACTATACCTAAATAGGAATATAGTAATCTAGTTGAGGAGTTGCAGCCATGAAATCCCGATCATTTGCATACATGTTAGCGCTATTTCATTCAAGTATTGTCGGCCTATCTTTTTTATTCACGAAAATGGCGATTGCTGAATCGAATCCGCTTGATACTTTGGCGTTCCGGTTCACGATTTCTTTCGCCATCATTTTATTCCTGGTCGCCGTAAAAGTCATTAAGGTGAACTATTCTTGGGAGTCGATTAAAAATCTTGTACCGCTTTCCCTATTATTCCCAACTCTTTTCTTTGCCTTTCAAACTTTCGGACTTAAGTATTCGCAATCAACCGATGCTGGAATTCTGTCAGCCGTCACTCCAATTCTAACATTGATGATAGCTGGATACTTCCTTAAGGAGAAAACATCTTTATATCAAAAACTTTCGATTGTCTTGTCGGTAGTTGGGGTCATTTTTATTTTTGTGATGAAAGGGAGCAGCATCAATTTTTCTGACATGCTTGGGATGGTATTGATCCTGCTATCCTGTATTGCAACTGCTTGTTATACAACGATGACCCGTTCACTTGCCAGGAACCATACACCAGGTGAAATGTCCTTTTTCATGATGGGAACAGGCTTTGTCATTTTTAATGCAGCTGCACTCGTTACCCATTTAAAACAAGGTACGATGGCGGAATTCTTTACACCATGGTCGAGCATGGAATTCATCAGTTCCATTTTGTATTTGGGAATATTGGCTTCATTGGTCACTTCATTATTATCCAATACGATTTTATCAAAAATAAAAGCTTCGCAAATGAGTGTGTTTGCCAATCTTTCCACTGTTGTCACGATTGCGGCAGGAGCTCTCATTCTAAATGAAAAGCTTACGATCTATGATATATTGGGTTCGATACTAATCATTTTAGGCGTAATAGGCACCAATTATTTTGGAGTGAAGAAAGAGCATTCAATAAAAGTGAATCTTGAATATAATGAAGGGAAATTGTAAATGAAAAAGGTCCATCCCAATATGGATGGACCTTTCGACTGTAGACAAACTCGATGAAAATCGAGTTTGTCTACAGTTTTTTTGGCTTGTATAAATTTGGACGTTGATTGGAACGTAGGGCACTCGCTTTCCGAGGGCGGTCAGGGAGCCTCCTTGGCCTGCGGGGTCTCCCCTAGACTCGCTTTTCACGCAGGAGTCTCGTACACCCGCTCCAATCAACTTAGATATAACATTTAGATAGAAACCAGACCTGAGGGGGGAAGGTATTGCTTTGGGTCATTTGGTTCGGGAACATCATTTGATGAATGATACGTTTTCCGAACCCCTTTTTTCATTTCCACCATCTTGTTTGAGGGAAATCCGTTGAACCAAGCACTACCGGTTCGCCTATTTGAGGTGTGCAGACCTGGACACCCAGGTCATTGGCCGCTTTTGTTACCCGTTCTATCGGATCTGTCCAGTCATGAAAAGACAATGTGAAACCTGCCCAATGAATGGGGATCATCCGTTTTCCTTGTACATCGATGTGTGCTTGAACAGTTTCTTCAGGAATCATATGGATGGTTGACCAACGTTCATCATATTGGCCGCATTCCATTAAAGTTAAATCAAATGGACCGTATTTTTCGCCGATTTCTTTAAAATGGCTGCCATAACCACTATCGCCGCTGAAATATACCTTTTCTTGTTTTCCTTTAATTATCCAAGAACACCAAAGTGTCGTATTGCCATCGCCTAAACTTCTACCAGAAAAATGCCTTGCAGGTGTACAAATAAATTGCAAGTCCTTGAATGAAGCTTCATCCCACCAATTATGTTCCTGAATCAGTTCTTGTTTAACGCCCCATCTTTCTAGATGTCCACCGACACCGAGTGGGACAATGAACTGGTTGACCTTATCTTTTAATTTCTTTATCGAGAAATAATCCAAATGATCGTAGTGATCATGTGAAAGCAGGACGGCATCGATAGGAGGAAGCATATCGATATCAAAAGGCAGCTCCCCGCTAAAGCGCTTGTTCCCGAACCATGGAAAGGGAGTGGGTGCTTTGCCAAACATGGGATCCACTAAAATGGTTTTCCCATCTAACTCCAACATGAAAGCAGAATGACCAAACCAGGTGATTTTATTGGAATTCTTAGAAACGGAGGGTTCTTTTGTACCAATTACAATGGGACTGTCGGGCCTCCTCTTTGGATTAGGTTTTATGAAATCACGTAAAATGGAACCAGTATGCTTAAGACTCATCGCTTGACTGGCAGGAATCTGATTTTGGAATTTCCCTTTGGCAAAATTCTCTTTAGTAGTGAAACTTTTTACCTTTTCTTTGTTTGTCCGTCTTCCAAGCGGAGGATAGAGGTTAAGGAAAAGTAACAAAAGTATAAAAGTAGAAATGAGGATCTTAATAATTTTCATCATGATAGCTTCCTCCAATAGTAATCATAGCTTTTATTAATACATATCATATCATAGAATTTATACGGTTATTTACTATGATGTCCCACAATATAAATGATAAAGATATCTGTAAAATCACATTGGGTGGAGTGTTTTTTCTTGTGGTAAATGTTTAAGTTTCACCCGTCTCAGGCAGGGAATAGAGGTATATATAATGAATAATATAGAGGACGGGATAAGGAATGTAGCAGCTGAATGGTAGGGGGATAAATCGATTGTTAATGTTTTTCAGAGTCTTTGTATGGGTAGTATTTATTGCATTATTAGCCTATGTCATTCTTTCTTGGAAATATAAAGAGAAGGTTAGTAAAAGGATTGAAGCGATTCGAAAAACCTGGTATATCATTTTTATACTGGGAGCACTGATTTATTGGAATTTCTATCCGATGAGCATTTTTAATGAGTGGGAAAATTTCTTGATCATGGCTATCGTATTCATCCTGATTGATATGTTTGTGTTCTTGAGCATGTATATATCGAAGATTGGCGATAACGAGCTATCCTATGCAACAAAAGCCGTTGCGGAAAGTGATAAACTATTAACGGATAATAGGGAAAAGGTCAAGAATATGTTTCATCTCCTAAAGAAAGAAGGAATACCTGAGTATTATCAAACGAATAAGGAATACTTGGCTTATTTGAGCATTCTCCTTCAAGCATATGCAGCAAAGGAAGGGATGAACGTGAAAATCCTTCCTTTCAAAACCGAACAGGACAAGCAGTCGGTGATAAATGGGGTTCCGAACTTGAATGGCAGTACCATTCGTGCTACATTGGAAAGAGAAGATACGTATTATAATGATGAAGAAAAAATGGCTCTGCAGCCTGTTAGTATTTTGATGGAACCCTATATCCTTGACGTTAAATCAGAAAGCTTCGTTTCAGAAGTCGATTGTTTATTGATAGCATTATTAATCATGATGTTCGATATGGTCATAAAACAAAAACCAGGTGGTGAAGGATAAATGAGCATTTATGATAAAGCCGGCAACGACGTTTCAGTTGCCGTAATCAAACCACAGGTTAAAATACCCGATGTAGGTTTAAGTCCCCACACTAAAAAAGTGATGAAACAGAACGAACGCATCATTCTGAAACAAAAAGAAAAAGCTGCACGCTTCAGCCGGTTAAAAAGTGTTTTGTGAAAAGGAAGGCGTTTTTCCTTTCCTTATGATATTTAATGGTTAACCCGCATATACTATTCAAAATCAAAGAATAGGAAGGGTCTTTCAGAATATGAACAAAAAGCCCGAGAGAGTTAACATCCCGGTCCCCTCCGCTTCACCATCCGAGAAACGGATACATAAGGCAAATGCCGACCTGCTCAAGCTTTTGCAAAGGCTGAAAGCGAAACGTTGGATTTTTTTAAGGTGAAAGAAAGCCAGTCTCCTAAGGAGAACTGGTTTTTTTATTTGGCTGTTTTCACATACTTTGTTGCTTTTTACTAAGTAGTGCGGTGTGGTTGATTTCCCCTCCAGATGCTCAGTTTCCTTGGTGCGGGCGGTGAGCCTCCTCGGCGTAAACGCCTGTGGGGTCTCACCTGTCCCGCTGCTCCCGCAGGAGTCTCGCACTTCCGCTTCAATCACCCTTGTTTTAAAAATAACAATCTTTACGAAAAGAGCATTTTATTTTTTACATGATCACTCAGGGTGGAAGTATTGAATATTTTTCCGTCCAGACTCTTTGGCCATATACATGGAACGGTCCGCTTTTTTCAAAAGTGAGTCCATTTCCATACCATGATGAGGATAAAAGCTAATCCCTATGCTAGCTGATACAAAATGATCATTTCCATTAATGGTAATGGGCATTGTGGATAAACTGTTCAATAATAATTCAGCGTTTTGCTGAGTGCTTTTCATTAAATCCTCACAATGCGAAGGATTTAATAATACAATGAATTCATCACCACCGATTCGAGCCACCTGACTGCCTTCGGGGACGGTTTGCAAAAAACATTCAGCAGCCTTTTTGATGACGCCGTCACCAGTAACATGTCCAAAGGAATCATTAAAAAATTTAAAATGGTCAAGATCGATGTAAAGAAGGGCCATTTCATCGTTCGTTTTATCTTGATGATAATCAAAATAATTATAAATGAAGTTCCGATTATAAAGACCTGATAAAGGGTCCCTGATAATCCCTTTTTCAAGATTGATGGCATGACTAATCAAAGCTGCCATAGACTTAATGAGGGTTAGGTCATATTCTTTAAAAACATGAGGGTTAATGTCGAATGCACATAATGTCCCAATGATTTCACCCTCATTTATAAGGGGAGCTCCCATAAAACACCCATTCCCGATTAAACTGGTTGCAGGGTGGTCACTAGTCAATTCATGTTTCCCCAAATTCGGGATTACGAGTGGTTCCAAGCCATTCTCAACAACTAATTTACAATAAGCCATATTATATGGAAGGATGTCACCTTCACAAATTAACTTTGCATTTCTATTGAAGGACTTGATCATGAAACTCTGGATGGGATTCACTATAGAAAGGAAAAATGTATTGACCTCAATGGTTTGAGCTAAAAGTGCTAATACTTCTTTAGCGATGGAATCAAAATTTTTATAATAGTTGATATCTTGCTGAATCATTCCCAGGCTCCTTTTTTTATCTATATTCTTTTTAGGTTTTCTGATGTTATTTCTTATATTCAAAGCAAAGACACAAAAGCGTAATCTGAATATCGTGACAGTTGCCCGGATTTCCTCTAAACTCAATTAAGGGGCTGGAATTGTATTATGGATGAATCATGTAATCGGGAAAGTTGAAAAATGGACCTTTACTTAATTTTCGGCTTTTTTTTATTATCATTAAATTCTCCTGATTATAAAACGATTCTGGCCAAGGCGGGGTATCTCTTCATAATCCATAAATTCTAATCAGTATTTATAGCATTATACTGTAAATGAAATGGCGAGAGTAACTTTAATGTGCATATTTGGCATATTTTTGATATTTACCTTGGAAAGCAAAGCAACCTGGCATTTTGGCATCCTCTCATGATAACGGAGCTCATGAATTTAAAAACGAATGTACCAAACTCATTTTAAACAAGAATTTGGGGAGGATAAAAGGAAGTAATAAAGTACATATTGGATAATTCAAAAGGGGATCACTATGGGAAAATTAGAAAGTATATATCCTATTGCTATAGAGAATACAAAAGAAAAAATCATCCAGGATATTGATTTTTATTTAGAGAATCAAGAGACAATGCCTTCTTATTCAGCATATATATCAGACAGGACGACTTTTATTGAGCAAATTTGGATTAATGTTTGGATAAATAAAGCATCAAATGATGTGCCCAGAAAGGAAAAAAAGGCTTTTTTAAGCGAAAGGGGATTTGTAACGGAAGGTTCAGACCATAAGCTGATCAATAGCATGTTCCGGAACGAATTAAAGAAGTATCGCCCATTTGATGGCTTAACGTGGATTAAAAAAACCTTTGCCGACAATCAAGAAGATTGGGAGAAGAGATATAAAAATGCAAGGGAGAAATTCTTTAGGCGACAAGAAGAACAGCGGCTTGCCAAACAGCGTTGGAAAATACGCGCAAGGCTGCAAGAAGAAGCCAATTCATTTTTCGAAAGTAACTCACTTCTTTTATATTTACATGTCAGGTATTATATTGCCGGTATTATGGCAAAAGATCTGAAGAATAAGCCTAAATTCCAATATGTCGATCCGTACTTGCTTGAAGAACAATTAGTTGAAGAGGGCGGTTTTCAAGCTGCCGAATACCTAATGGTCACTGACTTTTTCGAAGAGCTGACAGGCGATATCCATTCGTTAATCGGTTGGGGCCGGAACCGTTATGAATATGAAAATTACTACTACAGGTATGAAAGGTTAGTTTCGGATTTCATAATGAAATTAGCCCCTGACAAATACTTGAACCATCTATCTGCCGCCCTGCATCATGATTTTTTGGAGTCATATGGGGAAAGGCTGACGATTGAAGCCCTTCAAGGTATACTAAGCGATGAATTGGCCGATTTGTCTCAGTCCTGTTTTGATGAGCTTCAGGAAGAATACCTTTCTGATTTACTGAAGCTTGAAGGAATTCCTTTTAATGAAATATTGCACGAAGAAATATTTGAAAAAGACGTGGAGAACAGAGAAAGAAGAAAAGCTGAAGTATTGGCAGAAGAAGCCAGGAAGCGGGCAGAAGAGCAAAGGATGATCGATGACATCATCGGTAAGGCCTATACTCCATCATTAGGAAAAAAAGTTAGATATGTTTTGCATATAGGTGAGACCAATACAGGGAAGACGCATAAGGCCCTGGAAAAAATGAAACAAGCGGAAAGCGGTATGTACCTGGCTCCACTTAGGCTGCTTGCACTGGAAGTGTTTGATAAATTAAATGCGGATGGTGTACCTTGCTCATTAAAAACCGGTGAAGAAGAAAAGGCTATTGAGGGTGCGAAACATGTCTCCAGTACCGTTGAAATGTTTCATGAAAAAGACTACCATGAAGTAATCGTCATAGATGAAGCCCAAATGATTGCCGATAAAGATCGAGGCTTTTCTTGGTTTAGGGCAATTACGCAAGCTAATGCGAATGAAGTACACATAATCGGGAGCAATAATATCAAAAAGATGCTTCTGAACCTTCTGAATGAAGCAGATTTAGAACTTCACGAATATAGACGGGAAATACCGCTTGAGGTGGAACAAAGGGAGTTTGGACTGAAGTATACCAAAAAAGGGGATGCCCTCATTTGTTTTTCTAGAAGGCAGGTACTGGAAACAGCATCCCGGCTTAAAGAGAGTGGACATAATGTCAGCATGATATACGGCAGTATGCCTCCTGAAAATAGAAAACGGCAAATAGAATTATTCAATCGCGGTGAAACATCAGTTGTCGTTGCCACCGATGCGATTGGAATGGGATTGAACTTGCCAATACGCCGCATCGTCTTTCTTGAAAATGAAAAATTCGACGGGACACGAAGAAGAAGATTGACTTCTCAAGAAATCAAGCAAATCGCAGGCCGAGCGGGTAGAAAAGGGATTTATGACACGGGGAAGGTAGCATTTACAGCAGAAATCAAAATCATGAATAAGTTGCTGGAACAGGTAGATGAGCCAGTTCAAACCTTCACGATCGCCCCAACCTCTGCTGTATTTGAACGTTTTCAAAAATATTACCGGAACCTGGGGACATTTTTCGAAATGTGGGAGAGGTTTGAGCCTCCTAAAGGCACGAAAAAGGCTTCGCTATCGGAAGAAAGGGAGCTTTACGAACTGATACGGGACACAGAAATCGAAGCTCGTTTTTCTTTAATGGATTTATATGGTTTCCTGCATATTCCTTTTTCGGCAAAAGAACCAAGTCTGATCAGACAGTGGCTGGAAACGGTCGAAGCGATTGCCGAGAACAGTGACCTTCCTGAACCGATCATCAAGACAAGGAATCTTGAGGAGTTGGAGCTATCTTATAAAGCTATAGGTCTTCATCTATTATTTTTATATCGGATGGGTAAGCGTACGGAAGCTGTTTATTGGGAGCGTATCCGTGAAGAAATCAGTGATGGCGTTCATGATCAGTTAAAAGATGAAATGTTGAATTATCAAAAAAAATGCAAGCGCTGTGGAAAAAGGCTGCCTGATGACTCACGTTTTCAAATATGTGACGCTTGTTATCATAGAGGGATTAGAAAGACGCACAGATTCAATTAAACGAATTCTTTTAATAATAACCCGAATACATTGTATTCGGGTTATTGGTGTTTGCATAAATCACTTAGTCGTTCGTTTCAGTTTTGCAATAAACGCTGCTTGCCGCTTCATTCGTTTATCCGCTTTCTTGTCATGCACCACTAGGATTGCATGAATTAATCCAGGGACATAAAAAAATAGTGTGAGGACCAAATTAAGCACAGCCTGAATGGGTTTACCGGCCAATAAAACCGCTAATGGAGGGAAAAGAATCGCAATTAAATAAAGAATGGTGAACACTCTCCAATATAATGTTTTTTAACTGACTTCGGTTTGTTTCTCTTAATGGTTACTTTACTTTAAATGAGCAGCAATTTGGTTACTGATGTTCCATTTTCCTGATGATTCCCTTTGTTATCGCCTTGATAAATATATGCTCAAGAGCCCGATTCATACCTACTGAGCAATCTGGCTCAAAGAAGCAGTCTTTTACCCCGATATAGGGGGGACATGGTTATTCATCGTTTTTGCTGCCATCGGTCAATGTGTCGCGTTTTTGTGTTAGAATAATCAGAATACTAACTGACGAAAGCGGGAGATTTATGAAAAAAAAGATAGGCTGTTTGCATGCACACTATACAAATATAGAATACATAGAAACCGCATTCTCGAAATTCGATATTGAATGGCTTCATTTTGTAGATCCGGGATTGATGCAACGGGTGTCAACGGATGAAAATTTTAATTATTCGGATGCTCAAAAAAAGGTTAAACAACAGGTCGAATGGATTGCCGAATGTAAAGTGGATGCCATCCTGATAACTTGTACAAACTATATTGCTTTATTAAACGAAGAACAACTATCTTTACCCATGCCCATCATTAAAATCGATGAACCATATTTTGAGCAAATTTGCCAATTGCAGCAGCCGCAAATGATATTATTCACGAACCCTGCCACTGTTGAAGGAACGGTCAAACGTTTAACTGCACATGCAGAAAAATATGGGACTGTGGATTTTGAAGTCATCATTATCGACGATGCCTTTGAATTCATTATGCAGGGATTGGGAGAAAGATATAATCAGGAAATCATGAATTATTTATCCCAGTTTAAAAACGAAAATAGACGGCTGTCTGTAGCTCAACTATCAATGGTCGAAGCGGCAAGGAGATATGAACTTCAGACAGGACAGACAGTTTTAAATCCATTGCATGCATTGGTTGATTCCATGATCGATCAACTAGAACTAAGTTCCTTGAGTGGCGTTTGAATACGAGGAAGTATTTTGCCCATGAACGGAATGATTGTTAAACTCAAAAAATGTCTTTGGGTATGAAAAATTCATGAATGATCTGGTTAAATAACAATGCAGGGATTTCGAAGATAAACTCGAAAAAAAAGCGAGTTTGACTGCCGTTTTTTATTTAGGCTCTTTTCGTAAAGATTGTTGTTTTTAAAACGAAACTATTTAAGGTTGATTGGAGCGGAAGTGCGAGACTCCTGCGGGAGCAGCGGGACAGGTGAGACCCCACAGGCGTTTACGCCGAGGAGGCTCACCGCCCGCACCAAGGAAAGCGAGCATCTGGAGGGGAAATCAACCACAACTCACTACCTGGTAAATAGCAACAAAGTATGTAATTTCAGAAATCCATTCCTTTCCGACTACTGTCTGCCAAGCCGCATCAAAGAGGCTGTGGTGTCCCGGCTAGCCAGTAATTCGGCAGGAGTGTCGCAAATTTGTTCAATCCAATAAGGATTACAGTAAAAAACATGAAGGATAATCTAGTCTTATTATATATTTTAGGTAGAACCCCATTCTACAAATGAAATCCCTATGCAGGGATATTTTTTATGCCTTTGTACGGATTTGTTCTCGTATGTTTTCAAGTTCTTCAAGGGATAGATCCGTCAGCGAATTTTTAATTTCTTCTTCGACCCGTTTTCGGTCAAGCTCCCTATATTCGCTCCACCAATCCCGCAGCCCTTCGGTGTTTTCGAGAAGATACTCTATATCTATTTCTTCTTGCTCATCATCTGATAAATATCGCATAACTGCACCTAATAATCGATTGAGTTTAGCTGCTTCACTTTCCTTATCAGGTGAAGCGGGGGTATCTTTCACTTCTAAATCATCTTTAGCAGGAACATTCCGAGGTGTCATAATATCCTCCTGTTTTTAATACTAGTGTGCCTAAAAAGGGCGATTTTCAATAGATGTTTTTCGTATTTGTTGAAATTTCTTGGTAAATAAATTTCAACAAACACCTCGTTAAAATATATAAGAAATATCATCATCCTTTAATAGGTTCAAAAAGTAGTCAGTTGGTAAGAGGGAAGGATAATAAAAGGAATAGCTAATGCTATTCCTTACAGTTTGTAGACAAAAGGGGTACGGAATTAATAAAATCTGAGCCCCTTTTGAAATTTCCTCTGAATTTCGCCTAAAGTTATGAGATTGGGGCTCTACGAGCGCACTATGTTTGGCCATTTTTGGACCTCGCCATGTTCAATTGGCCATCTTCTTTAAATTTAATGGCAGCCTCCATTTTACGAACCAAATGGTTCGGTGGCACAAGTTGATCTAAAGTAATCAATTCAAGTTGATCTCGCTGAATAGAATCATGTTTAGAAGGCATCCTCATCCCTCAGGTTTTAATACTTAAAACAAAACTCACTCCAGGCAACAGTATTCTATCTAAAAGGTAGGACAAAGTTGATTGGAGTGGGTGTACGAGACTCCTGCTTAGAAAAGCGCGTCTAGGGGAGACCCCGCAGAAAGCGAGCCTTACGTTTCAATAAACGTCCAAATTGTACAAGCCATAAAAATGGACAAACTCGATTTTCATCGAATTTGTCTATAGTCTGAAAGGAATAGCTAATGCTATCCTTACATCAAGCGACTATTTTTCTGCATTCTTCTGCGCATCACAAACAAGCCTCGGCACATTTTTGACACTGTTCATGATCGTGTTTTTTGCATTCATTTCCGCAGCTTTCACAAATCTTGACACAAACTTTAGCCAACGGGGTTCCTCTACCTATTGCCTGCGCTAAAAAAGAGCAAATATCCGCATATTCCCGATCCAAGCGAATGCTTTCCAGCATCATGTTTACATGTTCTTCTTTTAAGCATGTGTCGTAACAATGATTACACGCCCTTACTATTATCCATTAAACTACCCATTAAACTTCATTTTGGGAAAGGTAAATGGTTCTTTAAAACTGATCGGACAAGTAATGGACTATAGGGAATGAATGAAAGGGACAATGCATAAATTTAAATGAAAGGAGTGGATATATGAAAATGTTCATTAAATTAAGTGTTGTCAGTGTCTCCGGAGCCGTCGTGTATTTAATATATAATGTCAACCAGACGCTGCGTAAAGGAATGGGAACGCTCGAAGAGACAAATAAGACACTGGAAGAGGTAAGAAATGCCGTCCATGGATTGACGCAAGAGTCCAAACAACTGATCCACTCTGCCAATCAAATTACTGCGGATGTAAAAGGGAAGATGGAAAATGTAGATCCATTGCTGGAATCCGCTCAAGATGTTGGGGAAATGATTCATAATGTAACCAATACCATGAAAGAAGCCAGTTTGGAAGGCCGCCCCAAGGATTTATCCACACCGTCAGCTCCTTCAACTCGAACTAAAGCTGGGGGGGTTCAAATAAAACTCAGATAGAATCATCATTTATCTTTAAAAACAGGCACCCCGGGATTCACTAACCTATTAAAAGCAATCGTTTCTACCATTTAATTCAGAGGGGGAGCTTTATCTTGATTATTCAATATAGTGTGGCTGCAATCGCTTTAGCCTTCATTTGGTTGGTCGTATTTTTGATAAGTACACTTCAAAAGGGAATGGTCACGATAGGGGAAGCCAATCACACATTGGCTGAGGTGCGAAATGCCATCCACGATTTATCCGGTGAATCGAAACAACTATTGCAAACTGCAAATGAAATCACCGACGATGTAAAAGCTAAAATGAAAACGGTTGAACCATTATTGGATTCTGCTCAGGACGTTGGTGAAGCGATACATTCGGTTACAAACTCTGTTAAAAAAGCCACTAACGGCTTCCGTACAGAGTTTTCCCCGAAAAAAATCAATGCTATCAAACCCAAAAGCCAAGTTAGATAAAAAAGAAAAAAATAAAAATGAAAGACACTGCCGGGTTTTGGAGTGTCTTTTTTGATGGTATGTATAATAGCCGTACTCTTATGCCTCTTTGGATATTGTTAGTGGTTTATATCTATAAGACCCATTTCTCTCATACAGATCTCTTAACACCCTGTATGAGAATATGGAACAAACATAAATGTTGTATGTTTTGTATGGATTGTAGGACAAGCAATTATTTTTCTGTCTTGTCACCTGTAGAGTGACCGGATGTTTTTGAATCACTGGAATGCTTGACGCCTTTACTAACATATGGTTTGGCGCTTTTTTTCTTGTTGGCACTTGTTTTCCAACGATTCCAGCCCTTCTTGCCCGTTCCAGTGCCCGTACCTTTACCCGTTCCGCTCTTAGCCTTAGCTTTACTCATGAAATCACTCCATTACTATTGTATGGTTAGTTTAAACCATTTTACTTGATTATTACCCAAGTATGTTGAAATATACAGTAACGAAGGTGATATGTACAGGGAAAGGCTCAATATTTTTAATCTAAATCTTTTTAAACCAATAACAGCAAGGATTTTGCCGTGCGGAACTTGCTTTTGGCTTCACTTTATCGATATCGATCTTGATTTCGTCAGTAAGACGCTTATGCCGATTTTTTTGCAAATGGTCAAGTAATGCATGAAGGTTAATAATACCGCACCAGTGTTCATTCCTAAAATGATTCCTCCCATATTAAGAGAAGCCTGTGACCCTAGGATATACATCATTAAAAAGGCAACAATATGGGACCATACGGTATGGATGAAAGCATCTTTCACTAAACCCAGGCCGATGAGATAGGCTTGCATGGGAATGACAAAAAAATGAAAAAGGAAGTAAGGACATAATAATTTTAAATAGTATGCGGCAGAAGTTGAAGAAAAAAAGAGGGAGGTCAAAGGTTCCGCAAAGAAATAAATGAAAAACACGGCCGGAACTCCATACAATACGGTGAAAGACATCGATTTTTGCAATAAAACCCTCAATTTTTCTTTATCCTGCCTCTTGTATGCATTCGAAACATTCGGAATGAGCATGATCATTAAGGAATGCGCGATAAAGGCTGGAAAGAAGCCGATCGTCATTGCAACTCCAGTAAGCATCCCAAAATGCTCTGTAGCCACTACCGCACCGAATCCTGCCGAGAGAAGGGCAGTGTGGATCAAAAAAGGTTGGATGGCATTTGTTATCGCATGAAAGATCCTTAACCCCATGGTGGGCAGAGAAACCGCCAATAACTTTTGCCGTGCAAGTTTACCGGTTGTCCGTGAGTTCGTACCGCGCCTCATGATCCGCATTTGAAGAATCAAAAGGTTGATCAAGTAAAGAAAAACGAGGAACTCACTGCCAATCAAAACAAAAAAGGCCATCAATAATGACTTTTCCTGGTTAAAATGAAATAAGTTAAAGATGAGGAAAAGCAAGCCGAATTGAATGATATCTTTTAAAAAGTTGGAAAAGGCAATCTTCCCCATTTGCTGGACACCCATGAAATAGCCTCTTGCAATCGACGAAAAGGCAACTATTGGGATCAGTGTGATGAGCAGCCATTTAATATAGGGATGGTATTTGTCCATTATGGATGAGAAGGAAAGTATGAAAGGCATGACTACACACATTACCAATACGACGACTGCAGCCATCTTAAGTGCATGAATGATAAGATTATAATGCATGGCCTGTTTATTTTCCGCAACGAATTTTGAGATGGAAATATGTAATTCAAGGCTGGCGATCACATATATCAAAAAGAAAATTGGCAATATGGACATATAAAGCCCCATGCCCTCTTCGTGTAATTCCCTGGCTAGGAGCATGTTCACTAAAAATTCGATACATTCACCAAAAAACGCTGCGACAATCAAGATGAGCGTTCCTTTATAAAAAGATTTCATGTTGGTCCACTCCTAACAAGGTGTTTGTATAAAGATATGAGACATGCCATGGAATATTCATGAGGAACTGCAGATCACGGCTATACAAAATGTGATTATGCCTATGGCAATCCTTATTAATCGCTGTTGAAAGATAAAAAATTAAATAAGGGTAAGCTCGGGAAATGGAATGAAATCGATTTGGTTACAATCATTTCTAATGGGAAAATCATTAGCCATGACATTTATCAATAGGCTTCATACGGTGATATTCCAATCGAGGGCTTTTTTGTTGCCATGTTTCCTTTATCGAAAGTGTCAGAAGAACATAAGAGCGGGACACGAATTTCGCTTTGAAATTCAAGCTTTATTTTGCTATCCTTTAGCAGAGGGGATGATCAATATGAAATTCACATCTATTAGTCAATCAAATATAGATGAATTGTGCATTGCGTTTGAAAGTTGTCTTACGAAACATGACATTACATTTAAATATGTAGATATGATGGAGGATAACGGAATCATATCGTTTATTTTTTGTGATGACCCGGAAAATGCGAGATCTGTCGACATGGAAAGTGAACGCTTCATTGGATTGGACACCGATTACATAGCCAAGGAAATTTTAGAGCCAATCCTGCCTAAATTAAAGGAATTTGCACAATATAAAATCATCGATTAAGATGATTTTTTTTGTTTTGACATTTGGTTTTTATTGCCCAGATGGAGCTTGAAATTTAACTTCCTATTTATATACAGGGGTGGTTAGGGGAACTAAAAAAGCTGGAAAGCGGTTTACCATTGGGTAGCTGGCAGGAATGGTGACTAAATAAAAGAAATACCCTGGGTGTGTAAACATCCAGGGTATTTCTTCTTTGAAAAGCAATCTTGATGGATTGTAAAAATCACTTTTCACCACTTACTATACTTCGCAGCGTTCTGGATTAAATGACCATTTTTTTACCGGCATTTAATTCAACTTCCTGCTTAGGCGTTTCTATGGTCTTGTTTTTCTTCACTCTAAAGTGATAAACCGCATAACATCCAAGGAAGAATGTTCCCCCGCAATACAGGGCCATTCGCTGCTCAGGAACAAATGCTAAACTGATCATGACGATGCAGTTTGTTGCTAAAGCAAGAATGGGGATGAATGGGTATAGCGGAACTTTGAATTTCAGATTTTCTATCTTTCCACCTTGGCGGGTATATGATCTTCTAAAAGCAAGAAGACTAGCAGATATGGCAATCCAGCCAATTTGTGCACCTAATCCTGCAAGGGAGAGAAGAAAGACAAATACTGTGTCTGCAGCCACTACACTAGAAAGTAAAGACAAACCGGCAATCGCCAGTGTGATGAGCAGGGCATTAAGCGGAATTCCTCTCTTATTCACCAAACCGAGTTTCGGACTTGCCATGCCTTCCCTTGAAAGCGAGTAGAGCATACGTGTAGCAGCATAAAGGCCGGAGTTCGCTACTGACAGCAGTGCTGTAAGAATGATGAAGTTCATGATGTCAGCTGCATACGGAACCCCGATACTATCCAGTACAACAACGAATGGACTTTCTGAGATACCTGCTTTTTCCCTTGGAATCATCGCCGAAAGTACAGTGACCGAAAGAACAAAGAAGAAGAGGGTTCTCCACACCGTTTGTTTGATGGATTTTGGTATGACCTTTTCCGGGTTTTCACTTTCTCCAGCGGCAATTCCGATTAACTCTGTGCCCTGGAAGGAAAAGTTCACTGTAATCATTGTGATGAGCAGGGCCGATATCCCATTAGGAAAAAGACCCTCAGCGAAAAAGTTTGAGAAAAATGGTGTCTCTTGTCCACCTTTCATATCAATCAAACCAAACATAGCAGCACCGCCAAGGATGATGAACAGAATGATGGCCAATACTTTTATGCTGGAAAAAACAAATTCCGATTCGCCAAATGCCTTTGCTGATAAGGCGTTTAATGAAAAGATGAGAAAAGCAAAGATTGCACACCACATCCAAACGGGTGATTCAGGGAACCATCTTTGCATAAGCTGGCCTGCCGCCAGAAACTCCAAGGCAACTGTAACTGCCCAACCTAACCAGTAAAGCCATCCAATGGCAAACCCGGTGCCAGGACCGATGAACTTTGTCGCATATGTCTGAAACGAACCGGAAACAGGCATCGCAACGGATAGTTCACCTAGACATAGCATCGTTAAATACATGATGAAGCCGCCGACTATGTAAGAGAGGATAGCGCCGAAAGCTCCTGCTTCATGAATGGTATAGCCCGAACCGATGAAAAAGCCCGTACCAATACATCCCCCTATTGAAATCATAAATAAATGTCTTGCTTTCATGCTCCGTTTTAATTCATTTGGTTGATTTTCTGCTGTTTTCATTGAAAAACTCCTTTACCTGATGGGTGCAAACGGTTTCATTTATGTTGGGACGTTTTTAGGGAATTTGTGTTCTTACAAGTCTAATAGCTTAGAATCTGATTCTTAGATGATGTCGAATTCCCTCCGAAAGGAGATTACTTCTGCATTAAAGAAGCATGATTCAAGGAACATAGGTACCTATGCAGAATTAATTTCGAAAGCGCCGCTTAATAAAGAAAGAGAAGCCAAGCGTCAGGAAACTAGGGATATAAATTGATTCAAATCGATCATCCGCCAATGGAGGAAGAAGCTCATAAACGAAGTATGGGCTTTTTCCTATGGAGTATCACTTTAAAGAACTCTCTATCTTTCTATCAAAAACAAAGTGTCCGATTATTTAACTTGAGCCAATAAATCAGGAGTGATATGTTCTTCCGCTCCATAAAGTAATTTTTCCCCAAGCAATGAGCCCATTAATGCGACAGCAACTTCAGCCGTTTTATTATGCTCGTCCAATATTGGGTTTATCTCAACAAACTCTGCCGATGTAATGATATTAGCTTCAGCCAGCATTTCCATGGCAAGATGGCTTTCACGGTAGCTAATGCCTCCCATTACAGGCGTACCGACCCCAGGTGCATCATCTGGATCAAGACCATCAAGGTCAAGTGATAAATGTACAAGATCCGTACGTTCTTTCAGATAGGCGATCGATTCTTCCATCACTTTTGTCATACCCATTCTATCAATCTCATGCATCGTATAGACTTTAATTCCTTTTTCCCTGATTAACTCTTTCTCACCTTGGTCTAAAGAACGGGCACCAATGATGACAATGTTCTCTGGTTTGACCTTTGGAGAATATCCGCCGATGTTAGTCAGTGCAGGGTGGCCAAGACCCAAACTTACGGCTAGGGACATACCGTGTATGTTTCCTGATGGGGAAGTTTCGGCAGTATTTAAATCCCCATGTGCATCATACCATATTACCCCTAAGTTTTCAGTATGCTTCGCTAAACCGGCTAATGTCCCGATAGCAATGCTGTGATCTCCTCCTAAAACTAAAGGAAAACGATTTGCTTGGATGACTTCATCCACTTTTTGACTCAATTTTTCATTACCTTCTGCTACATCCTGCAGATTCTTTAAATTTGTGTCACTATCACTTTGTGCTCTTTCCTGTATTTCTACTTTAATATCACCTTCATCACGGACAGTATAGCCAATGTTTTCAAGTCTTTCACTTAATCCTGCATATCTGATGGCACTTGGCCCCATATCCACTCCTCTTCTAGTTTGACCAAGATCCATTGGCACACCAATGATTGAAATTTCCTTTTTCATATGTAATTCCTCCTTCGATTTTTCTACCCTAGTATAAGGGTAAAATGATAGATGACTCAACTCGACATTTTTTTGAATATTTATACGATTGAAAAAAGGGTAAAAGTCCTGGGTTAAAATTCCTATTATTGATTATTTATGAATTGGATAAATTACCGTGTGGGGTATGAAGGGAATTGGTTGAATTCCTTTGAAATCTGCGATTGTTAAGATTTTTATTCCAGGAATGGAAGTGATAGCGTTACCAACCTGAATCGGTGGCCGAAGGAAGATTCTGAAGATATTGAATATATTATACTGGTTACATTTATTCATCAAAATGAGCGGTTTCACCTAAAATGCATGGAAGGATTTTTCATTTTTATATTAAAAAAATTTTTTTGACGTGAGAATAAAGAATTTTTTCTCTAATGTGGTTAACCGCGAGAAACGATTCATTACAAAAAATAGGATAGATTACTAGAGGAAAGTGCCATTTCGAAGGGTTTGTGTTTCACATATACAAAAAGGTAAAGAACGGCTGCCCTTTACCTTCCTGTTAAACTATATGTTGGTTTTAAAATCTTTTATGCCATTCCTCATCTTCAAGTGGCACACCTTTGGTACTAATATATTCTACAATCATATTTCCATGTTCAAGAACTTTATCTTTTTTGAGGCCATTGATGATTTCGTTAATGCGGTCTTCATCTGCATCCTGTTTCTTACGTGAAAGGGTAATCCGGATGGTAGGGGAAACTTCGTAATCTTTATAGCTGGCTGGCTTATTCGGATCAATGTTCAATTCTTTACCGATCCCCTCATCAAAGACCAAGAGTAATTGATTATTATCGCCTATTTCTTCTTGAATCTTCTCCCAATCTTCACTTTCTGCAATATTTTCCATTTCCTTGGATATCAACACGTCACCCAGTTCATTTTCAACATATGGCCTGATTTCCTTCTCTGCATCATCTTGCCATTTATCAGATAGGAATGTATCCTCCATTTCCCCTGTTTCATCATTAAAGAAAACAAGAAAATGCGTACCATATTTTTCATGTTTCACTTTAGCTGCGTATTCAAAATAGCCCCGGTTTCCCATATTGTCGTATAGGACATCATATATTTCGGTTCCTTCATCAAAAGTTTCCTCTAAGTATCTTTCAGCTTTATCCCGGATCTTCTTTTCTTCATCGGGATCTGCTTTCATGCTCTGTGTGAATGAAAACAAAAGGATTACCACACCGACCAAGATGATTGAAAAAACACCTAATAAAGTAAGTAAAATCTTCTTTGTTTTGCTCAAGGAACTCCCTCCTGTAATCACTGCTACTTTAAAATAATTCCCATATTATTCTAACATCATTATCACTCATTTTACTATGGAAATTGAGCCTATCTTTTCCCCAGTGCGAAATCTAAATTACCTGCCCTCCAAAAGATCGGGATACTTTGTTACAATAAATAAATCCTTAGTACCCTAAAGGGAGAGATTGACTTGGAAACCTATCAAAGAAAAATGAACCATAATCGGGATGAATACAGAAAGTTAAGGTGGAAACAACATCGTATACAAGTTACAGGTTTATTCGATGCCGTTTTTTCGAAAAAAGCGTTCGTAGATAAAGTGGCTATCGTCGGAGCAGGCAATTGCGATGATTTGGATATAGAGTATCTGGCAACTAAATGCAACTCCATATACCTATTTGATATTGATATGGAAAGTATGGAAAAGGGGACGGCAAATTTGCCTGAACGGACCCGGGAGAAAATTCAACTTATTGAAATTGATGTAACAGGCCTCGATAAAGTGGATTTTGATCGCCACCTATCTTCCATGCTGAATCGTGGTGAAACGGCAAAGGGAATTATTCGGTACTTAAAGGATACCGAGAATCGGTTAGGTCAGCTTTCTGAACGTGTTTTTGCTAATTATAATAATGATTTTGATATCGTGGCAACGTCCGCCATTTATACTCAACTATTTTATAATTGGGCAATGGAGCTTTTTTCCGATCATGCAAACCACTATCAGAAAAAAGATGCAGAAGAGATGAAGAATGGAATTTTGGATATAAGGGATGAGATCGTTCGTACAGTGAATCACTCTATATCTAAATGTACCAAGCAAAATGGATTCTGTATTACATGGACTGATATCTTAAAAATCGAACCTGAGTATATGGATACCATTAACGAAGGGCTGAATGCCATCTTTGCATTGGCCTCGAACGTTGGATATGGGGCAGCCTTGATAGGGGTAAAAACGTTTATTGAAAAATTGGATAAAAGCGAATTAACCCTTCGATACTGGCCATGGGATTTTCAAGAAAATAAACAGTATTTGACCATTGGCATTATCGGGAGAAACAATGGGTTGTAATTGAATAATGGCGGGATAGATAAGCAAATAAGCAGCTGGATCTATCCTTTTTTTGATTGGTTATAGTCCCCTTAGGAATAGAGGGGGCTTGGGCCAGCAAACCATGGGAATTAAGACGCAATTATATAAAAGGTATAAAAAAACGATGATATTTTTGACTATTTGTCTAATGATTTCACAATCTGGTGTGGATATAATGAATCTGTTGAAAACAGAATATTCCGGTAAGTGGCGGCAGGTACAGCAAATGAAGAGGGCAGAACTGAGGGGGAAACAATAAGGAAGGGGTGTGTTGGTTGAAAGCTGATATCGTGTTCATAAACGGCGAAGTCATAACCGTAAATCCAAAAAATGAAGTCGCGGAAGCCCTGGCAATTAACGGTGATCGCATCTCGGCAGTCGGAACGAATCAGGAAATCAAGGTATTTATCGGAGAAGAAACAAATGTGATTGATTTGCAGGGAAAGTCCTTACTTCCCGGGTTTATAGATTCTCATATTCATCTTATCTTGTATGGTGTCAATCAATTGGCAGTGAGCTGTAAAGCTGAACATATCAAATCTGTAGAAGATTTGTTAATCGATCTGAAGAAGAAAGCTTCGACGATCCCTAAAGGTGAGTGGATTCGGGCTTGGGGCTTCAATGAGACCGCAGTGAAAGAAAAACGTTATCCAACAATAGCGGAATTGGATGCTATTTCAACAGACCATCCCATTATCGTGAATCGCACATGCAGCCATATAAGCGTGGTGAATAGCAGGGCGCTTGAGATTGCTAGAATTGATGAAAACTCAGAGAATCCAACTGGAGGGATCATTGAAAAGGATGGAGCGGGGAGGCTTACAGGAAAACTCATTGAAACAGCAAATATGATAATGGCCGACAGAGCAAGCTATTCAGAAAGTGAACTGTTGAAGGCGGTCAAAATAGCATCGGGACATTTCATTGAAGCAGGCATTACAAGCATTCATGAAGCTGGTGCTCATGGTCCTGACAGTTTCCGTTTAATGCAGCAGGCCATAAAAAATAAGGACATTCGTGTCCGTATCTATGCGATGGTCGGTTCATTGAATAATTCTCATGAATTTGTGAATAAAATGGTAGATTCGGGAGTGATAACCGGAACGGGGGACGAAAGATTCAAAATTGGACCAGCCAAATTGTTTACGGATGGCAGCAGTACCGGTCCGACAATTGCCACCCGTGAGCCTTATACGAGTGATCCTGGTTATTCCGGGATTCTTTATTATAAAGAAGAGGAGATCCATCAAGTATTAGGTCAGGCACATAAAAGAGGCTTTCAAATCACAGTCCATGCCCAAGGAGACAGGGCAATAGAGATGTATTTAAATTGCGTGGAAAAGGCTTTGAATGAATCGCCCAGAAAAGATCATAGACATAGAATTGAGCATGCTGGAATATCTTCACCAGATTTACAAAAAAGGATGAAAGAACTTGGGGTCATCCCAATCCCCAACCCCCCATTTCCTTATGAATTCGGTGATATATATATTGAACATTACGGCAATAGGGTCAACCATATGTACGCTGCCCGTGATTTTATTGATAATGGCATCCTGGCCGCAGCCGGTTCAGATGCTCCCGTTACTGATCACGACCCTATATTAGGCATACACGTTGCTGTTAATAGAACAAGCAGGTCTGGTATGAAAATAGGTGCGATTCAATCGATTAGCGTATTGGAAGCCATTAAACTATACTCATGGAATGGCGCGTTTGCTAGTTTCGATGAAGATGTCAAAGGCAGCCTGGAGGCAGGAAAGCTGGCCGATCTAGTAGTATTGAATGATAGTATATTGAAAGTGGATTCCCAAAATATCAAGGATTTGAAAGTTGAATCGACGATTCTGAATGGGGAGATTCTTTATCATAGGGAAACAATGGTGGAAATATAATCTAGCGTGACTATTCTAAAACAACAAGACCTTCACTTACATTTTTTTGGCTTAAGCGAACGAAGAGGATTTAGCAGGTTATCTAAAAGGGGGATATTCGCTATGAAAAAGCAAAAATTATTAATTAATGGTGAGAGGCTGAGTCGTACGCTAGAGAAATTTGCTGATTTTGGACGCACTGAAAACAACGGGGTCACACGGCTATCCCTTTCCGACGAAGATCGATTAGTCCGTGATTATTTTTGCGCTTGCTGTAAAGAATTGGGTATGACCATTAAGATTGATGATATGGGGAATATTTACGCCACTTTAGCGGGACTTGAAAACAAACCACCTATTGTAATGGGATCGCATATGGATACGGTAAAAAAGGGCGGGCGGTTTGATGGTATCTTGGGTGTAGCTGCAGGCTTGGAAGTCGTGCGTACTCTGGTCGAAAACAATATCCAGCCTAAAATTCCGGTAATGATCGTCAATTTTACGAACGAAGAGGGAGCCAGATTCGAACCTTCCATGATGTCTTCGGGAGTTCTTTCGGGTAAATTCGAAAAATCCGTAATGCTGCAAAAGACGGATAGTGAAGGAACCACTTTCGAAAGTGCCTTGAGTGACATTGGATATGCAGGGAATCAAGAGTCTCGTTTAAAAGAAGCAACTGCATTTCTAGAGTTGCATATTGAACAAGGGCCCATTCTTGAACGGGAATCACTAACAATCGGTGTCGTTGAATGTGTCCTTGGTATGGTTTGCTATGAGATAGAAATTACAGGAGAATCCGATCATGCAGGAACCACCCCGATGAATATGAGAAAAGATGCTTTCTTCACCGCGAATAGCTTGATCATGGAGGCCCGTCAGAAGCTAAGCATGCTTGATGACGATTTGGTTTTTACGATGGGGAGGGTAAATGTGTTTCCGAATATCCATACGGTCATCCCTAATAAAGTGGTTTTTTCGCTTGAAGCGAGACATAAGGATTCCAAAGTCATCGAAAAGGTGGAGGAAGTCATAAAAGGCCTTACAACTAGAGGTTCAGAAGGCGGCTGCGACATCCAAGCGAAAAAACTGTGGGACAGGGATACCGTGTGGTTCGACAAATCCATTTGCAATTTGCTCGAGCAATCGAGCAAATCATTAGGACTACCATATAAAAGAATGGTAAGCGGCGCAGGACATGATGCACAGTTTATAGCCAGTTATATACCTACTGCCATGGTTTTCGTCCCAAGCATCAACGGGAAAAGCCATTGTGAAGAGGAACTTACTACATGGGAAGATTGTGAAAAAGGCGTCAATGTAATATTGGAAACGGTCCTTGCCATCCAGTCATCTTAAGCGGAAATATGGTTGGTTGTATACAGCCAGTGACCGAAGGGTGCCATCAAACCATCAGTTCAGCTTGAAAGTCGGCTTGACTGATGGTTATGCACCCGTGTAAGGAAACTAATTAGGGGAGGGTATAATTTGAATGCTATTAAGCTATTGCTTTTTGTTCCATTTATAGGGTTTTTAGGTTTATTGCCCTATGCAAATAAAATAGAACCGTACATATTGGGAATGCCTTTTTTGTTATTTTGGGTTACATTTTGGATGGTGATGGCATCGATTATATTAATGATCGTCTATAAGTTCGATCCTGATAATAAAGGGAGTGAATCTGAATGAATATCTCATTGCTAATCATTGCCATCTTCTTGGTTCTAGCACTTTATTTAGGGATTAAAGCAAGAAAAGGGAAGGATATGGATATGGAGCAATTTGCCGTAGGGGGCAGGGGCTTCGGTACATTCTTCATTTTTCTCTTGATAGCAGGTGAAATTTATACAACTTTTACATTCCTGGGCGGAAGTGGGTGGGCATACTCAAAAGGTGCCGCTGCTTATTATGTTCCAGCCTATATTTTCTTAGCTTATGTCCTATCATATTGGCTCGTCCCTAAAATATGGAGATATTCAAAACGACATTCCATTATCTCTCAGCCAGAGTATTTTGCATCTAAATATAAAAGCAGGTCAATGGGGATGATCGTTGCTGTATTGGGAAGCTTAGCCCTCGTCCCGTACATAGTCATACAGCTTAAAGGATTGGGTATCATTGTTTCAGAAGCATCATACGGAGCCATTTCACCAGTCGCAGCAAGTGTGATCGGTGCTGTGGTTGTAACTACCTATGTAATGATTTCAGGCATTCATGGTTCGGCATGGACTGCCATACTGAAAGATTTCATGATTTTGGTGGTCGTCATCTTTTTAGGGATTTACATTCCAGTTCATTACTTCGGAGGCATACAGCCAATGTTCGAGACCGTGCAAGCTGCCAAACCGGAAATGTTGGTTTTGGCAGATCAGGGATTGAGTCAGTCCTGGTTTGTGTCCACCGTTTTGCTGAATGCACTAGGATTTTATTTGCTGCCACAAACTTTCATGGTCGTTTTATCGTCCAATGGGGAAAGGACCCTTCGCAAAAATGCGATTGCGTTACCTTTATACACATTGTTGCTGCTGTTCGTTTTTTTCATTGGATTTACAGCCATCATGCAAATCCCGGGTTTGCAAGGAGCTGATGGTGATCTCTCACTTTTAAGGCTGGCGATACAAACATTCGATCCTTGGGTGATAGGGGTTATCGGAGCTGCAGGTTTATTAACGGCCCTAGTACCGGCTTCAGTCATGCTAATGGCTGCATCGGTAGGTCTGACAAATAGCTTTTTCAAAGTTCTGGTACCTGCTGCGACTGAAACACATCAATTGATTGTCTCAAGGATAATCATTATTGGTATCTCAATCATTGCTTTAATTGTAACGGTTACAGGCGGCGAGGCTTTGGCCATCCTGAATATCATGTCTTACAGTTTAATTACGCAACTGGCCCCGTCCTTGTTTTTCAGTTTGCCAAAAACCAATATAATCAATAAGTATGGTGCGATGGCTGGAATATTGGCAGGTGTCCTGATTGTTTTATATGCGACAATTGCAGATGTGAAGGTTGCTACATTCCTGCCAAATACCCCACATGTAATTAATGATATCAGTACAGGCGTCATAGCTTTGTTGATTAATATACTAGTAACATTCCTTGTAAGTGCCCTGACTAAACAAATCTCCATGCAACAGACCGAGATGAATGATCTGGACAAGATATCCTGATTTCTTTTAAAAGTCTGGAAGAACTGATAAAACATGATATGGGAGGGCTTTTGTGAAAATTAAAATAACAGCTTGCCAATTTCGTGTAGAAAAAGTGTCAAATTTCCTTGAATTTCAGGAACAAGTAGAAGACTTGATCACCCAAGTTCCCGAAAACTCGGATTATATCATTTTTCCTGAACTGCTAACTATCGGGTTATCAGCGGCCTTTGGAGAACAGGATGCCTCGTCCGTTATCAGGATCGATGAATATACCAATCAATACAAAGATCTTTTCAGGTCAATTTCAAGAAAAAGAAAACAAGTCATCATTGCAGGCACTCATCTGGAACGCCGCGAAAATGAATACTACAATATTGCTTATATTTTTGATGAAGACGGAACAGTCGTTGAGCATAAAAAGACTCATATCTTTCCTGCTGAAGCGAATTGGCATACTTCTGAAGGCGATGAACTGGAGGTTTATTCCGTGGGTCCGGTTAAGATAGGGCTAGCGGTATGTTATGAAGCGGAGATACCTGAAATTTCAAGGATATTATCAGTGAACGGTGCCGAAATCATTTTTTGCCCATCATACACATTTACAGAGGCTGGTTTTTGGCGAGTTCGCCATTGCGCACATGCACGTGCAATAGAAAATCAGGTATATTTTGTTCATTGCCCCACAGTTGGTGAACCAAGGATCACCCTTGCCGAACGGATATGGCCGTGCCAGTATCCTTAGTCCCTGTGACAGCGCTTGGCCTGCTAATGGAATAGTGGCCGAGGCGGTAATGAATGAACATACCATCATTACCGGTACAGTGGATATGGACGAACTTTATGAGAATCGAAAAAGTGGTGCAGCAACCACCTTCAAGGATCGTAATCGCCGAAAAGATATGTATGCAAAATATGAACCATACAAAGGGCTGAAATGAAGTGTTGGATCCCGAACCGTTGTCGTCCGAATGAAGGTCCAATAAAGTGCGGTGGTAGGTCAAAAAATGACCCCTGAAACGAGTTCTTAAACAATACCTGGTTATTCTTCGTGATTCTTCAGTTTGATTGGCGCATTAGTTATAGAACTTATCTATTCTCTGGCCGAATAAATCGGGAATTGACTAAATATACAAAATATATTGTCAATTCTTGCTGCATATATTAAAATATATATAACCATTTCATATTGTAATAATATAGATAGTCACCCTATTTATACCTGTTATGATGTCTGTAATGGCAGGAGGCACAACAATCATGTTTCAACAGAATACAGTATATATAGTTGGCGAATCGAAGGCACCGTCCAATAATCCAATTACACAGCAATTCAACTGCTTTTTTATCGGGTTCGTCATTGATCGTGATACGCATGAAATAGTGGATGCGGAATGCTCGACCACGATATCGATTACATCACGCTTCATTCAATCCATGTTAGTTGGTAAATCCATTCTTCGGCCCGATGAATTGGAGACAGAAATTGAGCAACGGTATTTTGGTTCATCTCAGAAAGCACTGACCGTCGCCTTAAGAAATGCCAGCATCAAATATCAGCAACTTTATAAGTTATAGCTGCTTCTTTTGTCAGTCGCAATTGAAATCCAGCTGCCAAAGAGTGCGTACGCGCTCTTTGGCAGCTGGATTTTTCTATGTAGTGCCATGCAATAATTCATTGATAGGGTTGAATAAAATGGAAATTGCATTTAGTTATAAAAGATAAGGAGGTATGGAATATGATTCAAGATGGTGTAATGTTTGTCTGCTTTTTATTGGCATTTACTGCCCTGATTGCGGTTGTGGAGAAAAAGATAGGAGGAAAGTTCTTCAAGTATGTTCCTGGTATTGTGCTTATTTATATTGGAGCGGCTCTGATGAAAACATTCGGGGTCTTTTCAGATAGTGAGTCAGTCGAAAGTGCATATAGCACCATACGGGGGCTCCTCTTGCCTGCCATGTTGATGCTTATGCTTTTGCAATGCGATATGCGGAAAATCATCAGGCTTGGACCAAAGATGCTGTTAACTTTTTTTGCGGCTTCATTCAGCATTATTGGAGGGTTCACTCTTACTTACGTTTTAATGAATGGCTTTTATGCGGAAGGAACTTGGAAGGCATTCTCGGCCTTAAGCGCAAGCTGGACAGGGGGCTCTGCCAATATGGTGATCTTGCAAGGCATACTCGATGTGCCTGAAAATATTTTTGGCTATGCGTTGATCATGGATACTGTTAATTATTCCATTTGGGTCATGTTTTTGTTTTGGCTGGTGCCTCTTGCTGGAAAATTCAATATTTGGACGAAAGCGGATACATCTTTCATTGATCAGATGACTTCCGAGCTTGAAGCGGGGGAAACCGCCAAGACGGAATTTGGATTCGTTGAATTGATCGGTTTCTTGGCGCTGGCTTTAATTGTTTCAGCAGGTGCAACCCAAATTGGGGAGAGACTGCCGGTACTCGGTGCCGCTGTGAATGGAACCACTTGGACGATCATCATCGCTTCGACCGTAGGATTAATTCTGGCTGTCACGAAGGTTGGACGTATCGCCGGTTCCATGGAAATTTCCAAAGTCATGCTTTATATCGTCATTGGTTTAATTGCTTCCCATGCCGATTTTTCACAGCTGTTTCAAGCACCTGTGTATATTATTTCAGGCTTTATGATTCTATTCTTTCATGGATTGATCATGGTCCTTTTGGCCAAAATCTTTAAGTTGGATCTATTTACAATGGGAGTTGCCTCTTTGGCCAACATAGGGGGCGTGGCATCAGCCCCCATATTGGCTGGTGCATTCAACCGGTCGCTAATACCGGTCGGGATATTGATGGCAGTACTTGGCAGTCTTCTGGGCACCTATTTTGGAATTCTTACATCATATATACTCTCAAGCTTTTAAGGAAGGGTTGTTAATATGAAGATTGAAAGTTTACAAGTATCAGTGGAAACCTTGCCACTTATCAAGCCATTCAAGACTGCATTACGCACTGCAATGGAAATTGAAAACATTATGGTTTCCGTAAAATTGGAGGATGGAACGGAAGGTTTGGGGGCTGCAGCACCTACGGTTGCCATCACAGGTGATTCTACAAAAGGAATCATGACGGTCATTGAAGAAGTGATCACACCACATCTAATTGGCCGCGACATCGAGAATATCAACGCATTGTCTCAATTGATCCAACGATCCTGTGTAGGTAACACAAGTGCAAAAGCTGCTGTTGAAATCGCTTTGTACGACGCAGTCAGCAAACGATGGCAGCTCCCATTATATCAATATCTTGGCGGTAAATCTAATGTCCTGAAAAATGATATGACAATCAGTGTTGATGAACCTGAAGAAATGGCAAAGGCGGCATTGTCCCTTATCGAAAGCGGATTCTCTACGATGAAGATAAAACTGGGGAAGGATTGGAAGAATGATGTGGAGCGCGTTGCCTGCATTCGTGCTGCAGTTGGCGAACAGGTTATGATCAGGATTGACGCAAATCAAGGGTGGACAACAAAACAAGCGATTTCCATCATTCATGAAATCGAAGAAAGAAAGCTGAACGTTGATTTGGTGGAACAGCCCGTGCAAGCCCATGATATCGAAGGATTGAAAGAAATAAAACGCTCTGTCCAAGTGCCGATCATGGCCGATGAAAGTTTGTTTTCCCCACGTGATGCCATGAGGCTCCTGCATGAACATGCTGTTGATTTCCTTAATATCAAATTAATGAAAACTGGCGGAATTCGACGTGCACTCCAAATCGCCGATATGGCAGAAGCAGCCGGCGTGGAATGCATGATCGGGAGTATGATGGAATCATCCGTTAGTGTAGCGGCCGCGGCTCATCTGGCAACCGCCCATCCAAATATAACGAAGATTGATTTAGATGCCCCATTATGGATTAAGAATGAGCCATTTGAAGGCATTCAATTTATGAAAGATCAACTTCTCATTTCCGATAAACCTGGACTGGGAGTCAAGAGGAAATCCTCTTTTGCTCAATAAAAACAATTTCGAAAGGGTGAATGATTTGAAAAGGTTAACCGTTATTGTGTTATCTTTATTGGCTTTTGGTATTTTAGTATTCAGTCCCAATGAAGCTAGTTCCAGGGAGAAGCAGAGAATTGCCTATGTTGATGTGAACGTGGCCACTCTTTGGACTGAGCCGGGATTATTAAGGGGAATCGATGCCCCTTCTGCATCGAATCCAGCCGATTTGAATGAATGGATCGGCTCGATGAAATATGAAGACAAGCTGTGGCTTGTAGGTAACCTGGAAACACAAGCTTTATATGGTTCTAAAGTGACGATTCTTGAAGAACATGGCGAATGGGTGAAAGTAGCCGTTTCCAACCAACCCACACCCCGCAATGATATTGGTTACCCAGGTTGGATGCCAAAGGCACAATTAAAAGACGGACATTCTTTTGAGAAGCAATTTAAACGAGGATTTGCCCTTGTAAATGCCCCAAAGACCTGGCTTTATTCGGATTCGAAACTTCGGTCCAAATTCATCGAAGTCAGCTTCAATACCCGCCTTCCGCTATTGCAGGTGAAAAAAGACAAAGTGAAGGTGATGACACCGGGTAATGGGGCAAAATGGATGGAAAGGCAAGACGTGTCAGTCTATCAAAATGAAAATCAAATACCGGCTCCAACCGGTAAGGACATCGTTGAATCAGGAAAAGGTTTTTTGGGGCTACCTTACTTATGGGCTGGAATGTCCGGTTTTGGATTTGACTGTTCTGGATTTACGTATACGATGTACCACGCTAATGGAATAACGATCCCAAGGGACTCTTCCATTCAGGCCCAGCATGGGACAAAGGTTGAAAAAGAAAATCTTCAGCCAGGTGACTTACTATTTTTTGCCCATGATAAAGGGAAAGGAAAGGTCCATCATGTTGGAATGTATATTGGTGACGGCAAAATGATCCATTCGCCTAACAGCTCAACACATGTAAGGATAGATGAAATAAAAACATCGGGATACGGAGAGGAATATGCCGGAGCAAGAAGATATATCGATTGATGCTTAACAAGCTTAAGAGCCCAGTGCTCTTAAGCTTTTTTCATATGTAAATAGTTCTTTACTCAGTCTATCGAATGACAAAACGATGCTCCAATGAATTTAAAAAAGAATAGTTTTGCATAACCTGGATGTTCCGGATGCCTATAGAGTGTTTAGTTAATATTAAATGAGACTAAATTATCCATATTTCGCTAGTTAAAACCTTAATTCACTATTTCCTCAGCACCTATGAGGAAAAATATGGTATAATTATTTGCAGATATTTCTCAATATTATAAAAGTAAGGGGTTGCCAATGATGATCACTTTTCCAAAACCTGATGTTGAGCAATTTTTACGAACGTTTTCCATTGCTGATTTTGCTGTAAGTCCAGATGAAAAACATCTGGTTTTCAGTACCAATTTGAGCGGCAAGTATAATTTATGGGGAATGGATTTGCCAAACTCCTTTCCTTATCCGCTTACATCCATTGATCAAAGCTGCCAAGGGCTTATATATGATAAGAAGAGCCGGTTTATCATTGCTGGTTTCGATCAAGACGGTAATGAAAATACCCAGTTTTACGGAGTTCCTTTGAATGGAGGTACAATGAAGGAAATCGTTAATCATGAAAATACACGTAATTTCATGCCAAAATTATCGAATGACAGTAAAAAGCTCTATTACACGACATCCAGAGGAAATCCTTCCTTTCTTAATTCCTATTGTTTGGATTTAGAATCAGGACAGGAAAGGCTGGTACTGGAGGGAAAAGATGCAGCGACCTATTTATTTGGCTTCAGCCCGGATGAAGAAACCTTACTTTACTATAAACACTTTGCTAATACATATACTCTTCTCTATGCAAAAAAAGGGAACGAAGATATCCTGCTCACTCCGCCGACAGAGAAACAACACACAGTGAATGATGGGGTTTTTATTTCGGATTCGATGATATATTTATTGACTGATTATGATTCGGACTTTACCTATTTAGCTTCATACAACCTTGAAACAAACAAGTTCTGTAAAGTTAAAGAATTGGAGAATGAGAGTTTTACTGCCATTACTTATAGTAAAGAGAATCAATTATTATATATAACCAGTCAAAAGGGTGTAGAGGATCAATTATATGAAATCAATCTGCAAAATGAAAATTGGAGAAACATCCCCGTGCCATGCAGTGTCATTAATAAACTTGAAGTTGCTGCATCAGGCACGCTTTACCTATTTGGCATGAGTGCAACCAAGCCTCATAATATCTATAAAAATACAGGTGATGAGTGGGTATCATTAACTAAATATACTGTTCCTGGCGTCGATTCTAATGAATTGGTTGAACCGGACATCATTACCTACCCTTCCTTTGATGGCCGGGAGATCGAATCGTTATTTTTTAGGGCAAAAAAGGAAAATGACAATGGTGAAGTCATTTTTTGGCCTCATGGAGGACCTCAAGCGGCAGAACGGAAGTTTTTTAGAGCTTCATTTCAATTTTTCCTGAATAACGGTTACAGTATTTTCGCGCCAAACTTCCGCGGTTCTACTGGTTATGGTTTGGAATTCATGAAAATGGTAGAGGGAGATTGGGGAAATGGACCGCGACTTGATAATGTAGCCGGCCTTGATTGGCTGATAGACCAAGGGCATGCACAAAAAGGCAACATTCTTTTGATGGGCGGAAGCTTCGGAGGCTATATGGCCCTTCTGCTGCACGGGCGACATGCGGATTATTTTAAGGCGGTTGTCGATATTTTCGGCCCATCCAACCTATTCTCATTTATCAATTCCGTACCTGAAGACTGGAAGCCAGTCATGGACCAGTGGGTAGGAAATCCGGAAAAAGATAAAGAAAAACTAATCGAGTATTCGCCTATCACTTATCTAGAATCCATGATAAAGCCAATGCTTGTCATTCAAGGAGCAAACGATCCCCGTGTCGTCAAAGAGGAATCGGATCAAATCGTTCAAGCGTTGAAGGATAAAGGAAGAGATGTCGATTATATGCTTCTAGAAAATGAAGGACATGGATTTTCCAAAAAAGAAAATGAGATTGCCGTCTATCAAAAAATACTCTCCTTCTTAAATCGATTCACAGCAGTAACAGAGAAGGTATAATCCACATTTTTACAAATTAAAAACCCCTGCCGCTCACGTTCAAAGTGATGAAGCAGAGGGTTTTTAAGTTTTGGGAGTTAGTAAATAGCTACCAATATGGCGTTTAAAAAAATCATTTCTTTAAAATTCAGAATTCCCCGAATAAACGCTAGTCACCTAGTTATAAAGTGCTATATAATATACGGAAAAAGTATTTTTGTTTAACGGAGTTGATTCGCAATGCCACAGGAATTATCGATATACTTACTCGTAGTTATATTGGCAGGTGCTTTAAGTTTGTTCCTGTGTTTATTTGCACTATTAAAGGTCAAGGATGCACCTGGAGCAAAACCATATATTATCGTGACATTATTGTCTTCCATTTTTACTTTTTCCTATGCTTTCGAACTTTCCAGTACATCTTTGGAACAAATCTTATTTTGGTTAAGGGTCGAGTACTTGGCCTTGCCATTCATCCCAGTCTTCCTTTTGTTGATGTGTATTGAATATATAGGGCATAGCCTCAAGAAGGTATGGAAATATGCACTCTTCATCATACCGTTCATCACCATTTTCATGCATTATACAAATGATTCTCATCACTTATATTACAAATCGATGCGATTGAGAGGCGATAGCCCTTTTCCAATAATTAAACTGGTGGGCGGCCCTTGGTTTTACGTTCACTCCCTGTTTCTTTTTTTATGTGTGATGATAAGTATAATAATATTGCTAAGGCAGTTGAAAAATTCTTCATTCAGATTCAGGATGCAAATATCAATGATGGTGGCAGGTCTGCTTATTCCTATAATAGCAAATTACTATTATATAAACGGATTAAGCTCATATGGAATCGATCTTGGTCCTGTATCCATGAGTATCACGTTTATCTTTCATGGTGCGGCACTATTGACTTTTCAAATGTTCAATGTAGCACCGATCGCCAGGGATACTGTTTTTGAAAGTATGAAAGAGGGTGTCATCGTTTTAAATCAACATGGTTTGATTGTTGATTATAACCATGGAATGCGCAAAGTCATACCTTTGTTGGATGAACATACTATAGGTAAATCGATTACAAGTGTGCTAAATGGGAATCATCATCTTAGGGAAATAATCAATCTTAAGCAAGACAGTGATTTTACATGCAGCATAAATGGTGATATGGTACATTACCATATTGGTTTTGCACCCGTGTTCAACAAAAGCAACCTGCCTATCGGACAGATCATTACCTTCGCCGACGTAACTGAAAGAGTGCTCATGCTGGAAAAGTTGAAACAACTTGCCAGCTTGGACGGGTTAACCCAAATATTGAATAGAACATTTTTCATCAAAAAATCGGAAATTTTATTCGATGCTCTAAGCAGGCAAGGCGGCAGTGTTTCAGTCATCATGTTTGATATCGATCATTTTAAAAATGTTAATGATAATTTTGGACATGAAGCAGGGGATGCCGTCATAATGCTTGTTGCAAATACAGCAAAAGAATATATTCGGGAAGGAGATCTATTGGGGCGCTATGGTGGTGAAGAATTTATCGTGTGTTTGCCGAATACCGCTTTATCAACTGCATATGAGTTAGCCGATGTTATAAGGGGTAAGGTTTCTGAAAGTATTGCAGAGGTTAATGGAGAGAAGATTTCCGTTACCTGCAGTTTCGGTGTGACTTCTGCATCAATTGAAGCTGGAGATCGAGGCCATTCCATCCAAACATTGATGCCACGGGCAGACCAAGCCTTATATGCCGCTAAGAAGAATGGCCGAAATTGTGTACAGATCATAGCCTAAGACTATATTGCCTTTCTTTTAAACCTTGAACTTGTTCTAGGTTTTTTTCATAGTGTTCAAGATTCCAGACACATCTTAAGCTGCGTTATTCATGATGAGTGCCCTATTTTTTACTAGCTCTGTATACTCTATAACCGAGGCTGTTTCCGTAAGAAAAAAGGAGGCGGTAATGTTCGTCCATGACTCGTTTCAAACATTCATTCAAAGGCTGAAGGGGGCTATTTGAAACTGAAGAATTCATTAATTGCTCTAAGGCGGTACTCGATCTCAAGATATTTACCTCTGAAAACCCGTTTTGTCGGAAGGAATTTAACCATTCGGATTGCATCAATAATTCTCTTAAATGATAAAAGTTCATGATTTCCTTTTTTGAGGCAGAATCAAGGCTGGTTTCCGCTGTCATATCAATGGATAACAAAGTTCCTTTTAGTTTTAGGACCCTGTAAAATTCACTGAGTGATTTTTGGATATCAGTGAATGCAGTCGTTGATTCGGCTATGATCAAATCAAAAGAATTATCGTCAAAAGGCAGTTCTTCTATTGAATGCTCATATAGGTCGATGCTTAAGTTAGCTTGTTGGAATCTTTTTTTTGCATGTTTCACCATTTCAGGGTGATGATCAACCGCTGATACTTGGCAAAGGAACGTTTTTGCCAAGAATGCTGAGGTTTGCCCTGTCCCGCATCCTGCATCAAGGATTTTTGACGTATGATCGATTTTTTCATTTTTTAAGAGCTGCTTAGTCAGTTCAAATCCACCAGGGTGTGCCCCTTCGATTCCAATTATGGCTAGTGCGTCTTGATATGAATGGTTCATGGAATTATCTCCTTTGTAAATGTATAAATGTATTTTATGCTTTGGTTTTAAAGAGTGATTTAACCATTGACATGGAATATGGGAAATACTTTTAAAGGAATGGTGGGTTTTTAAACCATGCAGGCTAGTCCCCGAAAGCATACGATGTAGAATCGACTAACAAGGGGAGTGTAATATGGGATATCATAATTATTATCATAAATGCAGGCAAGGTGTTGGAAAACCGGTTGAAATTCGTACAAGCAGAGGAACCGTTCATCGGGGAATCATACACCGGGTTACGCCGAACCGTGTATATATTCGTCCATTTAACGGTGGCGGAAACCTTGGGGGTTTTGGTTATGGAGGCTTTAATGCAGGATATGGATGGGGTGCCGCAAATGGATTTGCCTTTGGCGCAATTGCATCTTTAGTCTTTCTCGCATTTCTCTGGTAATGCGAATGATGAAAATTTAAAAAAACCTGACAAATCATCAGGTTTTTTTATTTTGTAGCCATTGGGTGGATTTATGGAAAAATAAGTAAAATATGTATAGATGTACAACTAAGATAAAGCCGTGAGCTTTGAATGAATTTGGCTTGTTTGCCGAAGTTAAAAAGACAGTGCAAGACGGAATCCTAGGGAATCAATTCCTTTATTGATCAATGACAGTTTTAAAAGTTGCTTTTATTGTATGGAAGCTTTTTTCAATATGGGAATGCATTTCCTGTTCGGCTCGTACCGGATCTCTATTCTGAATTGCTATAAGGATCCGTTCATGATCATCTACAAAATCGGAAAAGTTTTTAAAATGTACTTTTAAAATGCTAGTCCTTATATATAGTATTTTCGTCTTGATAACATCGCATAATTGGATTAGTTGATGGTTGCGGGAAGCAAGATCAATGATATCGTGAAATTCCTGATTTAATTGTGTAAGCTTTTTTGTATCATTCATATTCACGGCTATTTTAGAGTCATTTATTACTTCGACCAACTTGCTTAATTCCTCGTCCGTGATATTCTGAGTCGCTAATTTAACAGCTAAAGATTCAAGGCTAATTCGGCATTGATATACATCAATAATGTCCTGTTCGCTAGGGTTATAAACTGATATGGCCTTACCTTCACGAACCAGTAGGTAATCTTTCAATAACATCTGGAAGGCTTCTCTAATTGTACCCCGGCTAACCCCGATTCTTTCAGCAACCCTGGTTTCGACCAAACGCTCTCCAGGCTGATATTCACCGTCTATAATCATACCCTTCAGAATATGATATACCTGATTATGAAGCAATTCAGTTTTTTGTATTTCTTTCATAATAGTGCCCCCTATGTAACAAATTAATATCTATTTAACAAACGGCCTTCAATTTATCAGAGTTTTTCAATACATAGATATATTTCAATAATAAAAGCTTAAATCCTACTTTAATAGCTCAAATTATAACATAAAAAATGTCAACGGTTAACCGTTGACATAATAATAAATGTCAATTATTATAAGAATTATCAAAAAATTAGGAAAGTTTTTGTTTTAATGAATTGATTTTTATAGAAAGGAAACGTTTATATTTAACCGTAATCTACCTAGATAGAAATATTAAAAAGGGGTGAATGCTCATGGGTGAAGTTATAAAACAGGGTGCGTTGAAGGGATTAAAGGTTTTGGAATTAGGTAGTTTGATAGCTGGTCCTTTTGCCGGAAGATTAATGGCCGACTTCGGTGCCGAGGTAATAAAAGTAGAACCACCAGGAAAGGGTGACCCCATCAGAAATTGGAGATTACTATATGAGGGCACATCCTTATGGTGGTTTGTTCAATCCAGGAACAAAAAAAGTATTTCATTGGACTTACGAAAAACGGAAGCCCAAGAGATCATAAGGGAATTAACAAATGAAGTCGATATTATTATTGAAAACTTCAAACCGGGGACTATGGAGAAGTGGGGGCTTGGCTATGAGGATTTAAAAAGAATTAATCCGAAGATCATTATGGTTAGGGTATCAGGATATGGCCAAGATGGACCGTACCGAAATAAGCCGGGGTTTGGAAGTATTGGAGAAGCAATGGGGGGGATTCGTTATTTAACAGGCTATCCTGATAGGCCTCCAACAAGGGTCGGAGTAAGCTTGGGAGATTCTGTAACTGCATTATATGCTGTTATGGGGGCATTAATGGCTGTATATCATAGAGACCAACCTGGGGGGGAAGGACAATGTGTTGACGTCGCTCTATATGAATCTATTTTCAGTTTAATGGAAAGTGCAGTACCAGAGTACGACCATTACGGAGTGATTCGTGAAAGAACCGGAAGCACCCTCCCAGGAATTGCACCTTCGAATACATACCCTTGCAGAGATGGGAAATATATTGTGATCGGGGCAAATGGAGATGGCATTTTCAAGAGGCTTATGGATGTTGTTGAAAGGCCTGATTTAAGGGATGACCATAAATTCTCAACTAATGACGGTCGTGTACAGAATGCTGAGTATCTAGATGAAGTTATTGGTGGTTGGACAATCCAGCATAATTTAGCAGATGCCCTGGTATTACTTGATAATTCAGACATACCCGCAGGATCGATTTATAGTGTTGAGGACATGATGCATGATCCACATTTCCTTGCTAGGGAAATGATCTATAAAATGGATGTTGAAGGCCTTGGAAAACTAAAAGTTCCAGGTATTGTACCCAAATTGAGCAAAACTCCCGGAAGTATTAATTGGGCTGGTCCAAAACTAGGAGAGCACACAGAACAGGTTTTAAAGGGGGTTTTGGAACTAGCAGAGGATAAATATGATGAGTGGCTCGCTTCCGGGGTTATTTCAGATCATGAAACTAGTAAGCTGAAAAATAACAGTACAAAATGAGGAGATGAAATAAAATGAACTTACCAAAACGTGTTGAAATCATAGAGTCTGGACCGAGGGACGGAATTCAAAATGAAAAGATCTTTATTCCAACTGACTCGAAATTGCAATTGATACATGCACTAAGTGAGACGGGGATTAAAAGAATGGAGGCTACTTCATTCGTTTCACCCAAACATGTACCACAAATGGCAGATGGAGCCGAAGTTTTTAGAAATATCAACAAACGTGAAGATGTGCAATACATGACATTGATTCCGAATAAGCGGGGATTTGATTTGGCTAAAGATGTAGGGGCAACCAGCTTAGCCTTGTTTGTTGCGGCAAGTGAGACTTTCAATAAAAAAAATTTAAGGATGTCCATTGAAGAGTCCTTATTCCAGTTATCCTCTGTCGTAGAGGAAGCAAAGAATGAAAATATGTTCATACGGTTCCATATCTCAACAGCTTTTTATTGCCCATATGAAGGGCCGGTTCAGGAAGGGACAACCCTTGGCCTTGTTCATGCATTAGAAAAATTAAATGTGGACGAAATTGTGCTTTGCGATACAATTGGCAGAGCTAATCCTAAGCAAGTATATCATTTGTTCGGTAAAACCTTGGACCTCTCACCCACAGCGAAAATAGCAGCCCATTTCCATGACACTTATGGTTTATCAAAAGCCAACTCATTAGCGGCATTGCAAGCAGGTATCACTTCTTTTGATACTTCCATAGGAGGATTGGGCGGTTGTCCTTTTGCGCCTGGAGCGGCAGGAAACGATGCAACTGAAGACTTTGTATTCATGCTTCATGAAATGGGAATAGAGACTGGTATTGATTTTGATAAACTCATGCATTGTGTAACTCTGATAAAAAAAATGACGAATCGTACATTGACTGGCCACCTCCACAAAATAGAAAATCCATACTCCCCAGAGAATAACACCAATGATATTGTAAAACAGAACTCTTAACCGTTTTTTCATACAAATAAATATCACTCCCTCCATATAAAGTGCAACTGGCGATTTCTCTTCATGACAAATAATGTAACCGTTTTCTCGGAGAGTTTAAAAGGTTTATAGAATTTTTCTTCAAACCCTTTCGTTTAAAAGATATAAAGGCTACAAATAAATCATTTACAAGGGGATATGTGAATGGCTATTTTAGGGTTTCTGATGATTGGTACATTTCTTTATTTAGTGATGTCAAAACGAGTTTCTGTTTTAATCGCATTTGCACTTGTGCCGATTATATTTGCACTTATCGGCGGTTTTGGGTTGGAAATAGGGAAAATGATGTTGGATGGAATTGCAAAAGTTACACCGACGGGTATTATGATTGGTTTCTCCATTTTGTATTTTGGTTTGATGATCGATAAGGGCTTATTTGACCCAATGATAACCCGGCTCATTCGTTTTGCAAAAGGAGATCCTCTAAAAATAGTAATGGCCACGGCTATCATAACTTTAGTTGTTGCTTTGGATGGGGACGGTTCTGCAACTTTCATGATAACAGTCACCGCTTTGTTGCCAATTTATAAGAGGTTGGGCATGAGCTCACTTACTTTAGCTGGAGTAGTGGCGTTGGGTGCGGGGGTCATGAATATTATTCCATGGGGAGGGCCGCTAGCTAGGGCAATGGTTTCCCTTGGGGCGGAGTCCTCCGAATTGTTTAATCCCATCATTCCAGCCATGTTAGCTGGGGCTGTCTGGGTAGTATTTGTATCGTATATATTTGGTAAAAAAGAACGAAAAAGAATTGGCATTATTTCGAACAAAGGCGATTCATTGGAATCGGGAGAAATCGCGGCAACACTAGAAATGTCATCGAGTCTACCGAAACTCTATTGGTTCAATTTAATCTTAACCATTTCTTTGATTGTTGCACTAATAATGGAAATAATTCCAGTTCCTGTCTTATTCATTGTTGCTTTCGCCATTGCTTTGTTAGTGAATTTTCCTGACGTGAAAAAACAGCAAGAACAAATTGCTTCCCATGCCCAAAGCATGGTTATGGTATGTACGACCATATTCGCGGCTGGTATTTTCACAGGAATTCTTTCAGGAACTAAGATGATTGACGCCATGGCTGTTTCTATGGTTTCAGCCATACCGGATTGGCTGGGAGGCCATCTGCCAATCCTGGTAGCCGTGGTCAGTATGCCATTAAGTTTAATATTTTCTCCTGATGCCTTTTATTATGGGCTGCTTCCTGTACTAAGTGAGGCCGGGGCAGCCTTTGGTGTTGACCCAATAGAAATTGGAAGGGCTGCATTATTAGGGAACGGGACAACGGGTTTTCCCTTGAGTCCATTGAATCCGTCTGTGTTTG
Organism: Peribacillus sp. AS_2; assembly: GCF_026891895.1. Classification (NCBI taxonomy): domain Bacteria; kingdom Bacillati; phylum Bacillota; class Bacilli; order Caryophanales; family Bacillaceae; genus Peribacillus; species Peribacillus sp. AS_2. The sequence continues at coordinate 287,660 of NZ_JAPTGA010000005.1, forward strand.
TCCTTATTGGATTATGTAAGGTGGATTTGGGAGATCTTCAGAAAAAGATTTTTTTCTGGGCTTTTGGCAGTACTATCGTGATGACAATCGTGGCATTGCTTACAGGGGCAATACCTCTTTAAATAAACTAGTTTGGAAATTCAATTAGGGAGTGGTTCAATGTTACCTCTTGAGGGAATTACAGTTGTGTCATTAGAACAGGCAGTCGCAGCTCCATTTGCATCTCGGCAGTTGGCAGACTTAGGGGCACGTGTGATAAAGGTAGAGAGGCCTGGATCTGGAGATTTTGCACGAAACTATGATTCAACCGTTCACGGAATGTCAAGCCACTTTGTCTGGCTAAATCGATCGAAAGAATCCTTGACCCTTGATCTAAAACAGGATGGAGCAAAGATGGTTTTGGATAAATTGCTTTCGGAGGCGGACGTATTCATTCAAAACCTGGCACCCGGTGCTGTTGATCGACTTGGTTTTAGTGCCTCTGTCCTCAAAGAAAAATATCCTCAACTTGTGATTTGCGGAATTTCTGGTTATGGTACGTTCGGTCCTTATATGGATAAAAAGGCATACGATTTACTCATTCAATGTGAGGCAGGTGTCGTTTCCATTACTGGTACAGAAGACACTCCATCGAAAACAGGCATATCGATTGCGGATATTGCAGCAGGTATGTATGCGTACTCTGGTATATTAACTGCACTTATTTCTCGTTTTAGGACAGGTAAAGGAAAGGTGATGGAGGTTTCAATGCTTGAGGCGCTGGGAGAATGGATGGGATATCCACTATACTATTCTGGGTATGGTGGGACGGATCCGAAGCGAACGGGGGCAAATCACGCAACGATTTATCCTTATGGCCCGTTCCTAGCAGGGGATGGAAAATTAGTATTCTTGGGCATTCAAAATGAGCGGGAGTGGGAAAGCTTTTGCACACAAGTGTTAGAAAAATCTGAATTAATTACAGATAGAAGGTTTCATAGTAATGTATTCCGCGTTTCCAATAGCGGTATTCTCAAGGAAATGATTGACGCTGTTTTTCAAAAAATGAACTCGAGTGAGATAATTGAAAAACTTGAAAAAGCAAAAATTGCGAATGCCCATTTAAATACGGTAGAGGAATTCATCAATCATCCACAATTGAAGGTCCGGGGACGTTGGCGAGAAGTCGATTCTCCTGCTGGAAAATTAAATGCACTCATCCCTCCTGTTACTTTCGATGATTTGGAGCCGGTCATGAATCCTATACCGGATGTTGGCGAGCATACAGAGTCCATCCTAAAGGAGTTTGGATTTGAAAACGAAATCATCGGAAAAATATAAGTCATTCCCTAATGATGGAAAAATGAAAAGGGGTGAAGTTATGATTACTCGGACATGGATGTTCATTCCTGGGTCTGATGAAAAGAAATTAAAGAAAGTGCAGCAATTATGTGCCGATGTATTCATTTATGATTTAGAAGATGCTGTTTCTCCAGAAGGAAAAAAAGATGCAAGAGATTTAGTGAGGAAATATATCAAGGCGAATCAGGAAAAGGAAAATTACATCAGAATAAATGGATTTCACACACCATATTTTTACGATGACTTACTTGATCTAATTGATCTCGGTTTGACAGGAATTGTATTACCGAAAGTTGAGACAAAAGAAGAAATTAGGTCTTTGGATCATTTATTAGTTGAAAGGGAATCAAAAAGGAATCTAAATAAGGGCCAAATAAAAATTGTACCTTTAATAGAGTCTGCTTTAGGATTATATAATTCTTTTGAAATCGCTTCTGCTAGTCAGAGAGTTCAGCAGCTTGCTTTCGGTTCCATGGACTATGCATTCGATATAAATGCAACCATAACGAAGAATGCCCATGAATTGCTCTATGCAAGATCTCAATTGGTTGTTACTTCCAGGGCTGCGGGAGTTGGACCACCTATAGACACGGTTTTTGTTGATATAAAAGATCATAAAGGCTTTCTAGCCGAAACCCAGCTTGTTAAGGAGCTTGGATTTCAAGGGAAATTAATCATTCATCCCGATCAGGTCGATCTTGTAAACCAGGTCTTTACCCCAAGTCCTGAAGAAATCGAGGAAGCAGAAAGAATTGTAAGTGCGTTCGAACAGGCATTAGTCAAAGGGGAAGGCGTTTTGCAGCTTAAAGGGAAAATGATTGATCTTCCTATTGTAGAACGTGCTAAGCGTACCCTTCAATCAGTTAATTTATATCAAGCTTGACGATCAAGTATCGCTCGTGATTCTACTGGAGCTTGAAGGGAGGAAGTTATTATGAAGAAGATTAGAATTGGTTCGGGTGCAGGATATGCAGGCGATCGAATTGAGCCTGCGATGGAATTAATTCAAAAAGGAAATTTGGATTATATCATCTTTGAATGTTTAGCAGAAAGGACAATAGCCCTTGCTCAGCAGGAGAAAATGAAAAATCCTGATAAGGGGTACAACCATTTATTGAAGTATCGTATGGAAAAAGTCTTATCACTGTGCATCGAGAATGATGTCACATTAATCACCAATATGGGAGCAGCAAACCCTCTCGCAGCCGCTAAGATCGTTAAGCAATTAGCAGAGGAAAAAGGCATCGGACATTTAAAAATAGCAGCTGTAAGTGGAGATGATGTATATCCGAACATTGGGAAGTACATGGATTGCACAATAATAGAAACCGGAGTCCCCTTGAAAGAGGTGAAGTCTTCCATCATTTCTGCAAATGCCTATATCGGAATTTTAGGAATTGTTTCCGCTTTGCGAGAAGGTGCAGATATTGTAATTACGGGCCGGGTATCTGATCCTTCATTAGTAGTTGCACCACTTAAACATGAATTTGGTTGGCAGGATACAGACTATGAGCTTCTTGGTAAGGGGACAGCCGCTGGTCATTTACTAGAATGTGGAGCCCAAGTGACCGGTGGTTATTTCGCAGATCCGGGGTATAAGGATGTTCCTGACTTATGGAATGTCGGTTATCCGATCGCCGAAGTACAGGAAAATGGGAACTTTCTTTTAACCAAGCTTGAGGTTTCGGGAGGCATGGTTACGGCTGCTACCGTAAAGGAACAGGTTGTATATGAAATTCATGACCCAACCCGATATCTTACTCCGGATGTTATCGCTGATTTTTCTCAAATAGAAGTGATAGAAAAGGAAACAAACCAAGTGCATATTAAGGGAGTGTCTGGAAAAGAGAAGAGCGGTTACTATAAAACGAGCATCGGCTATTTGGACGGATACATAGTTGAAGCAGAAATCAGTTACGGAGGTTCGGGTTGTTTGGGAAGGTCAAGACTGGCGGAAGAAGTAGTGAGACACCGGTTAATTCAGGCAAATATTGAGATTCAAGAAATTAGATTCGATCATATTGGTTCTAATTCGCTATATGGATCTTCTATATCGGAACCGTTGTATAACAAAGAAAAACTATCGGAGGTACGATTAAGGGTTGCAGCCAGGACAGCTGATAAAGTAGGCGCTAACTTAATCGGCCAAGAGGTGGAAGCTTTATATACTAATGGGCCTGCTGGAGGCGGTGGTGTTCGGGTTAATGTCCAAGAGGTTGTATCCATTGCTTCAATTCTTATTCCTAGCGAAGATATTACAATCGACGTAACGTACGAGGAGGTAGACAAGATTGAAACTCAAGCAAGTCGCTCACTCTAGAACAGGGGATAAAGGAAATATTTCAAATATTTCCGTCATCGTCTATCGTATGGAGGATTTTGAGAAAGTAAAAAAACAGGTAACTGCAGCAAAGGTTAAGGATTACTTTCACGAAATAGTGAAGGGTGATGTGGTTAGGTATGAACTGCCGAAAATTGGCGCATTGAACTTTGTCATGCAAAACGCTCTAGGCGGAGGAGTCACAAAATCACTTGCTTTGGATAGACACGGAAAAAGCATGAGCTCAGCCCTAATGGATATGGAAATCGATATGGAAGCTGACGTACATGACCCAAATTATTAATTTTCTTATGAAGGCGAGCCAAATATTCAAGGGCTCGTTTTTTGTATCCCGATATTTTGAGGAGATATTCTTTTGGAATCCACCCTAACATATAAGCTGACACTTTGTTATACATCATTTGGAGCAAAAAATCTGATCGCTACGATAGGATTATATGATATAGCAAGTGAGGAAGCATTCAAATGCTGCTTGGTTAGTATAAGTTGATGAGCAGAGGGGTGCAGGGCCCCTTTCTCTTTCCGTAATGAATGATGATCATTTAATAAAAATTTGCTGACCTTTGTTCATTTTTTGTTCATAAGTATTTCCTTAAAGGAATAAAAATAATAAGTGTGTTTCTTTTACTTTATATTATGGGGGAGAGCAAATGAACGAGTTTTTGGAGAAAACAGCAAGATTCGAGCATCGGTTTTGGCTGCAAATCTTAGGAGACCATGCCAGGTTCATCCACGAGTCTTTAGCTCCGGTCGAAGTGGAATACATTGAAATTGCCTCAGAATTCATTCAAATTTTTGATACTCTCCTTGGTAAAGCCAATTCGGAAGAAATTTCGCAACTTACTGCCACAGCAGAACAAGAAACATTAAGATTTCGGGAGTTTAAGCTATGTCTTTTAAAAGAGCATCTGGTAGGTAAAATTAAAATACATCTTTCACCTTCATTCATTAATCATATGGTGAACGAATTAGAAGAATATTTAAGATTATTGAAATATTTCAATGCAAATCAAATGCCGCCGATTTTTCATGAACTTCATCATCATTTGCTTTGGCTGCTAGATGCAGCAGGGCATGCAGGTACAATATCATCCAATTTGGATGATGTTGAAAAAAGATTAAAAGAGAAAAGTGAGCAATATAAAAAACATTTTAATGATTTTTATTTAAAAGCTGTTGAAATGGCTGGATTTTTACGAACTAATCTGTCAACATTCCCAGCGTTGGAAAAAATGAATGAGGACGTTACATTGGAAATTAAATTCTTCCAGCACTTCCTGCTTGAATTGGAGGAGCTTGACCTCAGTGCGCAGGCTCTTGGAACTTTTTCGCCATTAATGGCCGATCATATGTGGCGTGAAGAATGTTATTATTTAACGAAACTCGCTGAATCGACAGACATGGAAAAGCCAAATTGTGATCCAGCGAAACCGAGGCTAGTCGAATAAAAAAGTACCTCATGGAGCCCTTTCTTTAAACGGGCTCTTTATATGTGCTTTCCTTAATGGATGTGATTTATAAAGGAAGTTAATTCTTATCCTTATGTTATACTAGAAGAACTAAAATTAATTATAGAAGTATAGGAGTGCTGAAAGATGTTTGGAAATGCTTCCAATTTGACAGATGGCATTTATTTTGGAGAATCGTTACCACAACAAATCGCTAAACACATTTTAAAAAAAATCATTGAAGGTGAAATAGAAGCTGGAGAGAAAATCGTCGAAGAAGATATTTCCAAAGAATTGAACACTAGCCGTGCTCCCGTACGCGAAGCCCTTTATTTATTGCAGGTTGACGGTATTGTTGAGAGGATGCCGCGGCGGGGAACGATCGTCAAGCCATTTTCACAAAAGGAAATCATTGAATATAATGATGTTACGATCGGGTTGATCCAGATGGGCATTGATTTTTCCCAAGGGAAGTGGCATGCAGAAAATAAGCAATCATTACAAAGGCATTTGGAAAGTGCAACCGATGAGTGTGAAAATAGGAATGTAATCGAGTATCAAAAAAGGGCAACACAGATATTTCGCTATATTTTTTCAATCGCAAATAATAAAGCATTATCAAGATTTTTTGAAGAAGCCAGTCATATCCTCATGGTTTTTGCCCAAAGTCAATGGAATACGGAAACGATGGAAAACTTCCATTTCAGATTAAAAATGTCCATTGAGGCCATTCTAGAAGATGATTTCGTTAAAGCAAAAAATGAAATTCATGAAGCCTTGAGTCGTGGAGTGATGTAGAGTCTTTGACTCTAAAACCAAATTGTCGACAATCGACAAAATTAATGATATGATGTAATCGTATTCAAACAAGAATATCTTCAGCAATATTAAAGGGAGAAAGGGAGAATATTATGCAAGCATTCGATTTTACAGAAAAAGTAGCAATTGTTACCGGCGGCGGCGGGGGTATCGGCCGGGCAGCGTCTATTACACTTTCAGAAAATGGAGCCAAAGTGGTTGTTGTAGACCTTTCCGAAGAGGCTGGCTTGCTAACGGTAAATAAAATCAAAGAAAACGGCGGCGAAGCGAAATTTGTAAAAGCCGATGTTACAAAGGAAGCCGATATTAAAAATTATGTTCAAAAAACGATAGATTCCTATGGCAAAATCGATATTTTCTTGAATAATGCCGGGTGGGAAGGCAAAATAATGCCTCTAACCGATTATCCTACTGAGGTTTTCGATCAATTAGTGTCAATAAATGTTCGCGGCGTTTTCTTGGGCTTAAAACATGTATTGCCCCATATGATTGAACAAAAAAGCGGGGCAGTCGTGAATACAGCTTCTGGAGCGGGTTTACTGGCAACGCCAAACATGGTGGCGTATGGCGCAAGTAAACATGCGGTTCTTGGAATGACGAAAACAGCTGGTGTCGAAGTTGCTCCACATGGTGTCAGGGTGAATGCGGTCTGCCCAGGTGTCGTCAACACGGCTATGATGCGGTCGATTGAAAGCGGATTTGGCCAAGGTGATTCCGCGGCAGCAGAAACGGCTAGAAAACAGTTGGAAGCAACGACTCCGGATGGCCGGTATGCTGAGCCTCAGGAAGTTGCAAATCTAATGATGTACTTAGTATCCGATCTTTCCAGCCACATTACGGGTCAAGAACTTGTAATCGACGGAGGGGCCATTTTAATCTGACAAGCAAAAAACTTTATTAAAGGGGGACCCATACATGAGTTTAAAAGGAAAAGTCATAATAATTACAGGAGCGGGCAGCGGAATTGGTAAGGAAACGGCATATAAATTAGCTGAACAGGGAGCTATTGTCGTAGCGGCTGATTATAATGAAGTTGCCGCTAAGGAAACGGCTGAATCTATTCAACAAAAGGGAGGCACGGCATCTTTTGTGAAAGTGGACGTAGCTAAAGCGGAAGAAGTGGAAGCGATGGTCGAAGCAGCAATTGCCAATCATGGCACCATCAATGGCATATTCAACAACGCTGGAATTGGACTAGTAAAACCATTTTTGGAAATGGATCCAGAATCATACCACAGAGTCGTTGATGTTGACCAACACGGCGTATATTATGGCATGTATTATGCAGCAAGGAAGATGGTCGAGCTTGGTGTAACTGGGGCAACGATCGTTAATACAGCATCTATATATGGGACGATGGTTTCAATTGGCAGCTTTAATTACCATGCTGCAAAAGCTGCAGTCATCGCCATGACTAAATCCGGTGCCATTGAACTTGCGCAATATGGGATTCGTGTTGTCGGCGTTGCACCAGGTTTCATCGAAACGCCGATCATTGGTGAAGATCAAGAGTTCCTGGACAGTTTGGCACAACTTCATATGAGGAAAAAATTGATTCAGCCAGAAAAAGTTGCTGAAGTTGTAACGTTCTTGTTCTCTGAAAAAGCGGACGCCATTAATGGACAAGTCATCCCTGTTGATGATGGATTCTTAAGCTTTAAAGGATAATAATAATCAAAGGATTTTCGAGATAACTTAAAAAAGGGAGTTTTGACAAATGAGCGAACGATTCGATGACAAAGTTGTAATCATTACTGGGGCAGGATCAGGGCTAGGACAAGCAGCCGCATTGGAATTGGCTAAAGAAGGGGCTAAACTTTCATTAGTTGATTTAAACGATGCATCTTTGGAAGTGACAAAAAAATTAATCTTGGAAATTGCACCAAAATCGGACGTGCTTCTGGTCACTGCAGATGTATCGGATGAAGAAGCAGTAAAGAACTATGTAGACCAAACAGTCAGCAAATATGGCAGAATCGATGCATTTTATAATAATGCGGGTATCGAAGGTAAACAAGCCCCTATGGCTGAATACGATAGCAAAGTTTTCAACAAAGTGACGGACATCAATATCAATGGTGTGTTCTATGGTATGAAATACATTCTGCCAATCATGAAAGAACAAGGATCAGGGGCAGTGGTGAACGTGGCTTCCGTAGGTGGAATTCGTGCTGTGCTTAACCAAAGTGCTTACGTTGCGAGTAAGCATGCTGTTGCAGGGTTAACGAAAACAGCTGCCATAGAATATGGTCAATATGGAATCAGCATAAATGCCATTGCACCAGGAGTTATCTTAACGGCAATGGTAGAAGGTTCATTCAGGCAAATAGGCGGGGGAAATTGGGAAGAAGCAATGGCGGATTTCGTCAGTGTGAATCCTAAGAAACGCTTTGGTAAACCAGAAGAGGTCGGCCGTTTAGTCGCCTTCCTATTATCAGGGGAATCGGAGTTCATCAACGGGGCTGTCATTCCGATTGATGGCGGACAGTCTTCACAATACTAAACGTGTAAAGGGAGTGACAGTATTAGGTCACTCCCTTTTTAATCGTATCCTTTTATTTTATGACCAAATGAATTCAAATTTTAAAAATCAGTACATTATGAAACGATGTGAACCATTAGAATAGTAACGGAACTCATAAAAAATGCCATATTAAGGCGCTTAACAAACATTAAAGAAACCAATCGTTACTTTTCTTTATCATGAAGCTTATCTTCATATTCAGTTTCCAACATACCATACAGACCATTCATTTCTTGTTCATCCGGATCTGCCCCAAACTCGTTTCTATATTTTTTCTTTTTATCATCAAGGATTGCTTCTTTTTCATTCTTCTTGTCCATACATATCACCTCCAACCAATAGGGTGTCTCATTGCTTGATAAAATATGCATGGTAATCTCATTTGCAAAACGTTTTATTGGGTATTCTAAATAGTTATTAGTCTTACTATTTGTTAAGATATAAATATATTAACTTAGAGATATCGGAGAGGGAATGTGAAGAAGAAGAAACGTAAGAAATCAAAGAAAGTTTTTACCATTTTCATCCTGATTTTTGGATTTTTGCTCATTAAGGAGATCATGAAAACCCCCTATCCCGAAAATGTTTCCACATCAGTAAATACGCTTGATTCTTTCGCGAACGTAAAAAAGTATAGCTCACTCCTTCAAGGGGAGTTGGCTAAATACGGACTTGAGGAGCATACTTCGACATTGATTGCTTTGATGCAGCAGGAAAGCCGAGGAAGGGGCGGTGACCCAATGCAGGCATCTGAGTCAGCGGGTCTTGATCCAAATACAATCACAGATCCAACGGAAAGCATTAAGTATGGGGTGAAACATTTTAAGAGGATCAATGAATATGGCAATGAAAAGGGTGTGGATTTTGCCACGATCATTCAAGCATATAACATGGGTATTGGTTATATTGATTTCGTGGCGAATGAAGGGGGCAAGCATAATGAAGAGCTTGCGAAGAAGTTCTCCATGCTTCAGGTCGAAAAGAACCCCAGGCTCTATGATTGCGGCGGGGACAAGGATAATTTTCGGTACCCATATTGCTACGGTGACTACTCATACAGTGCAAAGGTATCTAAGAACATTGAGGAGCTTGGTAACAGTTTATCGGCTCAAGCTGATGGTGAGTGAGGGGAACAAAAAGCCTACTGAATGAAGTAGGCTTTTTTTCATGGTAATGCTACCTCTTTTGCGGAGTTCAAAGAATCAAAACGATTGTCATTTATTGTTCAACCATGGAAGGAGATCGTTATGTTTATAGAGTTTCCCGGATTCCTCAATGATTTGTGAAAGAAGGATATCAATGGAATCAAGTAAAGAGTTTAAGGCTTGTTTAACAGAACCACTCTCAAATTGCTCTAAGGGCACAGGTAACTCTTCCTCGTCCAAAATAAAATGTGACCCATCCGGAAGCACCATGATATCAATGATCAAATCCTCAAAGGATAACAACTTATCCGCCATATATGTATTTTTTACAATATTGAAATAGGAACCTAAATAATTGCCTTCATTATCTCTCCAAATGTATAAATTATAAGGGCGGTCTTTCCAATAATAAGCTATCGTATAACTTCCAATGGGTATGTTTAATTCTATGGGACCCGCTTTCATCGTGAACGCATCCAGGATTTCATGAAAAAGCACGACATGATGATTTTGTGCGTTTAATAGCATGCAGGTATGTTCTACAACTAAAGAGTCATAGCGGATTTTTCTTTCAATTATTTCATTGCCAAGTTGAAGTGGTGTTGTATATATTTTGTCCATCATTTTATTTCTCCCTTAAAAACCATCTAGATCATTATGCCATTTGTTTCTTTTCTACTTTGGTAAATATCAAAACCTAATTTCACAAGGAAATTAGGCTTTAACTATACCAAAATCGTTCACTCTTCTGCCTAATCAGAATGTTGTTTATTGGAACTTATCCTTGATACGCCTGCTCTAAAGTTTTAATGTCAATTTTCTTCATTTGGAGCAACGCCTTCATCATTCTTTCCGATTTTTCAGGATTGGAGTCGTTCACCATCTCGGTTAGACTTTCTGGGATTATTTGCCATGACACACCAAATTGATCTTTCAGCCAACCGCACACTTGCGCCTTTTCATCTCCGCCTTCCGAGAGTTTCCCCCAATAATAGTCCAATTCTTTTTGATCCTCGCAATGGATGATAAATGATATTGCCTCTGTGAATTTGAATTGAGGACCGCCATTCAATGCTACGAATTTTTGTCCTTCCAATTCAAATTCCACGGTCATCACAGAACCCATTGTCTTTCCATGGATTTGGTTTCCTTCATTTCCATAGCTGGTGATTCTTCCGATCTTAGAATTTTCAAAGATGGATGTGTAGAACTTCGCCGCCTCTTCGGCTTGTGAATCAAACCAAAGGTTAGTTGTGATTTTTTGAATTTTGTTTTTCATGATTTTTCTCCTTTATTGTTTTCATCCTTGCTATTATGGTCAGGAAATGAGTATTGATTCGATAAGATAAGATTAAATACCTGGAAAGTACCCTTTCACTATACACCTTTTATCCTGAACCAAGATAATGCTGTAAAGTTAGGTTGTGTTTTGTGTTTTCCAACCGATCATTTAACTAATCCCCTTAATCCTTTGCTTGTTACAATATCCTTCTCATGGTGATGGAAATACAAAAGGATATAGAAACTTTTCAACCGTGAAAAGTCCTATATCCAAATTCCGTTTCTCAGCTTTCGAAGTTAAATTGCCATTTGATTCCGAATTTATCGGTTAACTGACCGTAAATTTTACTCCAGAATGTTTCCTGCAGCTCTAGACCAACCGTGCCGCCTTCACTTAGTTTGTTAAAGATCGATTTAATTTCCTCCACATCATTACCGACATATGCCAGGCTGATATTATTTCCTTCTACAAAAGGCATACCAGGAAAAGTATCTGAAAACATGATATTGCTACCATTAATAGTAAGCCTTGTATGCATGACTAAATCTTTCGCTTCTTCTGGAAGGGGAAATTCCGGATTAGGCGGTGTTTCCCCAAAGGTCATGATATTTGGTTGTTCCGTTCCAAAAACCTCTGCGTAGAACTCTACTGCTTGTCGACAATTCCCATTAAAATTAAGATATGCATCAACTGACATGTATCTCACTCCTATTTTCTTATTTATTTTTCAATGCTCCCAATTTATTACTTAATGCATGATTACCTTACGAAAAATTCCGGTGGTTCAATTCCAAGGGTTCTAAGATAAATATAACCCTGTCCCCTATGGTGGATCTCATTTTCCAAGGCATATTGAAGTCTATCAAAGTGGCTTTGTGAGGGACCGAAAAAAGGATCTTTTTCAACCACTTCAAGCGTTTCCTCGGTCATTTCCTCCCACAATTTCCTCGTCTCATCCCTTACTGTTTCGCATGCAGATACAAGTTCTTCTTTGGTGGAAATTCCGGCAAAGGAATCTGGAAACTCCCAAACACCCAGTGCAATTCCACGCATATATGCAGTTTCAATGTTCATGATTTCTTTAACCATCTCTGCGAAAGGGCGAAGCTTCCCGGCCGGTGTATAATGAAACAATTCCTTTTCAGGGAAAGCTTCAACCACCCGCAACGTCAAGCTCCTGTTGCCTTCCAATATATTTAACAAACCCTCTTTCGATAGAACCACCATTTTCACTCTCCTTTGAGAAATACTCTGTATAGAAGTTCTGTGAAAAATAGAAAAGTCCTGCAAATTTCTGTATATAAAGATTGCATAGCTTTTTTTAATAAACAATGGAGCAATTCCATTAATATATAATTAACCAATAGATTAAGTAAAAAGGGGAAATGTCATATGTTCGGTTCATTAAATAAAACTAAATTAATAAAAAATGATTTAAAAGGCATTGCGAAATTAATGTATCAGGATGTGTCAGTCGATACTTGGGATCAAGAGAACCTAACAAAGAGAAATTTAGATATTACTATTGAAAGCATTCGTTATATAGATGCTTATACGAAAAGATTAAGCACTACTCAAATGGGTAGGGAACTTTTAAATAATCATTTTGATAATTTTGTGGTTCGGATAGGTGCGTATATTGGAGAAGTTATAAAAAGGAATATAAATCAAGATTATAAAATGGTATGAATATGATTCTGTATATCATTTTTCTTCTGCACTTGATGAAGTGAATAGGGGCATTAAAACAGAGACGGTTCTTTACTCCAAAAAGAGAGATAGAGTTATAATGCCATTGACTGTGGTAGCTCAACATCTGGAAGGGAATCCGGCACATACAGATTTCTTGGAATATGTAGAAGAAACAATTAAGCAAAGTTCGTAAGAGATATCCGCATAAACAATTGTGTTGGTTTTCAAAAACCTTCCCAAAAGAGGAAAAATTCAATTTTTGTATATATTGATTAAATCTGTCATTTAATATACGATTTAATCAGTTATATTTTCCCAACCAGCATGATGCTTATACATAAATGATTCAATTAATAACGGAACCAGCAGAAAGGGAGAGAAGCCAATGATTAATAAAGTCGGTCAAATTATGTTATATGTTAATAACCAAGATGAGTCATTGAAATTTTGGAAGGAAAAATTCGGATTTAGCGTAATTTCTGAAGAAGATAACGGCCAAGGGTTAAGATGGATTGAAATAGCACCAACAAAGGATGCACAAACGAGCATCATCCTGCATAATAAGGAATTCATTGCTAAAATGCAGCCTGAATTAAATCTTGCTACACCTTCATTAATGTTTTACTCGGATAATCTTGATGAATTATATAAAGACTTTTCGGAGAAGAATATCAAAGTGGGAGAACTTGTAAATATGCCATCTGGAAGAGTCTTCAATTTTGCTGATAATGAAGATAATTACTTTGCGGTCATGGAAAAGAAGTAAATCATTTAGCTAAAGATAAAAAACATCAAAACGACTAGAAAAAATATTTTTAGTCGTTTTGATGTTTTTTGATCAAACTACACTCTTTATGAAACATTTAGTCTTCAGGCCTTGGTCCAGCAGGAAGTCCAGAGTTCTCAACCGTCTTGATCGGCCGAATGGTTATGTCTCCATTCACGTAAATTTGACAAGATAAACGCAAATGATCTTCCATTCCTTTTTCCTCAAAGACCTTTTTTTCTTTATGTGTAACCTCCAAAAAATCACCTGCCAATATTTCCACTCTACAAGTTGTACACTTAGCTTTCCCACCGCATCGGTGGAGAATATTTATCCCGTTATCTTCCAATGCCAATACTAATTTTTTTCCCATTTCAACTTCAAACGTTCCTTGGTCTAATACTGTTACATAAGGCATCTAATACCACCTCTTATTATAGGATATCTATCAACAGGTCATTAATATATCTATTCTATTACCTTGTCCATATGACATAAAAAAATGTGAAGTCACTGCTGATTTATAGTAAAGATGAATAATTAATTATCGTGAAGACAAACTTTAAGTACATTCATAATTATTAAAAAGGGATAAATAGAGCTAGGAAAAATAAGCATGGTCTTTTAGTGGGAATTAAGATCCATTCAAAAAAAGAGTCAAATAATTAAAGGGAGGTGCATGCCTGTGAATAATGGACATTGTGATTTTTCACCAATGAAACAAACGTTAAAAGAGGAGATACGCCAAGTAATATCGGCATTACAGGATAACTTAGAAGCAATGGGTGATGAAAATTATTGTCTTCTTGGAAATTTCGAGAAAATAAAGGATAAATTCATATACATTGATATGAAAGCAGCAACATTTTATTTAAACTGTTATTTGTCACCATTTACGGACAAATATCCTGAATTATCAACTTGCGTTCAAAATTTATCGAATTTGAGACATGGCGGGTTGATTGTGATTCAACGGGGAGATCCCCTTGATTCATTGATTCAACCCGGTATTTCTATAGGAGCGGAGTTAACCCATTCTTTATTGGAATCGATTTTTTTTCCTGGAAATCCACTGCATGATGGTGCCGTTTTGGTTAGTCAAAATCAGATTGTTTCCGCAGCAAATGTCCTTCCGCTTTCAGACATGTCAACCGGGGGAAAGAAACTGGGAACACGGCACCGCTCTGCTTTGGGTTTATCTGAACGGAGTGATGCCCTTGTATTGGTAGTATCAGAGGAAACAGGAAGAGTTTCATTTGCAATGAATGGGAAACTGTACCCAATTAATACACACGGGCCTATATAGAATTATTAAGACCATAAGTCACAGGGGAATTATCATGTTCCAGTTAATTCACCCCTGGAATATTCAATCGCGTAATAAGTAATCGCTGGATCTCTTTTAGGGTTTTGTAATTTTGCTTATTTTATCAGAATTACAGGTACAGAAAATTTCATGAATTAATCAACCCGGTGATTTTTACCGGGTTTTTGGTTGCTTTTTATATAAAAAAAGGCATATGATAAATAAGGAGTCTCAAGCAGATAAGTTATAAAACGAAAGAGGATTTTACATGATAACCATTAAAAGTGAACGAGAAATAAATTTGATGCATGAAGCAGGCAAACTTCTTGCTGCGACGCATAGAGAAATTGCAAAAATGATAAAACCGGGTATCACGACTTGGGAAATCGAGGAATTTGTCGATCAATACTTGGCAGAGCATGGTGCTACACCTGAACAAAAGGGTTATAACGGTTATAAATATGCAACATGTGCTTCAGTGAATGATGTGATTTGTCACGGGTTTCCGCAAAAGAAAGCCTTAAAAGAGGGAGACATCGTCACGATCGATATGGTGGTGAACCTTAACGGAGGTTTGGCGGATTCAGCTTGGACATATGCAGTCGGGGAAGTTTCCGAAGAAGCTCAGCGCTTAATGGATGTAACCAAGAATGCTCTATATAGAGGCATTGAAGTTGCACGGGCAGGAAATCGTCTCGGGGACATTGGGCATGCAATCCAGTCTTATGCAGAAGGTGAAAAGTTTTCTGTTGTCCGCGATTTTACAGGACATGGAATCGGCAAAACCATGCATGAGGACCCTACCGTATTACATTATGGTAAGCCAGGTAAAGGTGCCCGTTTAAAAGAGGGCATGGTCATCACGATTGAGCCTATGCTGAATGCAGGAACATGGCATATGAAAATGGACCAAGACGGCTGGACGGCGAGAACGGCAGATGGAAAGCTTTCCGCCCAATATGAACATACCCTCGTCATTACAAAAGAAGATCCGATCATTTTAACGGAACAGTAAGCAAAAAAAGAAGCGACCTTATCATAGGCCGTTTCTTTTTTTGTTTTAAACTATTTCATAATAAACCTCGACAGAATATTCGGAATTCTCCTATCCCACAATAGATCATATCCAAAAAATTAGTACTAGGCAGTTTGGCATTAAAAACTTTACTATTATGTGGCAGCACAGGATAATAAGGGGAAGGAAGAAATATTTAATTATATACAGTATTAAGGGGGGAATGACTGTGAAGAAAGGGGAGAAACTGTCTGCGACGGTAGAAACCGTGGGGTTGAGCCAGCGCGAATTTTTAACGATTTTCTTACTTCACTCTTTGAGGATAAAAGCGAATTATCCAAGGGCGATTCATCAGGACCTGAAAAATACGTTCACTGGAAAAGTGCATAGCTATGACTATTTATGTAAAATATCGAATACGCTAGTCGAATCCAATCATTTATCATTATATACGAATAAGGGAAGAAATTATTATCAAATAACGGAAAAAGGCAAAGAGCTTTACATATGGTATCAAGAAAATTTCCTGGAACGGTTTTCCGAAGTGAAAAAGGTCATTGATCGCTTCATGTTCGATTTAAGGGGATCTGGTGAAAACCCACCGGTTGTAAATGAGCTTCCAGAAGAATACAGGTCTTATTTCTCGAAAATAATATCGGTGAAGGACCTTGTCCGTTATGTAACTTTAAAAGCCGCTTTCACTAAGAAACCCATTTATATGGGGGAAATTGGCGATCTGCTTAAAAATCAGTTCGGCTGGATCGCTTCAAATGGCTATTTATACGATTTATCTCATGAAATGGAAGAGAACGGCCTGCTTGTCGGCAGGTGGGAAAGTGAAAAACGAACTAAACGGTATTTACGAATAACCGATGAAGGACAGCATCATTACAAACAGATTGCGGATTCTGCGGCCTTTCAAGTCCAGGAAATTCAAAAATACATGGCCAGTGTCGTTATGTTCTTAAAAGAAAAGAGTTAAATGATTAGACCAAAATGGAGCCCCTTAATTTGCAAGGAGAATGAAGTTACATGCTTAAATTGAATCGTTCAAGGGTAAATGTTACTTAATACACTTCTTAAAAAGGGGGAATGAGTGATGGCGGAAAAACAAGATGAAATGGGAAGCATATTCAGTTTCATTAAAGGCCAGGTAGATAAGCTCCCAATTTCACAATCGAAAAAGACCAAAATGCTCGACCAGCTCTTACAGCTGAAAACGATGACTGTTGATGCAAGGGAACCGCGAATTGCTCTTGTCGGTAGAAGAGGGTCTGGAAAATCCTCACTGATCAATGCGATGTTTGGTCAGGAACGGCAATATGTCAGTTCCGTTAAATCTGGAACGGGTAAGGGTAAATGGTTATGGTACCCGAGTGATGCCGAACCCAAAATTCGTTTGCTGGACTCACGCGGGCTGGGTGAGAGTGAAGCTCCTACGGAAGAGTTCGAGGAAGATACACCATTGGATGAATTGATAAAAGCGGTGACTGAAGAACAGCCTGATGTGTTTCTTTTCTTGATTAAAGCAAAAGAAGCGGATTCACGTATTGAAGAAGATTTACAAGAATTGAATAAGCTGCGCAAGATCGTTAAAGAGAATCACCATTATGAGGTACCTGTCATCTGTGTGGTCACACAAGTGGATGAACTAGATCCGCCACATTATAAACAAGTACCTTTTGATGCCAATCCTAAGAAAAAAAAGAATATTGATGAAGCCATCGCTTTGATGTCAAAACGATTTAAAGATAGTGAAATACCACTTTTGAACATTATCCCTACTTGTTCGTATATTGATTTTGATGAAAACGGAAATATTGAATATGATATGCGTTGGAACATAGATTTGCTTTCTGATTACTTAATTGAGGCCTTACCCAGTGAAGCGAAGCTGAAGACAGCCAAAGCGATGCAGAGCCAATTCGTAAAGAAAAAATTCGCACGGACGATAGTTGGAACGTTTACGGCAATCGCAGGTTTAATAGGTGCAGAGCCAATACCTTTTGCCGATTTCCCCATTTTGACCGGCATTCAGGGTTTGATGATTGTGGTGATTGGTTTTATCGCGGATAAAGAAATCAATACGAAAACGGCAAGTGAATTCATTGCAGCGTTAGGAATCAATGTTGGCATCGGACTCCTTGTCAGGGAAGGTGTCAGGGCTGCAGTCCGTTTCATTCCAGGAGCTGGTCTAGTCGTTTCCGGTGCGGTAGCGGGTGCCGTCACTTATGGAATCGGGCAAGCCGCGATAGCTTACTTTCTCGAAAACAAGAATATTGATCAGGCGAAGGAGGCATACAAGAACGCGAACAAAGAATATAAAAATGAAGACATTGACTCTTAATCTGAGATTTGAACCATAAACTACACTAAGGTGATATGATAAAGTGGAGTTAGCCGTTCTGTTTCTTCAGCTGGATGGTTCAAGATTTTTGTTTACTAGAGGAGGGATGATCTTCATGTCGTTTTTTCAATCACAGAAGCAAAAAGAATATATACAAAAATTAGAGGCGGCGATTCAGTCCTTTACCGACCGATCTGAGGCACTTGATGATTCAAAGGGATTTCCTTATGAAAACATTCAGGAGTTAAAGGAATTCGGATACCCCCAATTAACTTTAGCTAAAGAGCATGGCGGATATGGCGGTTCCTTATATGATTTTCTCCTATGCCAAGAAAAAATAGCTCAATATTGCGGCCCAACAGCCTTAGGAATAGGCTGGCATGTCGGAACGGTACTTTCCTTATCGGAGAAGAGACCTTGGGAAAAAGGAGTCATGAAAGAATTGTATGATGAAGTGTCGAAAGGTGCACTAATCAATACGGCAGCATCTGAGGCTGGAACGGGGAGTCCGACGCGCGGAGGCCGCCCGGAAACCATCGCGATCAAAAAGGGTAATCAATGGAATTTGAATGGCAGAAAGACTTTTACTACACTCTCTCCTGTCCTTGATATTTTTCTCGTAACGGCATGGGTTCCCGAGGATGAGCGACTTGGCACATTTTTAGTTCATCGTGATGTAAAGGGTGTAAGTATAGAAGAAACTTGGGATATGATTTCCATGCAGGGGACAGGAAGTCATGATCTGGTGTTAAATGATGTCAGCCTGCCTGAAAAGTATTATGTCATGAAAAGCAATCCTGGTGAAAAAAGAAAACCTGAAGCGTGGCTATTACATATACCGGCTTGCTACTTGGGAATCGCAGTGGCTGCCAGAAATTACGCAGTCGAATTTGCGAAAACCTATTCTCCGAATAGCTTGCCAGGACCAATCAGGGACCTTCCGAATGTGCAACGTACAATTGGGGAGATGGAACTGGAATTGGGTGAAGCACACCATTTCCTCTACTCTGTCGCAGAAAAATGGGTGCGGCAGCCTGAAGATCATGATGAATTATCGAAGCAATTGGGGGCAGTTAAGTTATCGGTCGTCAACAAATCGATCTCCATCGTCGATAAAGCGATGAGAGTCGTCGGAGCCAAAAGTTTACAAAGAAACAATCCCCTGCAACGCTACTATAGGGATGTACGCGCAGGACTCCATAATCCTCCGATGGATGATGCGACAATCACCACGCTCGCAAAATCAGCTCTTTATTAATTCTTATTCAAATATTTTTTGATGGCACTGAAATGATCGTTTCAGTGTTTTTTCCTGTTCTTTTTCTAACATAAATTTGTGTTTTCGTTTTAAGGGCATGATTAGGTGTAGTCTTTTTTCCGTACACATGTAAGACTTCTAGAGTGTGGGGAAAAACTAGAACAAAACATTTATATGGATTCAATTGCAAAATAAGGAGGCACGAAAAGTACTATTCACACATAATCAAAGGGAAGGTGCCCTGCCACCCTAGTTGAAAGCTAACTGATGATTTGAAGTAAACTCTGTGGAGATGAGTCTCAACAGAGTTTTTCTTCATTTTTCTTATTTTGTGCCGCTAAACCATATTCCAATTCTCTGTCACTTATAGAACCTATATTTTTTCTGGAATTCGGGAGAAAATAGGATTAGAAAGTCCCTGAAACGGCGCTTGGCTTTTTTGTGTTTTATGGCAAGTGCAATAAACCGATTGAAGGTAGTGTAGAGAAAAGAACCGTTGAAGTGGAATTTAATCCAGACATGTACCATAACATTAAAAAAAGAACGTGCGAATTGTAGCACGATTTCTTTTAGAGTAACATATACTTTACCGGGGTATAGTTTACCATTGTTTCCATACATCCTGTGGAAAAAGGAAATGGCGTTTATTCTCTGAAATTCGACCTGCCTGAATACTCTTATAATGCGTTTGTTGATAGTAAACCCGGAAACCTTGTCATCAGGTTAGTCCGATAGAGTTTGAGGTCGATAAAAATATGAGGATCAATTTAAGTTTTATGATAAAGTCAATAGCTATCGATTTGCTATAGAGGTCAAATAAAAAGGAAATGGGGAATTTATATGAACTTAGATGGGGTTAGCAAACATCTATTAATTTGCAACGGGAAAACATGCACGAAAAATGGAGCAGAAGAAGTAACAGAGACGATTAGGGGGGAATTGAAAAACTTAGAACTACAAAAGGAGATTCACACAACAAAAACATTATGCAACGGCCAATGCAAGCATGGTCCGATCGCTATTCTATATCCACTAGGAACCTGGTATAAAGAAATGGATAAAACAAAAAGTAAAGAGCTTATTCATAAATTGAAAGAAAATGACAATGTTCATCTAGGTTCTGAACTTTATTATCATGATGGGAAAACATTCAAGAACCAGAAGAGTGAATGAACTGTAACATCTCACTTCTATATCTAAAAAGGGTTTCTGTATATGACGCTTTTCTGAAAGAAAAATTTTCGATATTCAGTGGACTGATCCTTTTTACCCATCAGTCGATAATTTAATCAATAGAGTTTACATCTCCCCATTAATACTAATTGAAAATTGTTCTCTTAGAAAATTCAACAGTTTTACCAATATGAAAAAAATACCCGTTCTTTAAGAACGGGTATTTTTTATATAACATTACCTCAAATTCTTTCCTGGATGGCGGAAGAGGTAACTTTTATTTACCTCATAATAATTTAACTAGCTTATCATTATCTATCTTGATATGATTGATATGCCTGTCTAAATCTTCGAAAAATATCGAAAGTTCGGTGTAAAAATGAATCTTATGACCAAAGATTTACTGATTAACTTTTTACTTATCCTTTTTCCGATCTTTTTATTGCAAATGAGCTATCTAGTGAAGTACGTATACCGTTTAGATGCATTAAAAGGATCCTTCCTATCGATTTTCCCTATTCTTTCACTTGTTCTATGCATGCTATTTCCCGTTGTTATAGAAGAGGATTTTGTTTGGGACCTTAGATGGATCCCTTTTCTGTTAGGCGGTTTATATGGAGGCTATCGGTTAGGAATCATATTGATAGTCATCACTCTTGTTATCCGCTATTTATCAGGGGGTGATAATGGATTTTATATATCATGCATCACTTTTCCACTAGTGGGTGTTTCCTTGTTTTTTATATCTAAATACTATTTGAAACTCTCTGTCAGTAAAAAAATTATCATCGGTATATCATTAATCTTCATTGTACATATTCTCACGCAGTTTATTTCAACAGTAGTATTTGAACTTACTATCGGCATAAGTCTATGGAAACAATACTTCACGATCCAAGTCATTGGAATTGTTGTTGTAATCTTACTATGGGAGGTCATCCTCACTAATTTTCAGGTTCTCGAAAAATTAGTGAAAGCGGAAAAATTGCAAATCGTTAGTCATCTGGCTGCTAGCATATCTCATGAAGTCAGAAATCCCCTTACAGTTACCAGGGGATATATACAAATGTTAAGCGAAGACGTTTCTTCCCATACAAAGGTCAGATATGCAAATATTGCACTGAAGGAATTGGATCGGGCCACGGATGTCATTAATGACTATTTGACATTTGCTTCCATAAGCCCTGAAAACACGGAGCGATTAAGGGTATCGGAGGAAATTCAGCATGTCGTGAACAGCATAAAACCCCTTGCTAACAATAATGGAACAGAATTGAAGTTATCACTAATCGAAGATGGAGCTTATTCTATCATGGGGGAAAGGAAGAAATTCCAGCAGTGCTTGTTCAATATCCTAAAGAATGGCATAGAATCGATGGACCATGCTGGCGAAATATACATAGATTTAATTCGCGCTGCCTCCACCATCCAAATTAAAATCCAAGATCAGGGAATTGGAATGACACAGGAACAGATATACCGTTTAGGTGAGCCTTACTTCACGACAAAAAATAAAGGGACGGGGTTGGGCATGATGGTTTCATATAGCGTTATCAAAAGCATGGATGGTACGGTACATGTGTCAAGTGTGCAAGGGAAAGGGACATGTTTCTCCATTAACCTGCCCATACATCAATACGAGCCTAATTGAGTTTAGTGTAAATTGACAGTTTTGAAACTCATAGATTACAATTTAAGTAAACTACCAATATTATGAAATGATTCAATGACGCATTTGATACCTAAGGGAGATGATTGCATGAAATCGCTTACAGATGGACAAATCATTTGGGAACCGACAAAGGAACAAATCGAGCAAACGGTATTGACTCAATATGTGAATTGGTTAAAAGAAAAGAAAGGTTTAACATTTCATGACTATCATGAATTATGGAAATGGTCGGTAGATGAACTTGAGCAATTTTGGGCTTCAATTTGGGATTATTGTGATGTAAAAGCCGGCAGGACATATGACAGGGTTTTAGCGGAGCAATCCATGCCAGGTGCGAAATGGTTCGAGGGGGCAAGGCTTAATTACGCTGAAAATGCATTATTGAATGATCAAGAAGAGAAAACGGCGATTTTTTTTCGTTCCGAACATATCAGGCAGCAAGAGGTTAGCTGGAAAGAGCTGAAAGAAAAAGTGGCATCTGTCGCCCATTCATTAAGGAAACTTGGTGTGAAATCAGGTGACCGTGTTGTTGCCTATATGCCAAACATACCCGAAGCGGTGATAGCTTTCTTGGCAACAGTGAGCATAGGTGCCATCTGGTCCAGTTGTTCACCTGACTTTGGGGCAAGAAGCGTCATAGATCGTTTCAAACAGATTGAACCAGTTGTATTACTGGCGGTTGATGGATATCAGTACAATGGAAATGTATATGATAAAACATCAGTCGTCTCCCAGCTTAAACAGGAATTGGTCACTGTCAAGCATACCGTGCTGGTTCCTTACATAGAAAAAAAGATTTTGGAAGTGAATCTGGCAGATACAGTTCCTTGGGATGACCTATTAAAAGAAAAGGCGGAATTATCTTTTGAAAGTGTTCCTTTCGATCATCCGCTTTGGATTCTCTATTCATCAGGTACAACCGGGATGCCAAAACCGATTGTACAAGGGCATGGCGGTATATTGTTAGAGCATTTCAAATCAACAAGAATCCATCAAGGCATGACTTCCGAGGATACCGTATTCTGGTTTACGACGACAGGCTGGATGATGTGGAATCTCCTTATGGGTGGTTTGCTTAATGAAGGGACCATCGTCCTTTATGACGGCAGCCCTTCTTTTCCGAATATGGATGTTCTTTGGGAATTGGCGCAAGATACAGGCATGACTTTCTTTGGAACAAGTGCACCATTCCTTACGAATTCCATGAAGTTAGGAAACAAGCCCCTGGGAAAATATGATTTATCGAAATTGAGGGCTCTTTTTTCAACTGGAGCTCCATTATCTGGAGACGGTTATAAATGGGTGTATGAAAATGTCAAGAAGGATATCTGGCTCAGTTCATCCAGTGGCGGGACCGATGTATGTGCCGGATTTGTGGGCGGTGTTCCAACATTGCCCGTGAGGATCGGAGAGATACAAGGAAGGGCATTGGGTGTTTGTGCGGAAGCCTTTGATGAGCATGGTCAAACATTGATTAATGAAGTCGGTGAATTGGTCATTACGAAACCGATGCCGTCCATGCCGCTTTATTTCTGGAATGATCAAGATGGGAAAAGATACTACGAGAGTTATTTCGATACGTATCCTGGCATATGGAAACATGGTGATTGGATAAAGATCGATGACAAGGGCAGCTGTATCATTTATGGACGTTCCGACTCGACCATCAATCGTTCTGGTGTACGGATGGGAACTAGCGATATCTACCGGGTCGTCGAAGCGATAGACGAGGTAATGGAAAGCCTAGTCATTGATAGGGAAGTGCTTGGCCGCGGTTCCTCACTGCTGTTGTTCGTAGTCCTTAAGCCCGGGGAAAGTCTGGATGCTCCATTGACGGCAAAAATCAAGGAACAAATCAGGGGGCATGTATCCCCTCGCTTTATCCCTGACCAAATCCATGTCGTTGGACAAATTCCTAAAACGTTGAACGGAAAGAAAATGGAAGTCCCGATACGTAAAGTATTATTAGGTTTCGAGTTTGATAAAGTAGTGAATGCAGACTCCATGGGAAATCCAGAATCGCTACAGTTTTTTAAAGAATTGGCACTCGAGTTGAATGAGAAAAAAATATTCTAGAATTCAGGCGGAGCAAAAAGCTTCATCTCAAACTGTAGACAATCTCGATGAATATCGAGTTTATCTACAGTTTTTTTAGTGTTTTGTGTAATTTATACGTTGATTTCCACTCAAGGCACTCGCTTTCCGCGGGCGGTCCGCCCTCTGCGCCATTGCGCCTCTGGGGTCTCCCCTGGACTCGCTTTTCCCGGAGGAGTCTCGTACCTTCCGTTCCAATCAACTTTGTTTTAATTTTTAAATAGACCCCTTTTGTCTACAAACTGAGAAGGAGCAAAAAGCTCCGTCTTTTTAAATTTCTCTTGATTGAACTTAGAGATGATTCTCCAACGAGCAACTTCTCCATTTCTGGATACTGGTCTTTGATTTTAGAAGGTTATGCCATATGCCATCCATGACTCTCATACGTATAGTGCACCTTTTCCCGTTCAATCTTAAAAATAAAATGTACTGTTGGAAATATTTTCTTGACAATTTAAAAACAGATGAATAGAATAAAATGGAAAGTCAGTAAGTACTGACAGTCCATTCGGAGGAAGTGAGAGCATGAGTAGCAGTAATAAGCTTAGTACCGATGATAAGCTGCTGTTGGCGGCAATCGATCTAATTGCAGAGAAAGGGTACAATGGTGTTTCTACTCAGGAAATTGCTGGTTCCGCAGGTTTTAGTGAAAAAACACTATTCCGTCGGTTTGGAAGCAAGCAAAATCTTTTAGAAACGGCATTTGACCGATATCATTATGCTGAAGAGATGACCAAACTTTTTAATGAAGAGCAAATCGTGTGGGATTTGCATTCAGATTTACTACTGATCAGTCGAACATATCATGAAATCATGAATCGTAACCGGAAAATGATTATGATAAGTATCAAGGAGGAAGGCAATTTACCTGGTTTTAGAGAAAAAACACAAAAGCATCCCCGACAGTTATTGGATATTTTGACAAACTATTTTAACACGATGCATGAAAAAGGAAAGCTTATTCCCACAGACCCAGAGCTTCAGGCGTTGTCGTTCATGATGATGAATTTTGGTGCCTTTATGAACAATCTGGATGCCGATGAGAACTATCCAACCGTGTCCCTGGAGGCATTTATCATGGAGAGTGTGCAAACATTTACTAGGGCTTTGACTCCCTAGTTTTTGAATAAGTATAATGACAGTCAGTGCTGACATACCATGGTGATTGTAAAGGAAATGCCAATTTTTAATGAACTAAAAATAGATTGAAGACAGGAGATTATGAATATGAAATCAAGTAATACAATAGTATGGATTAATGTATTTACAGCTAAACCAGGCAAACTAGATGATTTGGTTGCTATCCAAGCTGAAGAACTGCTCAATTTCAAGAAGGGATCACAAGGTGTTCCCGGTTGGATCAGCAGCCGTTGGCATCGTTCTGTAGATAATGATAAGGCAATTATGGTAACGACCTTTGAGAGTATTGATTTTCATAAAAATTGGTTAGAAAAAAGTGAATTCAGAGAACATCTTAACAAAATAAAGCATCTCATTGAAGATACAGAAGGTGGGTACTACACGTTAGTGGAAGAGATTGAAAATATGTAAATCCATCATCTTATCATGGTTATATTCTTAAAACAATTAATTGGCCAGTCAGTTTTTACGAGGAGGAGAAAACATTGGAAAAATTAAAAATTGGAATTATCTTAGGAAGCACACGAATAGGACGCGTAAGTCCGCAAGTGGGAAATTGGGTTAAAGAAATAGCAGATAAACGAGAAGATGCAACTTATGAAATCGTCGATATCGCAGATTTCAAATTGCCGTTTTTTGGAGAAGGCACTGGTAAAGAACCAGGATTATTAGCTTGGTCAGAAAAACTCTCTAGCTTGGATGGTTTTGTGTTTATCGTACAAGAATATAATCACAGCATTACAGGGGCATTAAAAAACGCACTTGATTCCGCACGTGATGAATGGAACAACAAAGCTGCGGGCATCGTAAGCTATGGTTCAACTGGCGGAGCCCGTGCAGCCGAACATTTGCGTGGCATATTAGGGGAATTACTAATTGCGGACGTTCGTGTAAATCCAACATTATCGCTATTTACAGACTTTGAAAACTTCAAAACGTTTAAACCAGCTGATTTACACCTTGTTAATGTCCATGCAATGCTAGATCAAACAATTGCATGGAGCTCTGCGCTTAAAAATTTACGTTAAGCTTGATAGTTTACTAGCTAGGTCCTTCCTCTCTAACTATTTAACAAAATTAAATGTTAGTAAATACTGAAACCTAAATAAAAGGTGTATAAAGAGCTTATTCCTTAAGCTTAAGCAGGCTGCTTTCCACATTCAAACCATCTTTGAACTTCAGTTATAAGTGAATTCGGATCGTATATTTTAAACAAAACGAGACAAAACGAGACACCAATCTCATTTTGTCTCGTTTTGTTTCTGCTGAAAATAGTTAAAGTCCTAATTTTACCGCCTCCCTTTTTGGCACGGCAATTGCACTATATAAGATTGACTCGCTATTACTGATTGGGGGCTGAAAAATGGAAACGGTTCAATCGAATGAAATGAAGTTATCACAGGACAAGGCTTATTGGATGTACAAGAAAATGCTGGAGATCAGAAAATTCGAAGACCAAGTTCATGAATCTTTTGCAAAAGGGATTTTACCTGGGTTTGTCCATTTATATGCAGGGGAAGAAGCGGTTGCTGTTGGTGTATGTGCCCACCTATCCGAAAAGGATAGCATTACAAGCACTCACAGGGGGCATGGCCACTGTATTGCAAAAGAATGCGACCTAAACGGGATGATGGCTGAAATCTATGGGAAAGTGACCGGGCTTTGCAAAGGAAAAGGCGGTTCAATGCATATTGCCGATTTGGACAAGGGGATGTTAGGTGCAAACGGGATAGTCGGCGGAGGCTTTCCGCTCGCATGCGGTGCAGCATTAACTGCCAAGTATAAAAAGACCGATCATGTTAGTGTATGTTTTTTTGGTGATGGTGCCAATAATCATGGGACATTCCATGAAGGGATAAATCTGGCGGCAATCTGGAAGCTGCCCGTAATATTCATCGCTGAAAATAATGGGTATGGAGAAGCCACGCCTTTCAACTATGCTTCTAGCTGTAAAACGATAGCCGATCGGGCGATAAGCTACAATATCCCGGGTGTCCGGGTGGATGGGAAAGATGTATTGGCCGTGTATAAGGCTGCTGAAGAAGCCGTTCAGAGGGCTCGCATGGGAGAAGGCCCATCATTGATCGAATGCGTTACTTATCGTAATTATGGCCACTTCGAGGGAGATGCACAGAAATATAAAAAGGAACAAGAAAAAAAGGAACATAAACAAGAGAAAGATGCGATTGCCCTATTTAGGAATTACTTACTGAATCAGAATCTGCTGGCGGAAAAAGAACTGATTTCTCTTGAGAATGCCGTTGAGGAATCTATTAAACAAGCAGTTAAGTTCAGTGAAGAGAGCCCATATCCAGAAGCGTCTGATTTATTAAACGATGTTTATGTATCTTATTAAACCATAAAAGGAGGAATTGAGATGAGTAGAAAAATCAGTATGTCGCAGGCAATAAATGAAGCAATGGCCATGGCAATGAGAAAAGACGAGAATGTCATCCTTATGGGAGAAGATGTAGCCGGCGGTGCAGAGGTCGATCATTTGCAGGATGACGAAGCATGGGGTGGCGTCTTAGGTGTCACGAAAGGATTGGTTCAAGAATTTGGCCGGGATAGAATTCTTGACACACCCATTGCTGAAGCAGGATATATGGGAGCGGCAATGGCAGCCGCTTCGACAGGCTTGCGACCGATAGCCGAGTTAATGTTCAACGATTTCATTGGCAGCTGTTTGGATGAAGTATTGAATCAAGGTGCGAAATTCCGCTATATGTTTGGCGGTAAAGCACAGGTTCCCGTGACGATCCGTACGATGCATGGCGCAGGGTTCAGGGCTGCAGCACAGCATTCACAAAGCCTTTATGCCTTGTTCACCAGCATTCCAGGATTGAAGGTCGTCGTTCCCTCATCCCCCTATGACGCAAAAGGGCTTTTACTTTCAGCCATTGAAGATAATGACCCTGTCATCTTTTTTGAAGATAAAACACTATACAACATGGTTGGAGAGGTTCCGGAAGGCTACTATACAATCCCAATCGGCAAAGCCGAAATGAAAAGGAAAGGCTCGGATTTGACGATCGTTGCCATCGGTAAACAAGTTCACACCGCGATAGAGGCTGCTGAAAAACTCACAGCTAAAGGAATTGAAGTTGAGATTGTCGACCCGCGGAGCTTGTCACCACTGGATGAAGAATCGATTCTCTCCTCTGTGGAAAAAACAAATCGTTTGATCGTGATCGATGAAGCGAACCCAAGATGCAGTGTCGCAACGGATATTGCCGCACTGGTGGCGGATAAGGGGTTTGATACGCTCGATGCGCCAATCAAGAGGATTACGGCACCACATACACCTGTCCCTTTTTCTCCACCGCTTGAAGATATTTACCTTCCTACATCAGAAAAAGTGATACAAGCCGTTTCAGAATTATTAGGGGAACCTTCCATTCTAGGAGTGTAAATAAATCCAGATGCATGCTCCAGCTTTTTCGCATAGAACTGCAAAGGTTGGAGCAACAAAACCAATGATGGATAAAACAAACCATTATGAAGGGAGAAATTAGATATGGCTGTCGAAGTGGTAATGCCGAAATTGGGCATGGCAATGAAAGAAGGCACTGTTTCGTTATGGAGTAAGGCTGTTGGGGATCCAGTCCAAAAAGGTGAAGCAATAGCCAGCATCAATTCAGAGAAAATAGAAATGGATATTGAATCTCCAGCGGAAGGTACGATTCTGAATATAGCTGTTCAAGAAGGGCAAGGAGTACCTCCAGGAACCGTTATCTGTCATATCGGAGATCCGAATGAAAAAATAAAGATCGATGAACCTGTTGCTGTAGAGACCCAGTTGAAAATTGATGAACAAGAAAAGCCGAAAACAAAAGAGTCCCCCACTTTGCCAATAGGAGATCGATTGATGATCACTCCGGTTGCACGAAAAATGGCACAGGCAGCGAATCTTGACATTGAGAGAATTCAAGGCACCGGGCCAGGAGGAAGAATCACTAAAGAAGATGTCCAGAAAGTAATGGAGAAAAGGGATTCCATCCCGGTAAATACAGAAGAAAGAATAGTTCCGCCAAAACCTGCTATAGAGAGTCAGCAGCAGATTCCTGTTAAGGGAATGAGGAACATCATTGCCAAACGTATGAAAGAGAGCTTGCAAAGCAGTGCCCAATTAACGCTAACGCTGAAAGTTGATGTCACTGATCTAGTCATTTTGCAAAAACAGGCTACAGAAACGCTGCAAAAATATGAATCAACAAAATTGACTATAACGGACTTTGTTGCCAAGGCTGCCGTGCTTTCACTTAAAGAGCACCCTAAAATGAATAGTGCCTATATTGAAGATAACATCATTTTGTATGAGTCTATCCATCTTGGATTAGCGGTGGCCTTGGAGAATGGACTAGTTGTTCCCGTCATAAGAAATGCCGAAAATTGTACCCTAAGACAGTTATCGAATAAGGGGAAGGAGTTGGCCCGGTGTGCACGTGACGGTCAATTGCCAATTGAAGACATGCAAGGTTCCACTTTTACTATCAGTAACCTCGGGGCATATGGCGTTGAGCATTTTACGCCGATTCTCAATACACCGGAAACGGGGATACTCGGAATTGGCACTGCTTATGATACCCCGCTTTATATTGGCGAAGAATTGGAGAGGAGAACGATCTTGCCACTCAGTTTAACTTTTGATCACCGTGTACTGGACGGGGCACCCGCTGCTGCCTTTTTACAAACACTAAAACGGTATTTAGAAGAGCCGATCACCGTTATTTTATAGAAAAGGAGGGAAAGTCTTGAATCGTATAGTTATTATAGGCGGTGGTCCTGCAGGGTATGTAGCGGCAATCACTGCTGCCCAGCAGGATAAGGAGGTCATATTGGTAGTCGATGGGCCATTGGGCGGAACCTGTTTAAACGAAGGCTGCATGCCAACGAAGTCATTATTGAAAAGTGCCGATACGTATGACTTGGTGAAAAATGCCGGGCAAATGGGAATTCGCCTTTCCCTCAATTCGATTGAAGTCGATTGGGATACCGTACAGGACCGAAAAAGAGAGGTCATTTCTAAACTTGTGAACGGCATTCGATATTTAATGGGTAAGAATAAAATAAAAGTTATACAGGGCAGGGCATCTATCCTTTCAAGCAATCGACTGCGGATCGAGAACGGAAATGAAAATGAAGTGATTGATGCGAGTAAGATCATCATTTCAACGGGGTCTGAACCGATTCCACTACCTTTTGCGCCGTTTGATGGTGAATGGATCATCCACAGTGGTCATGCCATGTCACTTCCTGCCATTCCCGATTCCCTGATAATAGTCGGAGGCGGCGTCATCGGATGTGAATTTGCCAGCATTTATAGCAGGATGGGCACCAAGGTTACCGTTATCGAAATGGGGGAAAAGCTGCTTCCAGGGGAAGATGAGGATACCACGAGCATTCTGCATGAAGAATTGAAAAACCAAGGCGTTACGGTCCATACCTCTACAGCTGTCAAAAACATCAATGCAACCAGTAAAACGGTATATTTAGAGAATGGCGATGGCAAATTGGAAGAAATGCATGCTGATTATGTACTCGTATCTATAGGGAGAAGACCAAGAGTGAGCGGAGTAGGCTTAGAGGAAAACGATATTGATTTTTCCCGACTTGGCATCTCGGTGGATGATCGAATGCAAACAAGCAATCCAACGATTTATGCCTGCGGTGATGTGATAGGAGGCATCCAACTTGCCCATGTAGCTTTTCATGAAGGACGGGTGGCGGCCCTGAATGCCTGCGGTCAATTTGCACAAGTGAATTACCGGGCAATCCCTCGCTGCATTTATACCTCCCCGGAGATTGCCAGTGTAGGCTTGACCGAAAAAGAAGCGCGTCAAAAATATGGTGAAATTAAAGTTGGTGAATTCGCTTTTTCGGCAAATGGGAAAGCTGCCCTTTCCAATAAACCGGCAGGAAAGGTCAAAGTCCTAGTGAACCCACAATATAATGAAATTCTAGGTTTTTCCATTGTCGGTCAGCATGCAACAGAATTGATTGGACAAGGAACGATCATGCTGCATGCAGAAATAACGGCAGATATGTTGGAAGATTTAGTGGCGGCGCATCCAACCTTGTCGGAATCCATACATGAAGCTCTTTTAAATGTAGTCGGTCAAGCTGTGCATTCCTAAAATAAATAAGTTTTTTTACTGAAGGGGGATTTTGTATGGCTAGCGGTCAACGGACGGCAGTCGTCACTGGTGCAGGTCGTGGTATCGGACGTGCCATTGCATTAAGATTAGCTCAAGATGGATTGAATGTGGTCATTAACGATGTCAAACTGGATACGGCTGAATCGGTCGTGAATGAGATAAGGGAACTTGGACGTGAAAGCTTTGCCGTTAAAGCGGATGTAAGCAATAGACGGGAAGTATTCGAAATGGTTAATCAAGTTGTGGAACGTTTTGGACAACTGGATGTTATGGTTTCAAATGCAGGAATTGCTCAAATAAAGCCTCTATTGGAAGTAACTCAAGAAGATCTTGAACAGATTTTCAATATAAATGTAAATGGTGTCCTCTTTTGCCTGCAAGCCGCGGCAGAACAAATGAAAAAGAAAGAAGGCGGGAAAATCATAAGTGCTGCCAGCATTGCCAGTTATAAAGGGTTTAGTTTACTAGGTACATACTCGGCCACAAAATTTGCCGTTAGGGGAATTACACAAGCGGCAGCACAGGAATTGGCCCAGTTCGGCATTACGGTGAATGCATACTGTCCAGGAATTGTCGGGACGCAAATGTGGGATTTAATCGATGAAAAAATGGGTCCTTATATGAATCTTGCTAAAGGGGAAACATTTAAAAAGTTCACAGATTCCATAACCTTGGGACGCTCCGAAACCCCAGAAGATGTGGCGAAATTCGTCTCTTACCTTGCTTCACCGGATTCGGATTATATGACAGGGCAATCCATCATGATTGATGGAGGAGTTATTTTTTCATAAGCTATATTGGTAAATAGAGAAGCATCATGTGAATGATCACATGATGCTTTTTTTGCAAACTCAATCTAAATATTGTAAGCGAATACATAATCTACTATAATTAAAAAGACCTCGAAAAACATCCTATTTTATTACTCCATGGTATTTTTCCTCTAGATTGACTGGTCAAATGAAGGTTCAAACCAAATGATTAGAGGAGGATTATATGCTATCCACCAGTTGTTATCTACGTATATGGGAACGCTTTGTCAGTGAAGGGGTTCTCGATTCAAATCGTCTGAACAAGCGAATAATGGAATCCTGGTATCGCTGCAAAAAAGATCAAGTCAACCCATACCTTAATAAAGGCAAACACATTTTGACGGATGAATTATTGGACATTCAAAGAGAAAAAAACTCCTTCCTATTAGAAGTGGCATCACCCCAATTATCCAGGATGAATCAATCGATAAAAGAATCTGGAATGATGGCTTTATTGGTCGATCCGGATGGATATGTCCTTTCACTTTCCGGAAACGAGAAAATCCTCGATGAGGCAGGAAAAATAAATTTTGTGGAGGGTGTATGCTGGACGGAGGGTGAGGTCGGAACGAACGCAATTGGAACAGCTTTGAAAACGGGTGAAGCCGTAATGATCCAAGGTACCGAACACTATTCGATTGCCTCGCACAAATGGAGTTGCTCTGCCATGCCCATATTAAATGAAGACGGTAAGATATTGGGAGTTTTGGATATATCATGTCCAGTAGAATATTTTCATCCCTCCATGCTGGGGATGGTAGCCAATTTGGCGTATACGATCGAACAGGAAATGGGAATGCGTTCCTATAAAAAGGAGCTGGCACTGACCCAGCACTCGATAGAACTTGCAGAAACCTATCCAGATTTGCCTTTTATCGTATGTAATCATAAACAAATGATAATCTCCGCCAGTAAACAGGTTCGCAAAAAAATTCCTCAATCCATCGGTATGTCGTTGGCCGATCTGTTAAATCATGGATATCGAATCGTAAAGGAAAATCCGCTTCTATCCAAAGAGGATAATAGGATTTCCGGTAAGTGTTTATTCCTATCGGAGAATCATGGTCGTGAAGCCAATAGGCTATTTCCTGCTTCCATGCCTTCAGAACGATTTGCCTTCGAAGGGGAAAGAGGGATTAGTGAATCCTTTCATAACACATTACGTAAAGTGAAGCTTGTTGCACCGACAGAAGCGAATGTGTATATATCCGGTGAAACAGGTGTCGGGAAAGAGCTCATTGCCAAAGCTATACATGAAAATAGCATCCGCAAAAAAGGACCATTCGTCACGATAAATTGCGGAGCCATACCTAAGGATTTAATGGAAAGTGAACTATTCGGATATGTTGATGGCGCTTTTACAGGGGCTAAACGGCAAGGGCACAAAGGGAAGTTCGAGCAGGCAAATGGAGGGACCATTTTTCTCGATGAAATCGGTGAAATCCCTTCAGCGATGCAGGTTGCCTTACTGCGTGTTCTTCAGGAAAGAAAAATCGTTCCGATCGGCGGTACAAAAAGCATATCATTGGATATTCGCATTATCACTGCAACACACCGTAATCTTGAAGAGCTTGTCAATGAAGGGTCTTTTCGTAAGGATTTATACTATCGGCTGAACGTTTACCCCATTCATGTACCTCCCTTAAGGGAAAGGATTGAAGATATTCCTTATCTAGTCAACTACCTGTGTTCGAATAATAATTGGAATATTCCATTAACTGAAGAATTATTGAACCGTTTAAAGGAGTACAATTGGCCAGGCAATATTAGAGAACTGCAGAATGTACTTCAGCGATTGACCATCTTACTAGCAGAAGGACCTCTTGATTATGTTAAAGTGTTGAATACCATGCATTCCCAGCCCGTTACACGGCATGATGATTTCCCTGCATGGGAAGAACCGGGTAAAAATGACATCAAGGGAAATGAACTGACGATCCGTGAAAAAATTCAACGGAATCTAATGATAGAGGCATTACAAAAATCAAGAGGAAATGTCACTGCTGCAGCAAAGCTGATGGATATTCCAAGAAGTACATTTTACAAGCGGCTCCATAAGTATGGTATATAGACATGCGTGTGTACATTATGTAAGAAAAGCAGACTTATAGAAATCCTTGAAAAATGAAAGGGGTATGATGGCAAATGAAAACGAGAATGACTGAATTATTGGGGATTGAATATCCGATCATTTGCGGTGGGATGTTTCAAGTTGGCCGGGCCCCGCTTGCAGCCGCTGTTTCAGAAGCCGGGGGACTTGGTATCATCACTTCGAAAACACAGGTGACACCAGAGGGTCTCCGTGATGAAATACGGAAAGTGAAAACTTTGACCAAGAAACCCTTTGCTGTCAACCTGAACCTGTTTCCAAGTCAAACGGCAACCCCGAATGATGAGTTCATCGATATTTTAATTGAGGAAGATGTGAAAATTGTTGAAACGAGTGGCCGAAGCCCAGAAAGTTTAATGCCCAGACTTAAAGAGCACGGCTTTACCGTGTTACATAAGGTAGCGAACATCAAAAACGCTGTGTCTGCAGAGAAATTAGGAGTCGATGCGATTATTATTGTCGGGAATGAAACAGGCGGACATCCAGGCATGGGGGATGTAGGAACGCTTGTCATGCTCCCTAGAGCCGTTGACTCTGTAAATATACCAGTAATAGCTGGAGGGGGATTTTCGGATGGGAGGGGCCTTATCAGCGCCTTATCACTCGGTGCTGAAGGTATCGTCATGGGGACTCGCTTTATGGCAACGCAAGAAGCACCGATTCATGAAAACGTGAAGCAGTGGATGGTATCGGCCAATGAAACGGATACGGTCGTCATCCAACGGAATATAGGCAGTCCTTCGCGTGTAGCATTAAATGCCGTCAGTAAAGAAGTGGACAAACTTGAAAATGAAGGTGCCACTATAGAGGAATTGATTCCGCTAATTACGGGACAAAGAAGCAAGAAAGTATACTTTGAAGGAAATTTAGACGGAGGCATCTGGTCATGCGGTCAATCCGTAGGACTCATAAAAGAAATATTGACCGTCAATGAACTGATCAAACAAATCGTCCAAGAAGCAAAAAACTCGTTCGAATTCATCCAAAGCCGTATCGAAGCCATTCGAACATAAATAATCTAACTGGAACATGCGATCAATAGTGATTTCGTGTTCCTTCTTTTATCTATTAGAAATAAAGTTCCATAGGTGGTCAAGAATAGACTTTATCAAAAATGCATGACCGTTATTTATAACAGAAGAATGATTTATAACTCTAACGCGAAAAGCCAATTCAAGAGAAAAAAGCTACATAAGCCCATCAATTACTTGCTAATTAACTTTCAGCAACTTCTTAATAAAAACTTTCAAATGCAAAAAAAACAAAAAGGTAATTAACCTTTCGTGAGTGTTTACATAACATTATTATTCTGCTTAATCAAACAAAGCTTGAGATCTTAAAACCATTCTATTTTATCTGGCATTTTTGATTCCTGAAACTTTTAAATCTTTTTATATAAAATGTAAAAATCGACTTTTACGATTTTATTTCACTCATGATAAACAAGAACTGATT
This sequence comes from Peribacillus sp. AS_2, assembly GCF_026891895.1. NCBI lineage: Bacteria > Bacillati > Bacillota > Bacilli > Caryophanales > Bacillaceae > Peribacillus > Peribacillus sp. AS_2. The sequence continues at coordinate 323,558 of NZ_JAPTGA010000005.1, forward strand.
GCTGAAAGTAGGTGTGGTTCTATACAAATTTAATTTGAAGGTTTGCCTTATTACGCATGGCAGCTTCCTATTGATTCACTTCTTGTTTCCACAAATGAAAGCGGTCAATGCTTGTTATTTTACATCAAAACTCGATGGCGGTTTGAGCATCATTAAGTTTAAAACAATTTTTAAAGGTTATTCATGCTAAAGGCTGCTATGAGGTTAATTATGAAAGCTTATATTGTAATTATGTGGCTAAATGGAGGAGCTATCATCAATTTCAGGTAGAAAGCGGAACTTGCATGATAAAAAACCTTTTGAATTATCATTGAGGTAAATTATATTTATATAACTTTTCATAAGTGTTAACCCGTGATTTTTCTCATTTGGCCATTTAATTTATATATAAGAATAATAAAAATGACAAATTATGTAAATGAAGCAGGGATATTTAGATTACTACAGGTTATTAGACAACTATTCTTTGAATAGGTCTTTAGGAAAGGAAAGGGGAAGCAATATGAAGAAAAAGATTAGTTGTGCACTTACCCTAGCTGCTTTTTTAATAGGAGGGGCAATCATTTATTACTCAATTTCTATTTCTTTATACACAGCTACAGAAGATTTAAATGAATTCCCTGTACCTAAAAATGCTGAATTGGTTCAGTTTAATGAACAAGGGAATAGATATGAATGGTCAAGGGCTTCTGAAGAAGACGGCATTCCATATGGATATGCAATGGCCCTTAAAGCGAATGGATGGAAAAAGGGTAAAAGTGAGGGCGCTTCAGTTTTATACATGAAGGGAAATAATAAAATAGATTTAATTACCACAACCAAGCAATTAGAGATCCTTAGAGTGAAATGACTAAGGATGATAAATACTAATTGAATAATCCAATCTATAGCATAAAAATGACTGAAAACGAAATATGTTAACAATTAGCAGATAAATTAAAAATCAATATATAAATCAAGAAAATTTAAATGACCGTAACTGATGTGAAATTAGCTTAAATCCAAGAAATCTTATTGCGAATTTAGACCGAATTTTTAAATTGAAGATCAATCATTATAATTGGAACAATTTTTATTTAAGTTTTAAAGTATAAGTTTACAATGACTAATTAATAAAAAAATTATAGATAAATAATGGCAATGAAATTAAATATAAAAAATCCGTATCCCGTCTCACTAAGTTAAGTATTCTTAAGATATGAGACAAAATAAACATTAAAAATACAACTTCCTATAATATATATTATGTAAACTAGAAAAATGTTTAATAAAAATGATTCTTTCCTTTAATGTCTACCACCCCTCATCTATTAAACATTTTTAACAACGACTACATTTGACATATAGACATCCATACGGAAAATCTTTTTTACGAATGTTTTAGATTCTCTATTTTCCTTTTATGATTAATTCTAAATTCCTGTCAAGACTTTCTTTTTAAAATTATTATCTAATTGATAAATATCCTTGTTGAACCGTTTATTATTTGATTCATTTCCTTATTCCCGAAATAATTCACAAATCTTTACAAATATCCTATTCATGAATCTAAACTTTTTCAAATATACCTCAGGGTGATTCAGTTTTATAAATCCATGATTTTCCACGCGAAACGGGATTCGACAATACTTTCTTTTACGAAAATCATATTTCTCAGTTGCAACAATCCATTGTTCGGAATTCGCTTGGAAGACTTGAAAGTTTAAGCTACACGGGTACATTGGCAGAACCAGAGGCTTCTTAATTCAGTTAACCAATCCGATTCCATATATAAGACGCTCTCCCCTTTTACAAATGAACTGCGTCTTTTTCGGTATTCCTTTTTTTTCAGAAGTTAATTTTCATGGTATTTCAACAAGCACATTTATAGGTTTTTTATGTTCAGTATATACATAACGTTGATAAATCGATATTCCAGCTTCTTCTTTAAAATAACTTGCCCAAACGTTATTCAGCTATCATTCTTAATTGTACGCATTCAATATAGCCCATTCAATATAGCTTTAAATAGATCCTTATTTTTAAAAAAACAAACTAAAAATCCAAGCCTTTTTTTTATATCGGCATATATAGTGTAGAAAGGGAGTGATTAACTTGGCCGATCACGATAATAATTGTTGCAAAGAATCACACTACGGAAAACAGGATCTCAAGGACCAGGGGGTGCTTTGGCTTAATCATTGTACAATCCGTTTGGGAATTTTGTCATATAGATTTTGATTTCCGAGGATTCAGTTTAAATACAATCCCGAATCCGGAAACAAATGAGATCACTGTCTCTCTAAGTGGTGTCTATGAAATAAGTGCCGACCTTGTTGTGGTTACTAATGAACTTGACACTTCATTATTCACGATTAACTGAAGTGTCATAGGGCCCATTCCAGGTTCCTCTTTCGGAATCGTAATAGGATCGACATGTCAAACTGGAGAACCTTTTTGGTTTAACACTATAGGTAAGACCGTCCAAGTGGAATTAAATGCAGGCGAAAAAGTGTTTGTGTTTATTCAAAATGTGAGTGGAAGTGTTTCTTATAGATCTCTGTCACTTACAGTAAAACGTATAGGGCCCCTTGTATCCTCTGCTAAAGAGGAAATAGAAACTTATTAAAGCAGAAAGAGAAACGGAAAAAACAGAAAAAAATCTTCATTGCTCGACTTTTTGGGAAAGTGAACAATGAGAAAAAGGGTGAGTAAAATAGATAAGCCAATTCAAGGTCGTAGATTTGTTGACACGACCTATAAGTGTAAAAAAGATGATTTCGTCAATAAAAACGATCATAAAAAATGTAAGGATAGTGAACAAGGTCCTCGAGGACCTCAAGGACCTCCAGGACCTCAAGGGTTTCAAGGACTTCCAGGACCTCCAGGACCTCCAGGACCAGGGGGTGCTTTGGCTTATGGGTCATTGTACGATCCGTCTGGAAATTTTGTCACAGTATCTACGGTAAGTCCTCCGGCTCTGGGGCAGAAGGTTGTTTTTACAACTACTGGGCCGTTATTAGAAACTGCTCCTTTTCCTCCCGGTCCTGGTCCTTATACTGATATTGAGGTTCTGACTGCTGGGGTTTATGAGATTAGCATGGATTTAACAGCCAGATTGATTAATGCTTCTAACTTGACGTTTAATACCGAGGTGCAGTTCAGGTTATTCATCAATGACACAACCCCGGTTCTTGAAAGTACTTTTGAATCCTTTAATCGTATTTCAGGCGGTCCAGGCGGTCAACCATCGCAAGTTGAAACTAGAAACACGATAGGAAGAACAATCCAACTTCAATTATCCGCAAACGATAGGCTAAGTATTAGAGTTATTACTGCGTCTGCCAATGTAACATATAGGTATCCCTCATTAGTAGTCACAAAAATCGCCAACTAGCTGCCAAAGTCAGTAAATAGGAGCAAAAAGAGCCCTAACCTAAATGTTGTGGGCTTTTTCCTTTTATAACTTTCAGATGCTTAATGACCGTGGTGGTTTTGTTTACACAGGTAAATTAAGCGAAGTCTCATTCCTTCTTGAAATAACATGCCCCGTTTGTTCAATAAGCAACTTCTTCATATTATGTTTAAATATTGCCTTGAACTGTTATCTCTGCGATCAAGGAATGTACTTAAAGTAACCGTGCAGTTCAGTGTAATAATGCAGTTACGCAACAGCGCGCATTTGATTGAACCAGTTATATAAACATAATCATTTCATCTCTCAACATGAAAGATCCTCCAACAGATTACTGGAGGATTCTAAAGATTATTATTTAAACTTATCCGGAAACTGCTTTATAACTCCCGCAGTGATAGTATCTGCCATTAGGATTATATGTGTGACCCCTTCGTCAATTGCAACGATTCTTGCGTTCCAATCTTTTGCTAAGCTTGCAGTTAAATCATTTGTCACAAATTTCAGATGTATATACAGCAAATTTTTTAGATCTTCATTTTTTAAATAGGGGTTGGCACCGCTAAGGAAAGCTGCTATTTCATCAGCATTTCTATACCATTCTTTGTTTAGCTGTTTCACCAAGGCATCATTTCCGCTTTTAGCCGCATCTACAATCTTCCCCGCAATTACAATATGCTCCTTAAGCAGTTCGGTAAGTTTGTTCCCAGCTTTCTCTCCGTATACTGGCTTTACAGCATTACCAATATCCTCCTGATTCTTTAGAAGTCTAGCCAATACCTGTGTTTGATCCTCCGCTCCAGCGGTGGTTGCACTTGTTATATAATTACTCGTCCATAATACATGATCAATCCAAAGTCTCCTGAATTCATTTTCGAAGTTTACCTCAGATTGGCTAATACGTTGTTCCTGTGGCTTAGCGTATGCGCTAGTTGTTCCGGCCACCATGTTTAGAGGAAATAATAAAATAAATCCCATCAGCAATAATTTTTTCATAAAACCATCTCCTTCCAAAGTTAAAAAGTTCCTTTTTATTATTGATATATGCGAATTTTATATGCATAAAATTGCTTGTACTTACCATGTTTATATTAAATTGGAATTAGATGGACTCACATCGTCCAATGTAAGATGTTTTGTATAAAATCAGGTCATCAATCATGATTAATACACAGACACAGCTACGTCGCATTGGTGCTTTAAATATGATGAATTAATGTTTAAATTACTTGAATGAGACGCAAAGAATTAGTGAATTTAATATGGGAGCAAGTTAATAGAGAAAGTAGAAAATAAGAACACCTCCTCCCCCTTCATCACATTGTCTTACCAAAACTATTAAGCATTCTTTTAGAGCAGCAAAAATTAAATGTTTTTAATAGATCAGCAGGACTTATGCTCCAGCATGTGTGCAGTGCTCCAAGCGATGATAATTAAATATCAATTTGCAAGTTGTAATCAGAAAGTCTCCCATTTCCCTTAGTCAAAAGGCTTGATTACAGGGGTTTCTTCTGTAAGGGCCAGATTAACAAGAACATAGGCATTCAAATGATTACTATCTGTATAGTGAAGCTACTACTACAAACAGTCCACCCTCCTGAACGATTAGCTGTTCATTAATTAAGTCTTACAGTATCTTGTAATTGGAATCAGAAAGAGAAAAATAAATTTTTCTTTGGTGTACATAATATAGGGAATAACCAATGATAGTAAAAGTGTTATGAAAAGGGTGAGCAAATGGAAAGAAATAACGCGATTGACTTTATTAAATTTTTTGCCATATTTTCTGTTGTAGTCATTCATGTATTCCCTAGGGATAGCCAAATTGGTCTATTTATTCTCGATAACCTCTCAAGGTTTGCGGTGCCATTCTTCTTTACTGCATCTGGTTATTTGTTCGGTCAAAAGATGATCCATAAAAGGGATTCCTTTGATTATTTTAAAAGGTATATTATAAAAATCTTGAAACTGTATTTGTGCTGGCTCTTCTTTTATATGATGTATGATGTTCTAATTCTTTATAAAGATGCTGCCGATGTACCAAAGGAATTTGCTCAATACATTAATCATTTTTCTTTTCTTGACCTTTTATATTACGGAACTGGGACTAGCGGATACCAATTGTGGTTTTTAACCGCATTAATTTGGAGTGTTATCATTCTATTCGGTTTTTTTAAGTTAAAAAAAGCATGGCTTCTTTTACCCATTAGCTTAATATTCAACTTGTTAGGTCTTTTCGGACAATCGTATTCGGTGTTCTATGATCTTCCTCTGAGTACACGGGATGCTTTATTCATTGGTCTTTTTTATACAACTTTGGGATTCTTCTTTGCGGAAGATAAATTCTTTAAAAAGTCGGGAGCAATAACAGCCAAAACCAATTTATCTTTAATTTTAATCTTCTTTACTATCCAAGTGGTAGAAGGATACTTATTAGAAAAGATATTATCGGGAAGTCATGGGGAGTATTTTATTTCTACTATCTTTTTAACTGCATTTCTTTTTTTATTTGCATTAAATAATAAAACATTGGGGAAGGATTTGTTCATTACTAAAGTAGGAGGAAGAGCCCTGGGTATATACATTGTTCATGTAGTCTTCATCGATATTTTTGATTTAATTATATCGGCACTAAGAATGGATCATAAATCTGACAATCTTTTCTTAAAACTATTTGAGACACTCCTAATAATTACGATGTCGTACATTTCTTATGACCTGCTTCAATATTTCAAAAGGCGTTTAAGCGAATTGGTAAAAATCAGTTAGTGGAAGGTTAAAACCTTTACTTAGTGCTGGGATTTATAGATAAAAAAATCCCTGCTGGGAGCATGGGATTTTTTTTCAATTACAAATAATTAAAGCTTGGTCTCCACTGGATGAACTGGCGCTTCCTCTATACTGTCGCCAGCATGTTTTTTTGACCAGTAAGTCGCGAGAATTGGTCCCGATATGTTGTGCCATGCAGCAGCCAGGACGCTTGGAAGTGCTGCCAGCGGACCGAAATGTGCAGTGGCGAGTGCAACGCCTAACCCAGAGTTCTGCATGCCCACTTCAATCGAAATCGCCCTTCTATTGACTTCATCAAGTCCAAGCACTTTTGCTGCTAAGTAACCAAAAAGTAACCCAAATCCGTTATGAAGCATCACGGCAGTAAAAATAAGGAACCCGGAAGCAGCAATGCTAGCTGCGTTGCCTGAGACTACTGCGCTTACAATAGTAATGATGGCTGCTACCGAAATAAGTGGTAAAACGGTCAAGCTTTTTTCAACTGCTACTGGGAAAAACCGCTTAATGGCCAATCCTAAAACAATCGGTAGAAGGATGACTTGCACAATGGACTTAAACATATCAAAAAAATCAACAGGCATCCATTGTCCTGCCAGCAAAAGCAGAAGCAGCGGTGTCATGATAGGAGCCAGTAAAGTTGATACCGAAGTCATAGCTATCGATAAAGGTACATTCCCTTTTGCAAGATATACCATCACGTTAGAGGCTGTTCCACCTGGTACACAGCCAAGCAATACCAGACCTGCAGCTAATTCGGCTGGCAAATTCATGAGTTTAGCAATAAGGAATGCTACAGATGGCATAATGATAAACTGGGCGCAAACTCCAATTATCACGGGCAGTGGTTTAGTAATGATGATTTTAAAATCAACTGCTTTCAAAGTGAGCCCCATTCCAAACATGACAACGCCAAGCAATATTGTAATGAATCCCCCCAATCCCAAAAATGGCTCAGGAAATATAAAAGCAATGACGGATATTAAGATAACCCAAACAGCAAAATATTTTCCGGCTACTGCGCTTAATGCTTCTAATACTTTCATTCCATCACACTCTTTCTAGCATTAATATTTTATTGGGATTTAATAAATTATTTGGATCAAGGGCCACTTTGATTTTTTCCATCACAAACAATGAGTTCCCATGTTCTTTTTCCTGATATTTTTGTTTACCGACCCCAACACCATGTTCGCCAGTACATGTTCCCTTACGTTCTAAGGCATACAGGACAATTTGTTCATTTAGCTGTTCTGCTCTTTTAATCTCTTCTTGATTATTGTTATCAATCATTAAAAGTACGTGATAGTTCCCGTCGCCTACATGGCCGACGATCCCACCGGTAAGGCCAAGGAAATCAATAGCTTCCCTTGCATGGTGAATGGCACCGGACAGCTCTGAAATCGGAAGGCAGACATCAGTCACCATCAGTTTTTTTCCAGGATTGCCATGAATATAAGCATAAGCAAGATTATGGCGAGCTTCCCATAGGCGGTTCCTGGCAGCATTATCTGTTTCAAATTCAATATCGAAACAATTATGTTCAGCTACTATTTCCTTAGTGAACTCTATGTCTTGCTTTAACCCGGCTTCATTGCCATGAAACTCCAAAAATAGTGTAGGCGCTTCGTTATAGCTTGTATCACTATAAAGGTTAACCTGCTTCATCGAGGGTTCATCGACAAGTTCCACCCTTGCTATTGGAACACCTGACTGCAAAATGGATACAACAGCTTCCACCGCATGGGTCAATGTCGGAAATGATGCCCTTGCCGCCATAACGTGCTCAGGAATTCCGTAAACTCTTAACGTCAATTCCGTAAAGCAGCCAAGCGTTCCCTCTGATCCAACAAAAAGGCCGTTTAGATGGTAGCCTGATGACGATTTAGCCGCCAAATTGCCAGTATGTATAATCGAACCATCTGCAAGTACCACTTCAAGATCACGGACTTGATCACGCATCACACCATATTTAACTGATGTCGTTCCACTGGCATTTGTTGCCGCCATTCCGCCAAGAGTAGCATCAGCTCCCGGGTCAACGGAAAAAAACAAACCGTATTTTTTCAATTCTTTGTTTAGTTGCGAACGCGTTACGCCAGGCTGAACTTTTACGAGAAAATCGTTTTCACGCACTTCCAGGATTTTATTCATTAGTGAAAAATCAATTGTTATGCCATGGTTGTATGGTATGACATGTCCCTCGAGGCTTGATCCCAACCCAAAAGGAACCATCGGGATTTTGTACTTATTTGCCAATTTCACAACTTCACTAACTTGCTGTGCTGTTTCCGGAAATACAACAATATCTGGAAGACTTACAGCATGATAGGATTCATCTCTGGCATGCAATTCTCTTACTGTCTGGTTTTCCGTTACTTGGCTTCCCGAAAGGATTTGCTTTAAATCGTTGATTAAATTTACACTAGCCGCTTCCATTCTATTCTCCTTCTTTCTGCTATAGCATCCGTTTTTGTCATATCAAAAACTTATTTAGTTTCTTCTTCTATTCTTCAACTGAGTAACAAGAGATGGTTTCCCCCTCCTTAAATGGCTTTATATGATACCGTTTCCATTTACCGGATAATTGGTCTAACCAATTTTCATTATACTAAATTTTTTGACTTTTTCAACAATTATCCGTTTTATACTTTTCTCCATAAAAATATGCTTTATTCTCAATATTTATAGTTAATTTTCCATCCTTATAACAAAAACCCAAACGATCTTTAATAGCCATGTGAACGTAATTTGACTGAATCTAGACCATAATATTTTGACAATATTGGTCTAACCAATTAAAATATCAGATTTTTTCAACAGTTATTTATTTTAATTTTAATATTGCGGATTATCCCCTTGCTTCATAAATGAATGCTTGTTAGAATGATTTCACTAATAGTCGAACCAGCAAGTTGTTAGGGTTGTCATGGAAGGATGTGAAGAAAGTAATGGATTCAATACCAGTTAAATCTCCCAAAGTGTACGAAGTCATCTTCAATCAAATTAAGGAATCTTTTATTAGCGGTGAATTGAAACCTGGAGATAAATTACCGCCTGAACGCGAATTATCGAACCTTTTTAAAGTGAGTCGAACATCAATCAGGGAAGCCCTTCGAGTATTGGAGATAAACGGAGTCATTGAGATTAGACCAGGTGATGGAACATTTATCAGACAATCTGATGTTCAATCCCTGATTGAACAGCTATCCACCTCAATCATTAAATCTGAGGACAACATGGTCTATGAAATGCTTGAAGTCCGTCGAGTAATTGAAACGGAGTGTGCTTTTCTTGCTGCGCAGAGAGCAAACTCTCTTGATTTACAAAATATCCTTAAGGCTCTAGAAGAAATGGCACGCTCGGAACATGATGAAGAATTAGGCTTGCGAGCAGATCTGCTTTTTCACCATAGTATTGCACAAGCCACAAATAATTCCATATATGCTGGATTGGTTCATACTTTAAGTGACCAAATGAAAAATACGATTCGTGCCACCAGACGGCATCGTTTCGCAAAACCAGGTCATTTTCAAGAAACGCTTCAAGAACATAAAGAAATCTACTATTCCATCGCATTAAAGGACGCGGATAAAGCCAAGCAACTAATGAATGCCCATATCATTCGCATTAGAGAGCAGATGGCTGCGGCTACACTTGAAAGCATTGGAGAAGATGCAAAAATTGCTGCTTATCCAAATAAAAAAGACCAGCCTCACAATGCTGTAGGTGAAAAATAAAGTTCTGCTTGCAATATGATTAACCCAATATGAAACTACACCTCTAAAATTATCAACTAAGTGATTTTTTAACCTTGGCCTATTAATTGATACTACTTTGCCCAATAAAAAAAGCGCCTTTCTCAGAGGGCGCTAAGCTGGTTAATTATAGTTAAAAAATTGATCCCCTATATAAGTAAATGTTGGTTTTATCCTTTTGACATAGTGTAGGAATCAATGTTACATACTTTTAGAGCATTATCAATCAATGAAAGCTCTTCATTAATCATTGATAAGTAGGAAATATGATTGTCATTAATTTGTTCCTTTAACTCCAACAGCAGCGTTTTGTCCCTTAATATAAGGTAAATCTCGTCTGGATGTAACATATCACTTCTCCTTTTAATCAAGATATTACCTTTTACCCAAATTATTACAATCATTAACTTGTAAGCGGATGTTTTGTACTATATTTCACAAGGTATTGCTCAGTAACAATTCCTTCTTATAGTAAAGATCCATTAGTTGAAGTAGCACGACGATCTAAAAAAGGCTGTCGTATAGTAGTATTAAACGTCGAATATCCCCCCTTCTTACCTTGTTGTGTTAGACTTAATAGATAAAACCATATTTTCTTGGTTTTAATTGACTTTTCTTAGTCACACTTGCATAAGCAAAGGAGTGAAGGAAATGGAGAAAATCAGCGTTTTTTTGGATGACTATCGGAAAGCACCCGATGGCTATGTGTTAGTCGAGACTATTGACGAATGTTTAGAGCTATTGCAAAACTTTGATATTGAACATCTCTCTTTGGATCATGATTTATTAAATAAAACCAGGAATGGTTTTATGCTTGTTCAAGAGATGGTGAAAGAAAAACTATTTGCTAATCGCATTACTATTCACTCTGCCAATTCAGTTGGAGGTAAAGCGATGTACAACTGTTTAAAGCAAGCACAACGGAACTTAACTATGCCCCCTGCCATTATCGTATCCTTACGACCATTGCCCCTCAAATTCTTCCCGTCAAAGGTTCTGCAACATTATATAGATATACGGTAACCCTTCTCAATCTCAATTACATTTCACCCATTGTTTGTACATTAGACCAAGGGTAAGATACAAAGGGCAACTTTAATCCGAGTTGCTCTTTTTGTATTTCTACTTTGTTTAAGAGATTGAATATTTTTCATTGCACACTTTGCCATCATCACCATGTGAACAACTTGATCATCGAATTACTTTTTCTTTCTGGCTGCGTATATCTATATCCCAACTCCCATAGCATTGTACCGCCAAACAGAAGTTCATACCGGGTACACATAAAGATTCGACACATATGAGATAAGTAATTTTAAAGTTACTATCCCCCCCTGCCCTATCGCCTAATTAATTTTGGTGGTTTCTTAAGACTTATCTAGCCACCCAGATCTTTCAATTTTCTGTGGGATTTTTCCTTCTTTGAGGCTTTGTCATCCGTTGTATAAGGTAAACAGTTATCTTTGTATTTTTTTGCATTACCTGCCTCCTGATGTAAACGATAAATTTAATTGGAGCTGTTTAAAGCGCAACGAAAGCAGCTGTAAATATGATAGTGAAACGTTACGTCAAGAGGAAGCTGTGGTTGGAAGTATTGTTCGGGTGTCGATTGTTTCTCCAGGAGCTATCACAACAGAATTAACTCAAACAATTGCTGATACAGACTTGAAAGGGCGATTCTAGATGCTACCGTTAATGAGTTTATTGTAAGACCATCTCGACAACAGCCTTAATCGATAAAAGTTTTGAATAAATTGCAGGTCAATAAAATAGATCACACCCTGATTGAAAGCTGACAAGGGGTGATCTATTTTAGTCTTAAAGCCAATTGCTATTTAATATGCCCATTCTGCATTCATTGAATTAAGTCATGATTTCACTTCATTGAAAAATTGCGGCAGGTCTTCTTTATGCGCTTCGAGCATTTCATCCAGCTTTTTTTTTGCGATGGTGTCTGATGGTACTAAAAGGTTTATCGTCATCGCTACCAAAGCTTTATGATAATCTCCTGTGACAGCCGCTTCAGCAGCCATTCTTTCAAATGATTTAATTTGCTGGACCAACCCCCGGACTGCTACAGGCAGGTCGCCTATGGCGATTGGTCTAGGGCCTTCTTTGGTGATCACACAGTTAATTTCAATGGCTGATTCATCTGGAATACTCGCTATCGCTCCGTTATTATGTGTATTGACTGGCTGAATATCCCGCTTATCATTGTAAATCGAATTGATGAGGCTGCAGGCCGCTTCTCTGTAATACGCTCCACCGGGCTTTTCTAGTTGAGTCGGTTTAACATTCAGTTCAGGATCTCTATACAATTCAAATAGTTCTTTTTCCATTTGTTGAACGACCTCAGCCCTCGTCCCATTTGTTGCTGAGGATTCCTTTTCTTCGGCAAGCGATACAAAAAAAGCAATACACATGCAGTGTAATTGCTTTTTAAAGAAGTGTATGGATATAACTCATGCTAATTTAGCTTTCGTTAATATTCGAGCTATCCCCTAACAGGTAGACTATGGTTTTAATCGCCAAGTAAAAATAAACTCCTGCAGATTTTCCCCGGTTTACAATGACCTTACTTGTTCTTTACGATGGATAGTATCGTAATGGTGCTTATAATGCAGAGTGTGCCGAGCCACTCGGCGAAACCGAATGTTACATTCAGCCAGAAAACGGATATTAAGGTTGCGGATAATGGCTCAACGGAAGCCAATAAACTTACCTCTGAAGCCGAGATGAATTTTGTACTTTCCAAATAAAAATAAAAAGCAATGATCGTACCGAAAATGATGATGAATAAAACCGCTGAAAATGATGGTAACGTCCATTTGCCTTCAAATGCCCATGGGGGATGGATCATGCTAAAGCATATGCCTCCAATCAACATGCCCCAACCGACAACAATCATTGAACCCCATCTTGAAAGGAGTTTGAAAGGCTGCAATGTATAGAATGCCAAGGCAAAGGCTGATGTTACTCCCCAAAATACTGCCCACCCGGAAATGGACAGTGTACGTATGCTTCCTCCCGTCACAAGTAAAAAAGTGCCTAAAATCGCTATGATCACAGCTACGCTCACCGTAATGCTTGGCAAACGTTTGGAGCAAATGGCTAAATAACAAGTGATCAGTGCCGGGGCCAAGTATTGAAGGACAGTAGCAGTGGCTGCGTTGCCATGTTCAATTGCTGCAAAATATGTGTATTGAACTGCGAGCATTCCAAAAATGGCAAAAAGGATAATTTGAAGCGCATCATTTTTAGTTTTCCAAATCTCAAAAACTTTCAGTCTTTCATTCTTATAAGCGATCCCCAATAAGATGATTCCAGAAAGCAACAAGCGTACAACAGTGAGCCACTCAGGACTGAAACCTTGCTGCTGAAATAGATATTGAGCTGCCGTTCCTGACACTCCCCATAACGCAGCGCCAGTCAGTACCAGTGCAATCCCTTTATTTCTTGAAGGTGATATAGCAACTAAAGTATCATTATTCATTTTTTTCTTTCCCACTTTTTACACGTTCCGTATGGGCTTGTATTCTAAAGTAACTTTCTTTCCAATTCTTTTCTATCTCCTTAAGCACCATAGTGAGATTTCCCCCCCTAATAGCCTGTATGATCTGATCATGCTCATCAACGGAAATGTGAACATCACTTACCTGATTGAAATAAAACAGTTCCATTCGTATAAGTTTTTGTTTGAGTCCCGATAAAATCCGCTTCAACTCATCATTTGTAGAAAGATTGATGTAAATGGAATGAAAGTCATTATCTTTCTGGACGGCCACTATTTGATTTCCCTCGTCGATTGCGTTTTTAACTTCATGATTGATGGCTTCCATTTCCATTAAGTGTCTTTCTTCAATGAAATCAAAAGCCTGTTCCATAGCCAGCTTTTCCAGTGTCCAAACAAGGGAATATATGTTTAATCCCCCTTCGAATCGAATAGGTGAAACAATAGTTGAACGGCTCGGCTTGGTCTCGACAAATCCCTCATCCTCAAGCCTTAAAAGTGCTTCTCTAATAGGGGTTCTGCTTACTCCCAATTGTTCGGCTAATTCTTTGTCGCGTAATTGTTGGCCTGGCGTCAGGATTCCCTGGACAATCCAATCCCGCAATATCATGTATGCTTCTTCACGTACAGACGTACGTATAATTTTTTGTGAAGAATTTGAATGCTTCAACTGCTTTACCTCCTTAAAATACAGGTATATATAATATGCAATATATCACATATTGCATTCCGTTGGAAGAAATTATAGAACATTTGAAATCTGAGTCCCTTTTATAATACATCAAGCATCTTTTCACATAATAAAAGGGAATCCTTCCTTAGTAAAAACACTTTTTTACGATGGTGAAAGAAATCCTTCTATCATGAGTCCTCGAGCTTTAAATTTACAACGATTCACTGATTAAAAATAAAGTTCTATTTTTTTGTATACCATTGTATGTATTTTAAAATTCCTAGTACATTAGATTGAGACTAATGGCATTTGTAGTTTATTGCTTTCAGAATTAACAAATATTGGGTATTTTTCGCGAGTGATTTGGATACTTCTTCACTTTACTGACCATTTTCAAGTGAAATTTGTGTATCTAAAAAAATGTCTTGAAAATATCTTGGTGCTTACCGCACTCATTACATGAATATTCTATTTCCAATGCATCTTCAGTTACTGTATGAACTGTCTCTTTTTTACAAGTTTCACAAAATCTCTTTTCGGATATTTCTTTCATTATCATCCACACTCCGTTTTTTTCAACTTATTTGTAGCCTTGTTACTATTATTTTGCGAATATCCCACCGAAAAAATACCTTTTTCCTGAAGGGCCAGAGAAAAAGGTACTAAAATTATTAATTTAACCTTGGATTCCAATACATCAAAGCTGCATGAAACGGATATTCGTATTCGAAAACTCCTTCTTTTTCCACCACATATTTATTTAGGATCGTTTTTACTTCATCATAGGAAAAATGTTCATCAAGAATTTTTGTTGTATTATCTCGGATTGCTTCTTCATAAGTGGAATAGATTTTTTTACTTTTCAATTTAACGATCTTACAGTCCGCCAGTATACCAAGTTGATACAAAACATTCAAGATGTGTATGTAATCCCGTCTCCTTAAATTGATCGTATATCCTCGTTGCTTCAATTCCATATAATGAGGTTTTTCTGGTCCGGTTGTCATACCTACTATCGCTAAACGAGCTGCAGAATCATTCATTTTTAATAAGGTATGACCGATTTCACTCATTCGGTAATAACAATTAAAACCAAATACTACATCATATTTGACTTTTTTGTTATCACTTTCCCACTTATCATGAATTAACTCCATGTTTTCGAAACCTTTTTCGTTTGCCTGGGCTTCCAAAAAACTGATAATGCTTTTGGAACTATCTATACAAGTTAGCTTCCTGACTTCTTTTGCAATATCAAATGTATAATTGCCCCATCCAGGGCCGATTTCCAAAACATGATCATCCTGTTTTAATAATGCCAATAACTCTTGCTGCACAATTTTTGCATAAGGGTCCGCTTTATGTTGTTTTTTCGCTGCGACCTTGGAAGCCCAAAAAGCTTCTTCTGCAGCATCATCTTTTAGCCTGTTAGGTATCTTCCCTGTATGATCTGTCATTGCCTGTTTCCAAAGTTCAATATAATCTGTCATCTTTTCTCCCCTGAATTCGTATGTAGTTATCGGTTTTCAAATTAAAGCAAACAGCCAAATACTTCCTCTATTAAATATATTAGCATACCATAGCTAAAACTTTGTTTTACACATAAGAAAAAGGAGCAAAAACTTTGCTCCTGTATCCATATTGCTTATTTTTCTAAAAACTTTTATCTTTTCGATAAAGCTGACCACGTATTTTCAAGCCATTTATCAAAGTCTGCTCCTTTTTCACCCTCATATGTATCATATATATCCATTCTCATCTTCTGGAGTTTGTCTTTGAATTCGTGATATGTGTGATTTTCAGGTAAACTCTTCTTGATCCTCACTAAGATTTTGGTCAAACCTTTGATCAACTCGCCCTTTTTCCTTGCTGGCAATTGCACATCTTCGCCTAAACCTTTCAATTGACGGTAGGCTGCCTCTTGAACTTTATATACAGAATCATTATTCATGATATGTGTGAGAATGTCGATTACTTGTTTATTTTTTGCTTGACCCAATTCTTCGATTGCATCTAAACGTTCTCTCCAATTAGATTTGCGATTGGCAGACTTTTTTAATTCCTCATAGTTGGCAGGTAACTCGATACCCGTTGTTTCCTTGTTATTCAAATGAATCATTTCTCCTTCTGTCTTAGTGATCCGGATATCAAACATGTAATCCGATATGATAATCCCATTACCAAAATGGCTTATTCCTTCTTCATTATACCCTTTTCCATATTTTAATATAGTTAAATTTATCTGCCGTATCGTCAAACACCCGGGTTCCGGGACGAGATGCTTTGTTTGTCTTCAATTTACCTGCGCCTATTAACTTCAACTTTAAAAGGCATAAATCCTGCCTGGATTCATGCCGCTTTGAAGGATGCTTTTATTATTGAACATGTACAAATCTAGTCCACGTAATGTTTTTTATTATCTGGATGAATAGAAAATTTTTTACGTAAATTGACGAGGTTTACACCAAAACTTTCTTCTAAAAGTTCCCTATGTTTCTCCATGATTTCCATGAGATACAAATCATGAATCATGACTTCTGTAATGGGCATCACTAAACCTACATGCATGGTCCATGCTGCACGGCTATCTTTACCAAGAGAGACTATACCTGCGACTACTTCTGAATCATCTCCACTGATAACAAGCCATCGTCCACCATACTCTTCTGTAATTTCATAACCCATATAATGGAGGTAAACATTTGCAAAATCACAGACGATTTCCCCGTAGGCAATAATTGTTACATTGACCCCACCATTTGCGGCCTGTCTTAGTTCAGGTTCTAATTCTTCGAATTCGTCTTCCCAAATCTCTAAGAGTATTCTTTTTTTAGCAGATAATATACAAGCTTTAACCTTATCAAGTATTTCATTGCGCCCCATGATATTCCAGATATTTTCACGATCATTTGCAGACCGTTCGAACTCCGCTAATGATTTTTCTGCCAGTTCAAAATTCTCTTCCGCTTTCATCCGACGGTTTTTTATTAGCTCCTTTGCAGGAACAGGAGTATACTGTGGTGTGTTTCCAGGACTGACCAGAATATCTCCGCGTATGGCGAGACTATCCAGAATTTCATATATTCTTGAACGTGGTACACCGGAGTTTTTTGCTACTGCATAGCCTGTTAATGGCGATTCTTCCAATAAGGCAAGATATGCTTTCGCTTCATATTCGGTGAAATTCAGATTTTTTAATGTTTCTAAAATGGTTTCTTTCATAAACCCTCCAACACAACCTTAGTCGCTACCTTTGTAACTAATATTTTAGCAAAATCTGTTGACGTTTTCCATTTTCATCTAATATACTTACTAAGTAGTTACTTTAGTAACCACTATGAAAACGGGAGGGGGAATTAGTTTGGACAGCTTACTTACATACATTTCAATCGTGGCAATGATGGTTATTATACCGGGAGCAGATACAATGCTCTTAGTGAAAAATACGCTTAGCCATGGTCCGAAAGCGGGACGTTATACCGTTCTCGGAATGGCAACGGGACTTTCTTTTTGGACGCTTATAGCCATTCTTGGACTATCTGTTGTCATTGCAAAGTCTGTGATTCTTTTCAGTACAATCAAATATTTGGGAGCCGCCTACTTAATTTACTTAGGGATAAAAAGTTTTTTTGCTAAAAGCGTTTTTTCCTTAAAAGAAATTCAAGCACAAGCAAATACACCTGTTAAGTATTCAAACCGGCACAATAAAGATTCCTTCATGCAAGCATTACTTAATAATATTCTTAATCCAAAGACCGTTTTAGTTTATATAACAATCATGCCACAATTTATCGATTTAAACGGAAATGTAAACCAGCAATTGATTATATTAGCCTTCATCTTAACCTTGCTCGCTGTACTGTGGTTTCTATTTCTTGTTTATCTAATTGATTACGCAAAAAAATGGATGAACAATTCCAAATTCCAGAAAGCATTCCAAAAATCAACTGGCTTAATTTTAATCGGTTTTGGGATAAAAACAGGAATTTAAATTCATTTACTCACACATTCCGTTCAGATAATTGAACGGTTTTTTCATTTACGAACCGGCACCGATATCCTTTTAATTATACATATGGCACTGCATTATTGACTGCAAAGATTTTTACGTCTTCATCATTTAAAACAAGGCTGTTTTTGCATACTTTGTTGCTATTTACGAAGTAGTGCAGTGTGGTTGATTTCCCCTCCAGGTGCTCGCTTTCCTTGGTGCGGGCGGTGAGCCTCCTCGGCGTAAACGCCTGTGGGGTCTTACCTGTCCCGCTGCTCCCGCAGGAGTCTCGCACTTCCGCTCCAATCAACCTAAAATAGTTTCGCTTTAAAAACAACAATCTTTACGAAAAGAGCCTAAAACAAAAACGTCAGTATTTTCCCATAAGTGCAGGAAATACTGACGAAGTAATGTCCTATGAAGTTTGAAGTATCCCTTTTTGTCAATCCAAGCCGCAAGCCTTGGCAAGTACTTCAACAAGGTGCAAACTGTTCATTTGGTTCGCCGCTCCCTCCCTTTGGATGCCAATGCTCATTTGCATTTGGCATCCTGGGTTAACCGTAACAATGGTAGTTGCTTTCGTTTCGTTAAGATTCTTCATTTTCTCATCAAGAATTTTCATGGATTCATCAAAGTGGAGAAGATTGTAAATGCCTCCAGATGCACAGCAACGGTCAAACCCTTCCATTTCGACATAGGAAACTCCTGGTATGGATTGCAATAATAAACGAGGTTCCTTTTGGACCTTTTGTACATTGCGTAAATGACATGAATCTTGATAGGAAACGATGCCTTGCCATCCTTCAGTGAAGGGGAGCGGTCCCAATTGATGAAGAATTTGACTGATATCTTTTGATTTTTCCGAGAAAGCCCTTGCAGCCGCAGCCCATTCTTGATCCTCTGCCAATAGATGTCCATATTCAAGAAGCGAAGCACCGCAGCCTCCTGCGTTATTTACGATTACATCAGCATCCGTTTGCATGAAGGTTTGGATATTCCTCTTTGCCAATGCTTTCGCTTGTTTTGTTTCACCTTGATGGGAATGCAGAGCACCGCAGCAATTCTGATTTTCAGGGAGAATGACCTCACAACCTGCTATGGTAAGCAGCTCAATGGAAAGACGGTTAATTCGTGACATCATGGAATCCATGATACACCCAGTAAAAAATGCCACTTTTAATTTCATTTCCCCTTTTGCCGGCATAATCGTACCTGGCGGGATACGTTTGGAAGAAGTCTCGATGACTGGAAGTGCCTGTTCTAAATGTGCAAGGGCAGGGGAAACCTTCTGCAATATATTTGATGAACGGATAAGCTTGGATAAGCCGGTTTTTTGATAGAGCTGCACTGCACTTCCAATCCTGTTCATTCGTTTTGGATATGGAAAAAGATGAACCAATGCCAGTTTTTTGATTCTTGTCATTTTGTTTTTTTTGTTTGCTGACGGGGAGTTTTCAATGGCTTCTTTAGCTGCTTCCAGTATATGTCCGTATGGCACACCAACAGGACATGCTGTTTCACAAGCACGACAGCCTAAGCATAAGTCGATTGGTTCAGCTAAATCTTTTTGGAAATCTATTTTTCCTTCGGCTGCCATTTTCACTAGATTGATACGACCGCGTGGAGAGGCGGATTCCACACCCATTGATTCATATGTAGGGCATGCCGGTAAACAGTATCCGCATTTTACGCATTGGTTTGTCCAATCATAGGCATCTGAATATAAATTTTGGACCGCAGCATTTGACTCATTCGGTTTGGCGGGTAGATTCATGGAACCAACACGACCCTTGTCTGTCCCTTATCAGGAAAAATCTTCCCTGGATTCAGGATATTATTGGGATCCCATACTTCTTTAATTTTTTTCATCATATTCACTCCAGTAATTCCTAATTCCATTTCCATATATGGTGACTTTAAAGTACCGATTCCATGTTCCCCTGAGAGTGTTCCGCCTAATTCGATTGCCGCTTCAAAAATTTCACTGACAGCAAGCTCCACTTTTTTCATTTCCGTAATATTTCGTTTATCAGTAATGATGTTCGGATGTAAATTCCCATCCCCTGCATGACCGAATACAACCAAGTTCAACCCGTATTTCTCCCGGATATTGTTTAATCTCTCCATCATTGCCGGTATTTGACTACGTGGAACGGTCGCGTCTTCGGAAATTTTTGTAGGGCCCATTTGTGTAATGGCCGGGGAAACCAATTTACGCGCCCTCCAAATCGTTTGGCGCTCTTCCTCTGTCTCCGCTATCTTGACGTAGGAAGCACCCTCTGCCCTGCATATATCGGCGCATTTATTGATTTCTTCCTCAATCGCCAATGGGTGTCCATCTATTTCTATGATCAGAATGGCTTCTGCCTGAAGAGGCAACCCGGAAGGATGGTAGCTTTCAACAGCACGGATGCACGCATTATCCATTAATTCCAGGGCAGAGGGTAGAATTCCTGATGATAAAATGCTGGTAATTGCATGTCCAGAGTCTATCAAATGATTGAAGTGGGCGACAAATGTTTGTTTAGATTGAGGTTTTGGTATTAAGCGGATGATTGCCTCAGTTACGATGCCCAGAGTACCTTCCGATCCTACAATCAATCGGGTCAAATCATACCCAGTTACATTTTTTACGGTCTTTCCGCCAGTACGAATGATTTCTCCCGTCGGGGTGACCACCTCCAGACCTATCACGTATTCTTTTGTCGTTCCGTATTTCAATCCCTTTGGCCCGCTGGAGTTTTCTAATAGATTCCCGCCTATAGTGGCTACATTGGAACTGCTTGGATCCGGCGGATAGAATAAGCCAGCTTCTTCAGCCTTTTTATGAATATCTGCCGTAATCACCCCTGGAGAGACTATGGCAAGCATATTTTCCCGATCAATGATCAATTTATCCCGCAAAAGGGTCATATCAAGAACCATCCCCCCTTTAACAGGTAAAGGGCCGCCGCTTAGCGAGGTTCCTGATCCTCTAGGATAAACAGGTATTTTGTGAGTATTAGCCAATTTAACCACTTCACTGATTTCCTCCGCGTTTTTGGGCTGGATGACGATTTCGGGTAAATATTCCCCAAAAGAAGCGTCATAGCTATAACAATACCTTTCTGCCAAATCAAGAAACATTCTGTCACCTGGAATTACCTGTCGAAGATCGACCAAGGCTTCTTTCTCCATGCTTCCCACTTCCTTTCTTAATAGAAATTTGGAAAAGGTCTATCCGTATGTAATATAATGGCATTTTAAGATTCTGCTAGATATAATGATGAAAGAAAAGGAGGTTTTTTTTTGAAAATCGCACTGATTCATGCAACCACAACTGCACTAAAACCAATTGAAATTGCCTTTCAGACCGTTGCACCGAACATTGAACTCCTTCATTTCATGGACACGTCTCTTCTCTCCTTGATGGAAAAGAGCGGCAAGTTAACTCCTGAAATCATCCGCCGCTTTTCTGCATTAGTGAATTTAGCTTTTGATTCTGATGTTTCATGCATCCAACTTACTTGCTCTGCCTTTAATGACATCACTGCAATTTTACAGCCTTTATACTCTGTAAAGTTATTTCGTTCAGATGAGGCCATGCTTGATGAAGCTCTTCGCTATACTCGCATTGGCCTGGTTTCCACCGTAAAAGAAACGCCGATCGCCCTTCAGAACTACCTATTAAATAAGAATCCGGACTGTATGATCGAATCATTGGTTGATCCCGGTATCATCCATTTATTATCACAAGGAAAAAGAAAGGAACATGACGATCGGGTTAAAAAGATGGTGGAACAATTGGATGGAAAGACAGAAGTGATTTTGCTTTCACAATATAGTATGGAACATATCGCAAAGCAGGTTAATCCCTCTGTCCCTGTCCTAACGGCGCCGTTATTGGCTGCGAAAAGGTGTTTGGCCCATTTGAATGGAATGTACACATGAGTTTTCTTCGAAAAAATCATAACTTTGCCAGCATGATCGTATGTCACATCATATATACCGTTTTTTAACCGTTTGTATGATGCGAACCGCCAAAAACTTTGCCTACACCTTGAATTTTTTCAAGGATGACAATCAGAAGGACTGATATGAAAATAACCACGCTCGACACGGATGCGACGATTGGATTGTAGGCATCCTGCATTTGCGAGAAAATCTCGATCGGCAGCGTTCTCATTTCAGGTGATACCATAAAAAGAGAGACTGTTACATTATCAAATGATGTCAAAAATGCGAATAATCCCCCTGAGATGGCCGCGGATCCAATTAGCGGCAGTGTCACTTTCATGAATACCGTTAGTGGATTGGCTCCAAGTATGGCCGCAGCCCTTTCGAGATTATAATCAAATCCACTTAAACCGGTTAATACGAGCCTCATGACATATGGTATGCAAATCACGATATGGGCAATTAAAAATCCTGTAGACGTACCGGCAAGCATCATTGGTGTAAAGTACATTAAGAGTGCAATCCCTAAGACTAATTGCGGCACACTTAATGGAGAAGTTAAAAGGGCCGTAATATACGATTTTCCCGGAATATCATACTTTGCGATGCCAAGGGCACCCAAAGTACCGAATATGACGGAGAAAAGGGCAGCTAATGCCGCGAACTTCGCACTGTTCAAAAATGCTTCCAAAAATTCAGGGCGCTCCAAGATCTTGGCATACCATTGCAGTGAAAAGCCTTCAGCCGGAAAACTTGGATAATTGGCACTTGTAAAAGAAGCGGGAATAACGACAATGAGCGGGATCAAGATATAGATAATGGCCAAAACGGCTACTGCAACCCGAAGGCCGCCAAACGTTTTCATCATCGGAATACCTCCTTGAATTTCCCTTTTTCAAACGCTCTGGTAAAGACGGCTACCGATATGACAGTGGTTGCTAATAGAATATAAGAAAGAGCAGATCCGAATGTCCAATGCAGCAGGTTATTAATTTGATCATAGATGACAACAGGCATCACGGGCACGTTGGCTCCCCCCATTAGTGCAGGCGTCACATAAGCACTCATTGACAAACTGAATACGAGAATGCAGCCAGATACGATACCTGGGATGCTTAGCGGCAATGTAATGGAAAAGAACCTTCTGAATGGGCTTGCCCCAAGTATGGCTCCTGCCTTATCAAGAGAAGGATCGATATTATAAAGACTTGCTACGATGGATAAGATCATGAAAGGAAGATATGCATTGGAAAGCCCAATCACAACTCCTATCTCCGAAAACAATAGTTTCAATGGTGCATCTATTATGCCAAGGGCCATCAAGGTTTGATTAATCGTTCCATTAGGCAAGAGCAAAAGGTACCAGCCAAAATTACGGACAACTATACTTACCAAGAGCGGTGACACGATCAAGAGAGTGATATACCCTCTGATCCGCGCTGAACTTTTGGCCATTGTCAAAGCTACTGGATATCCAAGAAATAAAGCAACCAAGACCGAATATAAACTGATCTTCACTGTCAGCCATAATGAAGATAAGTAATAGCTATCGGAAAATAATTGTGTATAGTTTTTAATGCTATAAACTGCCTCCGCTCCTCCAAGATTATCTGTGGATATGAAGCTTAAATATAAAATGTATAACATCGGTATGACAAAGAAACCAAATATGAAAAGCAGAATCGGCGTTAAAAGAAGTAATCCCGGCACCCAGACTTTCCTTTTCTTGCTTTTAGGCTTCTTTTGCGGCTCGATAGGACTCGTTTGCTGTTCTATTTCTTGACTAGCATAACTTCTGATGGGCTCCATCCAATCAACACCTCACTTCCATTTTGCCATGATGAATCGAAAGCGGAAGTCAATACTTGAATACTTTTCCCCTGTAACAGAACATTGATTTCCCATGAGGTACCGAGATAGTTCATTTGGCTGATCTTGGCACGATGGAAATCCATTGGAGATGAAGATTTTTCATCGAGAGAAACAATTTGCAGTTTTTCCGGTCTAATATAAAGTTTTACCTCATCCCCGGTTTTCAGATCACTTGCATTTCCCATGACGTTATTTGTGTCGACATGAGTGATATCAGAACCGATCTTGACTGCAACTTTCCGCATATCGATAGCAGACACATTCCCTTCAAAACAATTCGATTTCCCGATGAATTGAAAGACGAACTCTGTCTTCGGATGATTGTATATTTCAGTCGGAGTACTGATTTGTTCAATTTTCCCTGCATTCATGACCACGACTCGATCAGACATGGATAGAGCTTCTTCTTGATCATGAGTCACAAAAATGGTCGTTACGCCAATTTCCTTTTGTAAACGCTTAATCTCGGCCCTTAGTTCATGACGCAGCTTTGCATCAAGGTTTGAAAGCGGCTCGTCAAGCAAAAGGAGCTCCGGTTCAACAACAAGTGCCCTTGAAATCGCTACACGCTGACGCTGACCTCCTGATAATTCCCTTGGATAACGATTCTCCAATCCTGACATCTTCACTAATTCAAGCGCTTTACTAATCTTCTTTTTTTGCTCAGCTTTTCCGACTTTGCGCAGTTTCAAGCCAAAACTGAGATTTTCATAGACTGTCATATGGGGGAAAAGCGAATAGGTTTGAAAAACCATTCCTAAATCACGCTTGTAAGGCGGAACCTTCGTAACATTATTGCCTTTAATATGGACCTCGCCCCGATCCGGATCGAGGAACCCGGCAATAAGGTTTAAGGTTGTGGACTTTCCGCACCCGGAAGGACCAAGAAGAGTGAGTAGCTCTCCTTGTTTCACCTCCAAATCAATGCCATTCAGGACAACATTCGCTCCAAATTGTTTAAACGCGCCTTTTATCTCTACATCATTTTTATTTGAGCCAACCCCCTGAACTGCCTCCAGGTGTTGCCTATTAATTTCCACATCTTTTTTTAATACTTCCATGTGATCAACACGCTCCTTTTTATTTGAGTTTTTTCCCTAATTCAGGAGTAACCTCTTTCGCCCATCTGTCTGACACCTCTGCACGGATCTCGGCAAACTTGGCGAAATCAGGTTTGAATGTTTTATCACCTGCTTTAAGCCCGATTGACTCTTCATATTTTTCTGGAATTTTCATGCCTTCCACTGTCGGATAAAATCCTTTTTCGGAAATTAATGCTTGTGCTTCTTCACTGATTACATAGTTGATGAATTCTAGGGCTTCTTTGCTATTTGGCGTATTTTTCACTAGACCAGCGCTGAAAGCTTGAAGCGGCACCCCTTCTTTAGGCACGGCCATCTTAATCGGAATACCTGAAACGGCTAATTCACCGATGGAATAACTTCCCATGACCGTTACGTCAGCAGCTCCTTGTTGGATCGCTGGCATCATTTGCGTTGAGTTTTTATAAAATGTATTGGAATACGCTGCAAGATCTTTTGCCTTTTCGAGACCTGGTTCCATGTCTTCCGTACTGCCGCCGTTTGAAATGGCCAGACCATTAAGGGTATTGAAACCCCAATCATTCGTAATATCTGAAAATGCCGTTTTACCCTCGTAATCAGGAGAGACAAGATCATTCCATGATTCAATTGATTTTAAGCCTTCCTTTTTAAAGGTTTCCGTATTATAAGCTGGTGCAATGACCAAACCAAATGCTGGAGCGGCCGCATTTTCAACCGGAATGAACCGTGAATCCACCGATTTCATATTGGGAACATTGGACTCATCAATTGGTACGATCAGTTCCTTCTCCTTAGCGCGTATAACATCAACCGGTACAAAAAGGGCAACATCTATTTGCGGAGCATTCTTCTGTAATTCCACTTTGGATAGGATTTCACCTGATAAACCGGAAATATAATTAACCGTAATTCCCGTTTCTTCTTTGAATTTTGGGGCAATCACATCTCGGATGGCACTTTCGATGACACCGCCATTACCGGCTATCGTTATTTTTTTCTCTCCTTTTTCACCCGCACCCGTTTGTACGGATTCCCCTGGTTTTTGCGGAGTAGGATTACCACATCCCGCAAGAGCGATCAATACTATTATTGATAAAAGACTCATCAGCTTTTTCATAATCATTACCTCCCGTTTTTCATTGATTTCCAATAATTCCTTGTTCGGTGAAATAATTCACGGCCCCTGGATGAAAATCCAAGGGAACTTGTTTAGTTGCTTCCGTTATTGAAATATCAGAAGCAGCACGATGTGTATGCTGCAGTTCAGGCAGATGTTCATATAATGTTTTCACAAGATTGTAAGCATGAGGATCAGACATTTCCTTGTAGGTTACCAGGACATTTTTAATTGAAATCGTTTGTACATTTTTTTTCATCCCCCTGTATGTATCTCTGGGAATTTCATTATGGGTATAAACTCCATATTGTTTTTGAAGGCGTTCAATGATGTCTCCCGGTATTGGAATGAAAGTTAGTTCCGTCTGTTTGGATATGAAAGCGATTTCATTATTAGGGATTCCCGAAGAAAAGAAAGCTGCATCAATGGTACCATTTCGTAATGCTTCTGCAGATTGAGAAAAAGAAAGATAGGATAAATTCAATTGATCAGTCGGTAAATCGGATTCTAACAGTATCCGCTCTGCAATAAGCCTTGTACCGCTTCCAGCCGTTCCTACACTAATGCGTTTACCCACTAAATCTTCCAAGGAATCAATATCATTTTGTTTAGTAGAAACAATTTGAACATAATTGGAATATAGGGCCGTTAAAGCTCTTAACTTGGATTTATCCGTTTCAGGCAAATCCAGTACATCTACTGAGGTAAAACCAATTTCTGCCCGATGACGGCTAACCAATTCAGTATTTTCGATGGAAGCATCGGTGACCTGGGTACCTGACACAGCCCCGTTGTATTTTTCATACATATTTGATAATCTTTGTCCCAATGAAAAGTAAACACCTGTCATATCTCCGGTTCCAATGATTAACATCCTGTTATTTAAATCCTGTCCTTCAGAAGTTAGTTGCCTCTGGATCAAGGTAGTAGCAGGTTTAGATATTTCCTGCTGCTCATTCATAAAAGAACATCCTGTCATGAAACAAAATAACAAAGCGACTTTTATAAAGAGTGCGCCATTTTTCATCGTGATCCTCCTTTCTTAATGAATTTAGATGCAAATGCCATGCCAAGTCGATTTTCTGCTTTAAAACGCAAATCCTGCCGATTTCAAGAATGTCATACAAGGATAAACCGGCAATTTTTTCCGGTTTTCCAGAAAAAATTGCCGGTTTACGCGATGAACCCTTTATTCTTCTTTTGAAATGAGCTTGATTTTATCACGAAGGCTCCTTTCAGAAATTTTTAGGATTTGGGCTGTTTTTTGCCGATGATTATTACAATATTGAAGAGTGGCCGTTATAACCTTTTCTTCTATCTCTTTCATGGAAATGCCAATGGGAATCCTGAAACTGTTGAAATCGTCGTCCGTGCCATCCGGCTGACGAATGAACTTCTGTTCTTGAACATATTGCGGCAAGTCGGTTTCTTCCATTTTTTTTGAGTTTGATAGGGCAACAGCATATTCTATAATGTTTCCAAGCTCCCGGACATTCCCAGGGTAATGATAATCCAGTAAAATCCGACGTGCGGTTGCCGAGAACATCTTTTCTTCACGATTCATATCCTTCGCGTGTTTTTTTATAAAATAATCCATAAGGATCGGTAAATCTTCTTTTCTATCTCTTAGTGGCGGCATCGAGATAGGAATGACATTTAGCCTGAAAAACAAATCCTCCCTAAATTCCCCTTCCATCACCATTTGTTCAAGGTTTTTATTGGCTGCACTTATAATACGGACGTCCAATGAGATTTTTGAATTGGATCCCAGAGGCGTCACTTCCCGTTCCTGCAATACCCTTAATAATTTGGCTTGAAGTGGAAGGGGCATTTCACTGATTTCATCCAGAAAAAGAATCCCTCCATTAGCAGCAACGAATTTCCCTTCCTTCCTCTGAGTTGCACCCGAAAATGCTCCCTTTTCATAACCGAACAATTCAGATTCCAGCAGCATCTCAGGAATTGCTGCACAGTTGACGATCTGTATTGGATTGTTTTTCCTTCTTCCCAACGTATGGATATTTCGGGCTACAAGCTCCTTTCCAGTACCACTTTCTCCCGTGATGAGAACACTGGAATCAATATCTTTCACTCTTTCGATCATTGAGAAAATACGCTGCATCGCCTTGCTGTTACCAAGGAAGTTACCGAATCCCTTTTGAATCTCTAATTCTTCATGTAATGTCTCCAATTGATTGGACATCTGTTTGAATTCGGCTGCCCTCATCAACAACAAAGAAAGTTCTTCAATATTAATTGGTTTTTCAATATAGTAGTAGGCTCCTTTTTTTATGGCCTCAATGGAAGTTTCAATGGATGAATAGGCAGTCATCATGATGACTGTTACGTTAGGTGATATTTGTTTGACTTTCTGTAGGACATCAAGTCCACTTTTATTTCCTATTCTCAAATCAAGTAACACAATATCAAAGTGCTGATTGTCGATTTTCCGTAGACCCTCATCCGGGTCTGTAGTTGTCATGACATCATAAGAATCTTCCAATGCAAAGCTAAGAGCGGTGCAAATAGCAGGTTCATCATCAATCACCAATACTTGCATTTTCATATGACTCCTCCTCTTTCCAGGCTTCTATTCAATATATATAGGGATTAAAATGGTGAATGTCGTTCCTGAATTAGGATAACTTTTAACATGGATATCTCCGTTATTTTCTTTAATGAGCCTATACGATAACGTAAGTCCCAAACCGACGCCCTTTTCTTTATTTGTGAAAAAAGGCTCGAAAATATGGTTCAGTTCTTCCTGCTTCATCCCTTTTCCCGTATCCGATATGGCAATCCGCCCTGTCTTTTCGTTCACTTTATCAATGGTGATTTTAATGGTCTTTTCCTTTGTTTCTTCAACGGCATGAATTGAATTCAACACCAAGTTAAGAAGTACTTGTTGAATTTGTTGTAAATCTATATAAAAAATAAAGTCCTCCTCGATCATCTGCTCGAAATTTATTTGTTTTTTTTCCATTGTCACCTTATGAAAAGCAAGTAAGGATATAAGCTCGTGAGCGTGGCAATTTGTAATATTTGGCGGCCGCGGACGTGCATATTCAATTAAATCGGTAACAATCCCATTCAAGCGGTTAACTTCAGTAGGTAAGTGTTCCATTAGAACTTGTCGGAATTGAGGATTATCATATTTACTCGGAAGTAAATCAATGAATGTTTTAATCGATGTTAAAGGATTCCTTATTTCATGTGCGACACCTGCAACGAGTTGACCAAGAGCGTGCAGCTTTTCTTGTGTGACCAATTTTTTCTCCAATGTTTTCTTTTCCGTCTCATCATTCATGGAAAGTAAGTATCCGGTTTGTATATCTTCAGTATTGAACATCTTATGAAACGAATAAGAAATCATCTTCTGTTCATTTTCCTCATTTAATACCAAGATTCGAAAAGAACCCGTACATTTATTCTCATTTTGATCCTGGTGTAAAGCTTTGAAATTCTTCATCAATTGCGAATGATTCGTAAAATTCAGAATCATTTCCTTGGAAATGTTAAGAATGTCCGATGCCTTTGCATTGCAGCTGGTAATCATGAAATCGAGATCGAATGTTATGATGCCATTATTGATATTGTTTAAGATTTGATCTTTGAACGCTTCAGCATTAGCGATGTTTTGCCGTTGTTTCTCTAAATCCTTATTTAATAAATGTAATTTCAAAGTCTGGTTATGTACGGATTTTTTTAGCTTTTGATTCCATATGTAAATGATTAGAAGGATAAGGGCCACGGCAGTTAAGATTATGATCAACCAAAATATGAATTGTTCGAGTCTGGCAATTTTCTGATTGGATTGCGGCATTACCCATTTATCGATTATCCCATTGATATTACGGTTTGCCTTAAGTTCTGTGAGTGCATTGTCCATCATGAAAAGAAGCGATTGATTTCCCTTTTTCACTGCAATCGTATAATCCGCAGGTTCAATGACTTCATCAAGAATGATGTAATTCTTTTCTTGGCGGAATTTTTTTAAATAGAAATCAGCAGTCCATTTGTTTCCGATGAACACATCAGCTCGGTTGTTCAATAATGTTAAAATTCCGGAGTATTGATTTGAAACGGTCGTTAAGTTTGTATTCCTCATATTGAGAAATGTACTGATAACTGGTGTGTTATGGTCAAGGACAACATGTGAATCACGTAGATCCGTTAACGTATGAATATCCTGTTTCCTTTTACTAGGAATGATTATGGATTGGGACATTGTAAAATAGGATTGCGTGAAATCAAATTGGTTATCTTTTTCGGTATTATAGGTACTTCCAACAATTGCATCAATTGTTCCGTTACTTAAGGCTTTTTCGGCTTCTTCCATCCTCATCGGAATATATTTGAAGTCTACGTCATTATTTTTCGCTATTTCCTCCATTAAATCAATATTGATGCCTGTCAGTTCACCAGCTTCATTTTCAAATGAAAATGGAGGAAGGGCACTTTCTCCAGCAATTATAAATGTTTTTTCTTCAGCAAAAACAGCGGGAGACCATAATGTTTGAACAAAAATTATAAAGCAAAATATACTTAGTTTAAGCAGCTGCCTTTTAATTAAGAGCCCTCCTTCTACGTCAAAATCCTTGCAGTCAGTAATCCTTTGCTAAAAACATCATAATTATATACTTCTCCAATTAAGACTTGAACCCTTTAATATGTAAAGAATTCTTAGTATAATCTGACACAATATAACAATAACCTACAAAAGAGTGTGCTTCTGAATGCATAAGCTGCGATATCCAATAAGGATGGCAGTAAAAAACATGAAGGTTACTCTTGTCTTGTTTTTAGATAAGTACGAAGAAAACGCGTTTGCCTGCAGTTTTTTTCTTAAAAAAATTTCACTTGATTTCAGAAATCCGCTCCCTTTCCGCCGACTGTCTGCTGAGCCTCCTCGACGCAAGCGCCTGTGGGGTATCGTCAAGCCAGTTATTCGGCAGGAGTGTCGCAAATTTCTTCCATCCAATAAGGATTATAGGAGAAAAACATGAAGGATAAACTAGTCTTAAACATGGTTCGGCATAAGATCAGCCTGCATTTTTTTCATTTAAAACCCGTTAGTTGATTGGAATGGGTGTTCGAGAACCCTGCGGGAAAAGTGTGCCCAAGAATACAAAGATTGCCCAATTTTCCAATCATGTTAACCATCAAATTGTTATCTTATTTTTCCATTTCAAGGGTTTTTATCATTTGCCGTAACGTTCCAAGATGATACGCGAAGTGGGCCATGGTCATTACCATTTTCCTGAATTGAAATATTCGAAAAAAGCCCAATTTCTCAGTAATAAAATTGAGAAATTGGGCTTTTTTGCTACTCCATAAAAGTACCATATTTTATTGGTAATATGTTGAAATCATTACTTAAACCTTGTTCAAGATAAGCACCCTTTAGCTCAAAAAAAAGTGACCTTTAAGCAAAAAAACAAGGTACACTTTGGTGTGCAGCTTTTTTCTTTCCTTAGCTGCAACAAGTAGGCTTTTTCACGGCAGATCGCTTACACTCTATGGATCACTTTTTTGTTTTTATCCATTTTATTATTCGGTTGAGTGGTTACTTGCGTTCCAAAAAGGAGTTCGAATGAACGCAAAGTGGGGTGAAATCCAAAACATGATTAATTTATTCATCAAATATTTTAATCTTTTAAACCCTTCCCATCGAGAATTTTCTGCATGCATTTTTCGATTCTTGACTCTCGGGTTTTGGATTGTTTGGCTTGTGAAAAATAAAGGATGTATGCTCTTTGCCTTCCTGGGGTCAATGCTTCAAAAGCAGTTTTCAAGGCAGGGATGTCATCGAATTTATTGTGAAGTTCTTCAGGAATTATGAATTCTTCATTCTTTTTAAATTCCACTTCCAACCCGGCTTTTTCAACTTCAATGGCTTCATGAATATAGGCTTTCAGAATGGATTCCGTTGCAACTATTTCTTGAACATTAGTGAACCGAATCTGGCGCGCCCCCTGTACATTCTCCGTTTGTTGAATTAGAAGCCCGTGGGCATCCTGTAACAAGGCACCTTTGTGAAACAGAAGCGCACAATATTCTTTAAATCCATGTATTAAAACGATGTTTTTTTTCTCAAACGTGTAACAGGGATGCATCCATTTAAATTCTTCAGTCAGTTCACAGTCAAGAACGATATTTCTTAACGTCTCATATTCTTCTTTCCACTTTTTAGCTTTACCTAAAAATTCATCAACCTTAGGATTCGTTCTACTTTTTGTCATCACGGAACACTCCTCTTTCCGAGCAGTTTGCTTTTTTCTTATACGTTAGCTAAATACTAAAAAAACAAGGCAGAGGTTTGGACTTACAATACCTCTAACACGTTATTAAGTTCTTCGCCCATTTTCGCCCAACCATATTTCGCACCATTGAACGCTTGATCTTCTTTTTCGAATCCTGTTTGTTCGAGATGTAAGTGGGTTGTTCCATCCTCGTGCTTTAAGGTCCATGTGACTGTAGTGTTTATACCACCACCTACCCAGGTGTAAGATAACTTATAAGGCTCCTCGACTTCAAGAACTTCGGAATCAATAATTAAATTCCACTGTTCATTCCGAAACTGGAATTTATGTCCGACGACAGGTTTAATATCATTAGCCATTACCCATTTCCCAAGAGTATTTGCATCCGTTAAGGCAAGCCATACCTTCTCGATCGGGCTCTTAAAATTAAAATCTTGTGTTACTGTTAAACTCATTACTATTCCTCCTCTAATATTTGATTTAAAAGTGATATTCTTTCACTCCAGAATCTTCTGTAAAACGATACCCAATCCTCAATTTCTCTCAACGGACCAGCATTCAGTCGATAACGGGTTTCCCTGCCGACTTTTCTGCTGATTACTAGACCTGCCTCTTTTAGGATTGCCAA
Organism: Peribacillus sp. AS_2; assembly: GCF_026891895.1. NCBI lineage: Bacteria > Bacillati > Bacillota > Bacilli > Caryophanales > Bacillaceae > Peribacillus > Peribacillus sp. AS_2. The sequence goes on from NZ_JAPTGA010000005.1 coordinate 356,552, forward strand.
ATGCTTTGAAACCGCAGTACGGCCCATTTCAAAATGTACGGTCAACTCATTTAGTGGCAATTCTTCCACGTCCGCCAACAAACGTAGCAATTTACGTCTTGTTGGGTCAGCAATGGCTACATAAATATCACGTTCTTGATTTTTCTCGTTCAAAATCACCCACCCTTTTAATTGGACACCAATTGGTGTCTTTTATTATATGACACTGATTGGTGTCCTGTCAATTTTATTATTGACACACTTTATTTGTTTTATTCTAATATCATCAAGTATATTATTAAATCCTTTTACAACTAAATTGGCCCCGTTAGTTAAAGTGATTCATATATGATCAATTGCTATTTTTGAATATTGGATATGCTCGTGTTTCAGCAAAGGAGTATTTTGGAATTATATCTTCATTAATAAGCAAAGCGGAAAAGAGTTTTACTGGTTTCCATATCTGGGATGCACTTAATCATTCGTGAAGGCGCTTACTATTCCTTGATTCACTAGACGGATTGGGTAGGGATTATGATGATTCATTCGGAGAATGGAAGTATATTACTAGAGATCTGAACTCAGATATTATGTATGGTACTTAAAAAAGAGACTCTTTTAATTGCGGAAATTCAGAGATATGGGTGTTACTGGGGATTTTATAAGGAGGCCCAATTTTTAACTCTGCTTTCATATGGGGTGAGCAAGAAAGTAAAAAAGCAAATGACAGGCAAATGGAATTGAAGGAGAAGAATTACGGCACGAGATTCGGACGAAGTAAGTATAAATCAATAATGACTCATTCAAAAGTATGAAAAAGGAAATAAACTATCTGATATTATAAACCCTCAACTTAGGGATGAGATCGTTTGAACCCCTCTTATCGACTAAGACTAAAAGTATCTATCTGGGTTTTTCAAACAAAGTTGATTGGAACGCGTGTACCTGACTCCCGCGGAAAAAGCGTGTCGAAAGGAGAATCCAGGCGCAAGAGTGCCGAGGGTGGACTTCCTTCGGAAAGCGAGTGCCCTACGTTCCAATCAGTTTAAAAACTCTCAATATATTATATTATTTTTCTATTTCAAGGCTTTTTATCATTTGCCGTAACGCTCCAAGATGATAAGCTGAGTGGGCAATGGTCGCATTTACATTTGTCAGCCATTTTCCTAAATCGATTGTTTCGATTTCTGCGAAAAGAGATACATATTCTTTATGTAATTCCTCTCTGATTTCAGCCCATTTCACCTCATCAACAGTAGTGATGGTCCAGCTTTCTTCCCAATCTTTTTCAAAGTCTGTGCCATTGATCATCGATTGGATCACCCATAAATAATACCGGGTGTGGTCTGCGTGTGCCGCAATTGTCGATCCGTTTATGGAACGTGAAGCATCTACTGCGGTTAAACCATCAAGTGTACCAAAAACCCCGGTCTTCGGTTTTGATTCAGTATAATAGCTTCCTTCATTTCCCGGTCCTTCAAACGTTTCCTTCAAAAGCGTTTTTATTGAACTTGCCAACGTCTCGCTCATCTCATTCCCCCCAATGTTTAGTCCCTTCATTATCTATAATATACTAAGACAAACCAATAAACATTTATATTTTGTTAAATTAATCCAAAAATATCGCGAGTTTAAAGAGTTACTCGCTTAACTTGCATAAGATAAGGTTTCAATTACTTTCGAGTACAGTTAACAGTGGTATTAACGACTCTCTTAACGTGATGAAAAAAATACCTTAAAAAGGGTCATTCCACAGGAACGGCCTTTTTAAGGTATTTTTGAAAATTTGATTCAGTTTTAGTAGCTTTTCAAACGCTCTTCCAGGGACACAATCCTAAACTTTAACTCTTGATTCGGATCCAAGCCCCCTATTACAATTTGATTATCTTCCGTAATGGTGACATATCTGAAGGTTTCTTCTCCATGAATCTTGATTTTAGTCTCCGATGTCGTTTCCATTTTTGCAAAAACTTCATCTGTGTATGTAAGCGGGAGAAGATCATCTAAACCTTCTTCGGGGCTGCCAAGCCACTTAAACATGAAATCTTTCAATGAATATTGCTCAATCATCGATAAATGATTTTTAAAAATTAATTTGTCAATTGTTATCTCTTTCAACTTTAACCACTCCTCAATAGTATCTAAAGTTTATATGGATAAACTCCTAACATCAAGGGCATTCCAATGACCAAACCATTACATTTTGATTACTTGCTTACTGAATTATCCCTTTCCTTCCGTAAAATGGAGTTCGCTAACCTTGAAAACCAATTTTAGATTGATATTTTCAGTATAATACCCTAGGATTACCATGAGAGGGATTATTTCCTGTGGTTTGCGCGTTTTGGTAAAGATGATTATTCTTGAAATGAGGATGTTCATTTCAGTCAAAACAGCCCCATGTTCAAAAATGGGGCTGTTTTTATTATACGGATGTAAAACAACTTCCTGTTAAACAATAGTCCTTTAAATTACATATTATATGTCTTGTTTTCCTTTAACACCATTTATTGAATAGCTGATTTTAATGTTGGCATTTAATGAGTGATACACTGAACAGTACGTATTTTTGGATAATTGAATCGCACGGACGACTTTATCTTCAGGTAGATCTCCCTCTAATAAATAATGGATATGAAAATCGGTAAAACGTTTAGGATGATTTTCTGACCGTACCCCCTCTATTTCTATTTGAAAGGCCTTTGTTTCAAATCGCATTTTCTTTAAAATCATGACAATATCAATTCCTGTACAGCCGGCAAGAGAGTGTAAAAGTAATTCTGTGGGTCTTGCTCCACTATTTTTACCACCTGCTTCTTCGGCGGCATCCATCTTTATTTCATGTCCCGACGGAGTTGTGCCAGAAAAGGCCAGTTCCCCTGCCCATGTAATCATTGTCTTCATATATTTCGATTCCTCCCTTTATTGTTGTTTTGTTCAAAAAAAATGGACCGAATTTCAACTAATGTATATTTATATCATTTAAGTACTAAAAAATATTGCCGTAATGGGGTCAGTATGCAAATATACATCACTTGGATTCTGGATTTTTTATACCCTAACTTGTGATGATTTTCCATACCCTATATTCTTCCCACAAGTCCTGCTTAGTTAGTCATACTGTAAAATTTGAACGTTGATTACCTCTTCAGGCTTTAAAACCTAAAAAAATATTCCAGATGATTTCAGAAATCCGCTCCCTTTCCGCCAACTGTTTGCCGAGCCGCATCAAAGCAAAGCGGCTTGGCAAACAGTTATTCGGCATGATTGTCGCAAATTTTTTTAATCTATTCAGGGATTGATTTATACAAAGCAGTAAAAAAAACAGAAGGATATTAAGTTTACTAATCATGGTTCTGAGAGCATTCCGAACCACCTTTTGTCGTCTGAATAGCCCTATAAACCCATTTACCATGAAGTTTTATAGTTTCCTTTTCCATTCAAAGGAGTTTTATACCTATTATTTTCCCCATCTTGCCAAGTAATGGTGCCATTTTCATCTTTCAGAACGAACTTGAATTCATAGAATCGATCTGCAGCTAAACGAAATGTTCCACTCCAGCTGCCTTCTGTGTTTTGAGTGAGTTTATATTCGTAATCTTCAGGATTCCATCGGCCGATTTCCCCTCTGTTCCCAATTAAGTAAACGCCCTGTGTGGCAGGTACATTTTCAACTGTGAATGTAACGGAAATCGACTTGCCTTCCAATTTATCAGCCATCATCCTGAACTCATTAGTTGGATTTCCTTCATCGTCGAATAAATAAGACATCCTAAGCAATGTAAATCCCTCAAAACCATGGTTAAAAAGCATTTCTGCCACATTGTCAAAGCCCCATTCATTATCGATGAGAGGGAGTGCGTTTTCCCCGTTTAAAGAAATTCCTTTTTCATTAGCTAAAGAGGCAATATGGGTCACCAAAGTCTTAGGGGCGCTATAGGACGGTGCAGTATGTGCGTCTTGATCTCCCATTTCCAGACAGGTGAATGTGAGGGCCATATTCGATTTCTTAAATTGATTCAATAATTTGGAGTAGTTATGGTACCCGGCACTATATTCTGCTGAATGCGGCATTACTGGATCATTCATTTTCCAATGGACTCCTGAGATTTTAGCTCCAATTGGCACGCCAAAGACTTCATCAAAATGTTTATGGGCAAACTTCGAAATTTTTGCAAGATGCTTTTCGAGTGCCCCTTGATACCACTGCATAAAATCGTATCCAAATCTAGTGTCGATTGCTCCTCCCTTGGTGAAAAATTCATCCCCATTTCCTGGCGGCTGAATCTCATTCCAGTTTTTATACGTTTTGCCCCAAGCAGCATTTAATTTTTTTATCGTGGAATATTTTTCTCTCATGGCAAGCCTGAAATCCCGTTTTGCTCCTTCTGTATAAACTTGAAGCTGTCCCCTCTCAGGATAATCCCAGCCATCGGCATTCTGGTAGGAGGGATATCTTAATTCCCCTGCCGGTCCTGCACTTAGATATATTTTTGCTATTAAATCCTTCTTATCAGCAAAGTTCTCTGAAAAGGATTTGTACAATTCATTGTACTGACCGGCTGTGCCTTCCCACCAAGGAGCAAGTACTTCCTTATTCCAGAAACCACTTTCACTCTTGAAAGCCATGTTTTCGGCAGTGTCTTTATTCCAGAGCCAACTCGGGATGGGATAGTTGCAATCATCCCCCACATTACCGCCGCATTGGTGCGTAGATAAAATGGGCACCCATTTTAAACCGGAAGCTTTCACGGTTTCCGCATATTTTTTATAATAGGACCAATCAAACTGATTATCTTTTTTACTCTCGACCAATCCCCACCAGATATCTGTCGTTATTGCATATACTCCATTTTCCTTCAACTGGGTCAGCTCTGCTTTAAATGCCTCCCAATCTGTTATTTCACCCAAGGGGGCCATCACATAAAGCTTGTAATCTGGTTGTACTTCTGCCATTCCAGGTGTATTTGATAAAGGAACAAAATACAACATAAAGGTAAAAACGCCAACCGATAATTTGTTCATAAAACGCCAACCTTCCCCTATAACTTTATTCATTTGTTCTTCGAAATCGCTTACATTCATTCGTTTTAATAAAAGAATTCCTATACTTGAAAGTATATTGCCTTTGGAAATATTTATCAATTATTCTGCCGGGTAAATTTGTTCAAAAAACTGCAAAGAAAATATGGATAGTCTTAGAGACTATCCATAGCAACTGGTTATAAAACTATATAAACATTACCATCTTCTATTTCAACATGGAATGTCTTTACACAACCATTATCAGGTTTTTGGACTTCTCCATTTTTGACACTGATTTTCCAGTCATGCATCGGGCAAAATACGTGATCACCACTCACGATGCCTTCCACAAGTACCCCACCTTTGTGTGGGCAACGATTTTCAATAGCCCGGAATTCACCATTTGCTAAATGAAAAAGAGCAATTTCATGAGATCCTATGGTTACTGTTTTCCCCAGGTTTTTTGGCATTTCACTTACGGTTGAAACCTTTATCTTTTGAAGTGTTTTCCCCATTTAGGCTGCCCCCATATTCATTTGTTTGATATAGCAGGAATTTTCACTTTTTGAAATAAACCGGTTTGGATCGCATTGCTCTCAATGATTTCTTTCCACGGTTCTTGCAATACGGATAAGGCCTCATCCAAACGTTGGTTAAGCTCCATCCTTTTTTGCTTATCACCAATAATCGCCTTAATGGTATCGAACCCGACACGCTCAACCCAGACAGACGTTCTTTCTAAATAATTGGCAGTCTCTCGATAATGTTGGATGTAAGCACCCGTAATTTCAATTACCTCATCACTTGTTTTCACTTTACATAATAATTCAGCAGCTCGTAAATGGGTACCGCCATTGCCGCCAATATAAATTTCCCATGCACCGTCAACACCGACAACACCAAGATCTTTGATACCGGATTCAGCACAATTACGAGGACATGCCGACACAGCCATCTTAACCTTATGCGGTGTGCCAACACGTTCGAATTTCTTTTCCATGGCAATACCCAGACCGATTGAATCTTGGGTGCCAAACCGGCAAAAGTTTTCACCAACACATGTTTTCACAGTTCGAAGCGTTTTTCCATACGCATATCCAGAAGGCATATCCAGGTCGGCCCATACGCTTGGAAGGTCCTCTTTTTCAACGCCGAACAAATCTATTCTTTGACCGCCTGTTACCTTAAGTAACTTAACATTATACTTATCGGCAACATTTGCTATTTTCCGTAATTGATCGGGATTTGTGACGCCGCCATACATTCTTGGCACAACGGAAAATGTACCATCCTTTTGAATATTAGCATGTAGCCTTTCATTGACATAGCGGGATTCTTTTTCATCTTCATAGTCAACAGGATGGATCATGCCTAAGTAATAGTTCAGTGCCGGTTTACATTTCGAGCATCCATCACTTGTATTCCAGCCGAGAACATTCATGACTTCACGAGTATGTGTCAGATTTTTTTCGCGTATTTCGGCAACAATCTCATCTCTTGATAAAGTGGTGCACGTACATATGGATTCCTTCTGGTTCGACTTACTGAAATCAGCGCCTAATGTCAGCTCTAGAATATCACCGACTAACGGTTTACAACCACCGCATGATCTCGAAGCACTTGTGCAGCCTTTTACTTCCTCAATGCTTGTTAAACCATTAGATTCGATAGCCGTCACAATATCACCCTTCGTTACACCATTACAACCACAGATGATTTCTTCATTTGACATCGAAGTGACAAGGCTGACACTGGGTTCACTTGTTCCAACATTCAAGTATTCCGAAACGTCGGCATTTTTATTGATCATGCTCAATAGGATATTGCTTTCCTTTGTATCCCCGAATAATACCGCCCCAGAAATTTCCCCATTTCGAATCATTACTTTTTTGTAAGTACCATTCCATTCATTAAATTCCTTGATTGATTTGGCTTGTTCATCCTCGAAAATTTCTCCAGCCGAAAATACATCAACACCAGATATTTTTAACTTAGTAGAAAGCACGGACCCCTCGTAAGGTTTGCTTTCCAGTCCGCAAATCCTTTTGGCTAATACTTTGCCCTGTTCATATAGGGGAGCGACCAAACCATACACCATCTCACGGTGTTCCGCACATTCACCCACCGCAAAAATATTCGGGATCTTTGTCTCCATATAATCATTCACGATAATTCCTCGATTGACAGGGATGCCGGAATTTTGGGCCATTGCAACATTTGGTTTAATCCCCACTGCCATGACCACTAAGTCGGCGCTAATTTCCTCGCCATCACTAAAGCGTAATCCTTTGACATCAATTTCACCTAAAACCTCTTGAGTCTGTTTCCCGAGATAAAAATTCATTCCCTGGCTTTCAAGTTCCCTTTGCAGCATTTTTCCTGCTGCTGGATCTAACTGCCTATCCATCAAATATTCCGAAAGGTGAATTACATCTACCTGCATACCTAGATTCAAAAGCCCCCTTGCTGCTTCAAGACCCAGCAATCCTCCACCAATGACTGCGGCCTTTTTGTTATTTTTTGAGTATTCAATCATCTTTTCGCAATCTTCAATATTTCGAAAGGCGGTCACTCCTTTTTTATCAGCTCCCTTTATCGGAAGTATGAAAGGGATTGATCCGGTAGCTAAAATTAATTGATCATATGCGACTTCACGATTAGCATCTGAATATATGATTTGCTTAGTGGTGTCGATGTTCTTGACTGTTTCACCTGAAAAAAGTGTAATATTGTTCTCTTTGTACCAGTTCCAATCATTTATTGTAATATCATCTATCGTCGTAGCCCCTTGCAATACATTCGATAGTTGGATTCGATCATAATTCGGATGCGGCTCACTTCCGAAGACAGTCACCTCAAACCTTTCCGGTTGAATTTTCAAAATTTCTTCTATACATTTTACTCCAGCCATACCATTCCCAATGAGCGCCAATTTCTGCTTAGACATGTTTTGTCCTCCAATAATATTTTTTTGAAAGGATGATATGATTGATTATAGGTGACGTCACTTTTTATCGCCACTAGTGTGTTATAAAATCTTACATAGTTTTTAAAAATTGATCATTAATGTTAGTTTTTATTACAAATATTCAGAAAATTAGGATATAATATCCTTATTGATTCAGCATAAATCCAAAATGAGGTGATTTTCATCGTCCAGCAAAAAGAATCTTATATAGATAGAAAGGTAATTTCCATAGGTGTGGTCAGAGAATTAACCGGACTATCCGATAGGCAAATCCGGTATTATGAAGAAAGAAAACTCGTTTTCCCCGAAAGGTCTAAGGGTGGTAACCGTAAATACTCTTTTTCCGACGTCAAGGCATTAGTGGAAATCGCCGATAAAATAGAGGATGGAGTGCAAACCCATGAAATTAGACAGGAAAAATTAAAAGAGAAAAGAAAAATTGAACAGGAAAAAATGCGAAAAAAAATGCTGCAGGGCCAATTGAATGCACACTTTGGCCTGCGCAATTGATTTTCGCCTATGGACCCGAATTATTAGCTGTTCTATGTCCATATTTCACTTTTCGACAAAATTTTCACCTTGAAATATTAAAATAGCTATTAACATTTTTAAACTGGACATGATGACTTTCATGTCCAGTCAGTTTGCAGACAAAAGGGGTTCGGAATTAAAAGATTCCGAACCCCTTTTAAAATTCCCTTAGAATTTTGACCAAAGGTTAAGAGATTTGGTCTCATCGAGCCACTATGTTAAGCCATTTTTGTTTCAACTTCATAATTGTTTTACGCATTGATCGAATTCCGAAGGTATATTGAATGAAGTCAGTTTAACTACTATAACCGGGTCAATACTTGAGCATCCTACCTCTGAATACATATCTTTCACCAAATCAAAATGAAAGAAAAGTCAATGGCAGCCTCCATTTTACGAACCAAATGGTTCGCTGGCACCAGTTGATCTCATTAAATAGAATCATGTTAAGAAAGCATCCTGATCACTTCAAGTTTTATTAATGCTATTTCAAAACAATGAAGACTTTAGGCAAAAGGATACTATCTAAAAGTTAAAACAAGTTGATTGGAACGGAAGGTACGAGACTCCTGCGGGAAAAGCGAGTCCAAGGGAGACCCCGCAGGCGCAAAGGCGCCGAGGAGGCTTCCGGACCGCCCGCGGAAAGCGAGTGCCTGAAGTGGAAATCAACGTCCAAATTTGTACAAGCAAAAAAACTGAAGACATGATGACTTTCATGTCCAGTTTTCCAGTTTCATTACAGTAAAAGTTTTTTAGGTAAAATTCCTTTCTAAGCGAACTCCTTATCTTTTGTTTTCTCGGAAAACCATGATAATTTCCCGGATAAATTCACCACTTCTCCTATTACGATCATGGCGGGATTGGCAACCTGCTCTCTTGTAACGATCGCCACTATTGAATCGATTGTTCCTGTAATAGTCCGTTGAAAACCTGTCGTTCCTTGTTCGATGACTGCAATGGCAGTTTCAGGCTTCATTCCGCAGGAGCGTAATTGTTTACAGATATATGGAAGGTTTTTCATACCCATATAAATAACAATGGTGTCAACACCATGTGTTAAATGATGCCAGTTGATGTTATCAGGTTTGCCAGTCACGCAGTGTCCTGTGACAATTGCGAAGGAACTCCCCCATTCCCTGTGAGTCAGGGGAATTCCAGCATAAGCTGGCGCAGCGATTCCAGATGTGATTCCAGGGACTATTTCAAATTGAATTCCGTGCTTTGCCAGCACTTCTGCTTCCTCACCGCCTCGGCCAAAAATGAAAGGATCTCCCCCTTTTAGACGAACAATCGTTTTTATCTCCATTGATTTACTTATTAACAATTGATGAATGTCCTCTTGGGGGACACAATGTATACCAGGTGCTTTACCGCAATAAATGTATTCAGCTTCAGGTTTGCCGTATGAAAGCAATTCACGATTTACCAATCGATCATACAAGATGACATCCGCTGCCGCGATGCATTTGATTGCCTTGACAGTAATTAAGTCCGGATCACCAGGTCCGGCACCAACGATATAGACCTTACCTTTTTCCATCCTTTATCCCCTTTTGTTGTTTAGTCATGAAATGTGATTAGCTCCATTTTTCGATTATGATTGAATCAAAAAAATATGGTGAAGGGGAAGATCCCCTCCCCTTAATGAGACGTTAACTCTAATATAGGATGTACTTTTACAGCGCTGACTTTAAACCCGGGCATTTTGCATGTCGGGTCTAAATCCTGTGAAACGAGGCGATTGACATTTTGGGAGTCTGCCCAATGAAAAGGAACGAATATAGTATCATGGCGAATCGTTGCGGACCATTTGCTTCTTACAACAATACTTCCGCGCCTTGATTCAATTTTCACCAAAGTATTGTCTGAAATATGATATTTCTTGGCTGTTTCCGGATGGATTTCCATATATGATTCAAAGTTTCTTGCGGCTAATGATGAGCTTTTTCTCGTTTGTACTCCTGTTAAATAGTGTGACATGATTCTTCCTGTTGTTAAATAAAGCGGAAATTCCGTACATGGCTTTTCTTTTGGAACATGAGGCACGTTATTAACCACAACCATGGCCGCCTTTCCGTCCGGGTGGGCAAAAGACGATTCGAATAACCTTTTAGTCCCTTTATGGTCAATGGATGGACATGGCCACAAAATGCCTCCTTCTTTTCTTAAGCGATCATACGTTATACCATAATAATCGGCGGTTCCCCCGCGGCTTGCCACTCTTAGTTCTTCAAATATCTCATTTGCAGATTGAAAGGGAAAATGCTCCCCTTTCCCAAGAGCTTTAGCTATATCACAAATGATTTGCCAATCATGCTTCGCTTCCCCAGGTGATGAAAAACTTGCTTCCCGCAACGTTACCCGTCCTTCCAAATTCGTCATCGTTCCTTCATCCTCTAAATAAGACGAAGTAGGTAAAATTAAATCAGCCAATCTAGCAGTTTCAGAAACGAACATATCTACTGCGACAAGAAACTTTAATTTTTTCAAAGCCTTTTTGACAAAGTTAGCATTGGGATTTGAAACAATTGGATTGGAACACATTAAAAACATGCCGGTAATTTCACCTTCATTTATCTTCTCTATCATTTCGTATGCCGATACACCTTTACGCGGCAAATCAGCCTCATCAATTCCCCATATACTTGCAATATGTAATCTATGTTCCTCATTTTCAATCATGCGATACCCCGGCAGTTGGTCTGCCTTTTGGCCATGTTCTCTTGCTCCCTGCCCATTTCCCTGTCCAGTGATAGCTCCATAGCCCGAATTCACTTTTCCGATTTTTCCTGTAACAATAAGAATATTAAGAAAATTACGGACGGCGGCCGAACCATCTGTTTGCTGCTCAACGCCCCTAGCTGTAAAAATCATCCCTGATTCTTCTTTCCCGAACATGGCAGCCGCTTTTTGGATTTGGTCGCTAGGAACCCCTGTCATTTCGGCAATCTCCTCCAACTCTAAAGATGTAACATACTCTTTAACTTCTTTATAGCCATTTGCACGTTCCCGGATAAATGCTTCATCAGTAAAATCCTCTTCAATGATCACTTTCAATAATCCGTTTGCCAAGGCGGCATCCATCCCTGGTTTCACTTTTAGATGTAAGTCGGCCATTTTCGTTGTTGCTGTTTCCCGGGGATCTACAGCAATGATATATGCCCCATTTTGTTTCGCTTGCTCAAAGTACGGCATGATTGTGGGCTGGCATTCCGCTATATTCGTACCCGCCAAGATTATGCACTTTGTGAACGGAACCTCTGATAAGCTGTTGGTCAGGCCCCTGTCCATACCAAATGTTTGGCTTGCTGCCGAAGCAGCTGCAGACATGCACAGACGGCCATTATAATCTATATACTTTGTTTTTAAAGCCACTCTTGCAAATTTCCCAAGCAAATAGGCTTCTTCATTTGAAATGGATGCACTCCCATAAACAGATAATGCATTTACCCCATCTTCCGCTTGTATTTTAGTGAAATTCTCTTTAATGTGGCTTAATGCTTCCTCCCATGATATTCGAACAAATTCCCCATTTTTTTTCAATAATGGGTATTTAATTCGATCTTTATGCAAAGCATGTTGGTGTGCATTCATTCCTTTAATACATAAGCGCCCCTCTGAGGTTGGATTATCTTTCCCAATCGTCATATACTTTTTTCTTGTCACTATTGTTTGTTCCAGCAGCTGCATCTTACATTGCATGCTGCAAAATGGACATTGTGTATCATATCGTTTTTCTGATTGGACCTCTTGTTGCTTCGTGCGGAAATACTTTAATAATAATTCGGTCAAGGCTCCTCACCCTTTACTCATGGATTTCTATGGATTTTTCATGGCACAAACATTTAACCGCTTACTAAGACTTGCATCTAGTTCTCCCCTTTGTTCACTCCCTGATCTAGGCCAGTTCCAATCGTTGAGAGAGTTGCTGATTAAGTTCATCATCAAACAATATTTCTCTAACATGAATTAAACCCAATCGTTCAATCCATTGCCAAGTCCGTTCTAAATAGTTGGCTGTTTCCCGATAATATTGAATAAAGCCGATGATGATTTCAATGGCTTCTTCATTTGTGCCGGCTACACATAGCAGTTCACCTGCACGTGCATCACGCCCGCTGCTTCCGCCCACATATATTTCCCAGCCTCTGTCAATGCCCATAACACCTATATCTTTCGTTGTTGATCCTGCACCGTTATGCATACAAGCGGATATGCCCATCTTTATACGGCATGGTGTAGATACTTGCTCCAATCTTTTTTCCAAATCTACAGCAAGTAATAGGGATTGCTGTTTATCACAAGAGCAAACATGTTCACCGATACATGTTTTGACGTTTTGAACGGTGTTACCATATTTCGAACTTAACGGCATATCTAAATCAGCCCACACACCTGGGAGATCTTCTTTTTTCACCCCCATTAAATGAATCCTTTGTTCACTTGTTATCGCAACCTGGGATATTTCATATTTATCGGCAACATTAGCAATTTTTCGCAAGTCATTTGCATTCGTCATCCCGCCGTACATTTGCGGGATAACTGAGTATCGGTTATCACTTTGAACTGTTGCATTCTTTTTTTCGTTTATGAAAAGAGTTTGCTGTCTGATCTCGTACTCTGGATGAATCATCCCTAAATAATAGCTCAATGCAGGCCTGCAAGTTGAACAACCTTTTGTATTTTCCCATTCAAGAGCATCCATCGCTTCTTGGACAGTCGATACGTCTTGGAGCTGCATTTTATACACAACTTCATCTTCCGTTAATTTCGTACATGAGCAAAATGCAGTTTGCTTCTCATCCTGAGTAGTAAGATTACTTTGAATATAGGTCAAAAGCTCGGTCACTGCCGGCTTACATCCGCCGCAAGAACCGGAAGCCTTTGTGCATTGTTTAACTTGTTCCACTGTCGTTAATCCCTTATTTTGAACCGCTTCAATGATTTCCCCCTTTGAAACAGCATTACAATGGCAAATGATTTCATGATTTGCCATCGAAGCGATTAATCCCTCAGCCGTATTTGGTGACTGGAACATTGAACGCCTTTCCTCTGACGATACTTCTTGCCGCTTTACAATCATATCGAGTAATCGTGAGCTGTTGTTTGTATCTCCATAAAGCACAGCACCTATGATTTTTCTTCCTTGAAAAACCAACTTTTTATAAACACTATCCAATTCATCAAAAGTTGTGATGGATTTCGTTGTTTGGTCACCAAGGAAATCACCAACAGAAAATAGCTCAACTCCTGATATTTTCAACTGGGTCGAAAGGACCGAGCCTTGGTATCCGCTGCATTTCATCTCACAAATATGCTTTGCCAGCACTTCACCTTGTTCGTATAGAGGTTTAACAAGCCCATAAACCATGCCTTGATGTTCAGCACATTCACCAACCGCATAAATATCTGGGATGCTGGTTTCTAAATAGTCATTTACAATAATCGCACGATTTGTATCAATTCCGCTTTCTTTGGCCAACTGAATATTCGGCCTGACTCCCGCAGCCATAACGACCAAATCTGCATCCAGCTCCGTTCCATCTTTAAAACGGACGCGCTCTACACGTTCGTTACCGATTAACTCTTGTGTTTCCTTTTTTAAAAGAAAGTTCATTCCCTGGTTTTCCAACTCTTTTTGCAGTAAAATTGATGCCGTTGAATCGAGCTGCCTTTCCATTAAATAATCAGCGATATGAACGACATGCACTTCCATACCAAGGTTTAACAGCCCTCTCGCTGCTTCCAAACCTAACAAACCGCCTCCGATGACGACTGCTTTTTTATGTTTGCGTGAAGTTTCAATCATCTTTTGGCAATCTTCAATCGTCCGAAATGCAATGACGCCTTCTTTATCCACACCTTTGACAGGAAGAATGAACGGAACAGAACCTGTGGCAATTATCAGCTTATCGTAGTAAACTTCTCGTTCTTTGTCTGTTTTTACTTTCCTGGTCTCTTTATCGATTTTTATGACCGTTTCACCTGTGAACAATTGGATATTATTCTCCGTATACCAGTTTCGATCATTTATCGTAATATCTTCAAAAGAGGTGTTGCCTTGAAGCACAGTCGACAATAAGATTCGGTTATAGTTAACGTGCGGTTCACTTCCGAAAATAGTAATTTCAAAGGCAGTCGGATCCTTACTAATGATGGATTCAACACAACGTAATCCTGCCATTCCGTTCCCTACTAAGATCAGTTTTTGTTTATACATTTTATCCCCCCAAAAACAAGTGCTGTAAAAAGCCAAACAAAGTAAACAAAGTTCTAGATCTTAACTGAATTCTTTCCGAGTACCCACGTTTTTCTCCATGAAAGCTGAGCTAGGCCCAGGATAAGCAAAGCCACGATTCCAACTGCGGAAAATACTAAAAATCCTGTAGCATATGTGCCAGTGATCTGTTTCAACGTACCTAGTATGTTTGGAACCAAGAATCCGCCAACACCTCCGGCAGCTCCCACAATCCCTGTGATAAAACCTATTTCTTTAGAAAATCGCTGTGGAACTAACTGAAAGACAGCTCCGTTGCCCATACCGAGAAATAGCATTCCGATGAACAGAAGGATTGTAACGACAGTAAGAGAATAAAGAAAACTAATCCCAAACATACATATAGTGAGTCCAATAAATAGAAACATAAGCAGTTTAACTCCACCTATTTTATCGGCAATAAATCCTCCGACGGGACGAAAGAAACTTCCGGCGATGACACATAATGTAACGAATTCCCCCGCCCTTATTCGGGTTAACCCATACTCATCAACAAAAAAGATGCTTAAAAAGCTAGTGAACCCGACAAAGCCCCCAAAAGTCACACTGTAAAGAATACAAAAATACCAAGTGTCCGTTATTTTAAATACGTTGAAATATTCCTTTAGTGGTTTTGCCGGCGGTTGAGATGGCGCGTCTTTTGCGATTAAAATATAAATGATAAACACGATGGTTAAAGGAATCAAAGCTAATCCCATAACATTATGCCAGCCAAGAGATTCTGCAAGACGAGGTCCGAACAATGTCGCAAAAAGAGTTCCGCTGTTACCGGCACCTGCAATGCCCATCGCAAGACCCTGCAAATGCGGGGGATACCAACGACTGGCCATAGGAAGTGCTGCAGCAAAACTTGCTCCTGCCACCCCTAGTAATATCCCTATTAAATAAAGCTCCGCTAAACTTTCACCGAATAACCATCCCCAAAAAAGTGGAATCATCGTTACAAGCATCCCGCTGATTGCGGTTTTCCGCGGGCCGATGCGGTCAGTCAAAAAACCAAGGACGATTCGAAAAAACGAGCCTCCCAAAATCGGAATAGCCACAATCAAGCCTTTTTCAGCTGGGGAAAGTCCGAAATCCTTTGTAATATAGACACCGAGTGCCCCTAATAATACCCAAATCATAAAACTGATATCAAAATAAAGGAATGAAGCTAATAATGACGGAGCATGACCGCTTTTTTTCAATTCAGATATTTTCATTTTTCATCTCTCCAATACTTTATTAATTGAATATTCGTTTATTTTACTCTTATAAAAGTAAGATTTCTTTGTTTATGTAAGAAAACATCACACACTTTTTTTGTAAGTTATTAAATTGTTTAAAGTAGGTATTGGTCAAAATTTAATAAATTCATTTCCTTTTTCTTATATAAATCGCATGATATTGTGGTTTACTTAGGTGATGTAAAGTTACAGGCTTTTTTAACTTTTCATTTATAGCCGGATAAACTCCAAGAACATTTTGAAATATTCTCCATACAAAAAAAGAGAAGCCTAATGCTTAAGCTTCTCTTCCAGCCTGTAGATAAACCCGACTATAATAGAGTTTGTTTCCAGTTTTATATTTGTCCGTTAATTCATTCCAGCCACCCGTTCCCAAACAACTTTGTTTAACATAAGATAGAACTCCTTTTGCCTACAGTCTTTTTTGTTTAGGCTGTTTTCGTATACTTTGTTGCTATTTACAAAGTAGTGATGCCCCTTCTTTAAACGCGGGTTCTTCCCACGGCACGAAACAAGGACCTCCTTCATATGATGTGTTATGAACGGCATGAGATATTTAATAATCTGATTCTATCCGGGGAAAGGTTGGGTGCAATAATATGAAGCAATATCCATTTCAGAACATCCCATTTCAAAATCTTCAGAAAAAGGATATGTCCTTTGAAGAGGTATTCGTTCATATTGTTGAGTTTATGGAATTAAATCCTTCCGGTAACTATCAATTAATGGTCGGGACAGATTCGCAAGTACATAAAAAACATACGGTTTTCATTACAGGCATCGTAATACGGCAGGTCGGAAATGGTGTATGGGGTTGTATAAGAAAAGTGATGATCCCTAGAAGGATGCTGCATTTACATGAACGTATTTCTCAAGAGTTGTCGTTAACAGAGGAAATCGTATCACTGTTTACGGAAGAAAGAAAAAATCAATTAATCGATATTGTCCTGCCTGCTGTATATCAAGGTGCGACGTTCACAATGGAAGGTCACATTGATATCGGGGTTGGAAAGCGAAACAAAACCAGTGAGTTTGTAAAAGAAATGGTAGCCAGGATGGAATCCATGGGGGTGGAACCAAAAATCAAACCGGATGCTTTCGTAGCTTCAAGTTATGCCAACCGTTATACAAAACAAGAGTGAATGTTTACAAAAATATGTAATTGCACAATATGGTTTGGGAGTTTTCAGACGGCAAAGCGTTACATACTTTTTTTCGGTATGCAATTTTAAATAAGCAAAAAACCGGCCTCAGACCGAGACCGGTTTTAACATTTTAAGATATAAGCCGCCAATGCCGTATTCAGTAAGAAAGTTTTAAACCACCACTCCTCAAAGTGGGTGTTTGCAGAAAAAATCCTGTTGTCCAAGTCAGTGACGAGGCATAACATTCCTGTTTCAATATAAAACTCCCTATTACAGCTTAAAGGTTAAAACTTTATTATCATTACGAACAGTGCAGCTTGTATAAATATAATACCTGAATTACTCACATGTTACAATGTTAATAATCACCATTTTAAAATCGCTAATTGCTGTGGAATGGATGGAAGCTGGATTCGTTATAATCAACTATTGATCAAAATAACCGATAAAATCCCCTTGGTCCTCATTTTGCAGATATAATACCGTTTCTTTGTCAGAAATGGTTGGCAGTCCGAATTTTTGATCATACCTCTCAATTCCTTTACCTGTAATGATAATCCAATCCCCTTCTTTTCCTGCTTGTAACGCCTCCTGGATAGCAAAGGTACGATCAGGAATAACCTTCCCATTTCCAGCTGAGTAATCGCTAAGCAGTTTATTTAGTGTGGATTCCATCCCGTCCATCCCGTCCGAATTCAGATCATCCATTGTCAAAATCAAAACATCACTATGTTCCGAAGATACTTTAACCATTTCAGCCCTTTTGGTTGTATCTCGTCCACCCCGGAAACCAAAGATATGATAAATCTTTTTGGCCCCACATTCTTTGGCCGTTTGAAGCATGTGATGAATGGCATCTGCAGTATGTGCATAATCGATGACTATAGTCGGCCCAGATGCTTTCTTATATATTTCAAACCTTCCTGGTACACCGGAAAATCGTTTCAATGAAGTGAGAATATCCTGTTTTGAAATTGGAAACATCTTCGCTACGGAATAGGCAGCTGTTGCGTTATATAAATTATGAAGTCCAGGTAAAGGTAACTCAATTTTCACAAAGTCTTGTTTCTCATTCAATAAAATAAAGGGGTTCGTTGCGGTATTATAATTGGTTATGGCTAAATCGCAGCGATTGGATTTTCCAAAAACAAAGGCTCTGACATTCTTCTCCCATAAGTATTCTTGCAGTTTCCCCCCCCAGAAATCATCTCCATTAATAACCGCAAGACCACTAGGTTTCAATTTTTCAAAAAGCAGTAATTTTGCCAGGAAATAATCCTCCATCGTACCGTGGAAGTCAAGATGGTCATGATACAAATTCGTGAAAACACAGAAATCAAATTCAATTCCTTCTAAACGGTATTGAGCTAATCCATGTGAAGACACTTCCATTATGACAACCATGTCCCTACTTTCAACCAGCAAGGAATTCAATTCCATGGTACCTGGAGTCGTATTATGGGAATCAACTTTGTTTCCATTGATAATATGCTGTATCGTACCAATGACTGAACAGGTTACTCCATTCTCTTCTAATATTTGCTGAAGCATATAGCTAGTTGTAGTTTTTCCATTTGTGCCCGTAATTCCTATCATTATTTTTTTATTGCTGGGATCTCCATAAAACCTTTTGGCGATTTGTCCTAATGCTTTATGGCTGTTCTCCACTCTTAAATAAGGAACTTCCAAACCCTTAATATCTCGATTGCCAATCACAGCCGATGCCCCTAAGCGAATTGCATCATTGATGTAATTATGGCCATCGGACTTATATCCGGTTACGGCAACAAAAAGGAATCCTTTTTTTATTTCTTTAGAGTTATCGGTTACACCTGTTATGGATATATGTTCAACGTCCTTTGGCAAATCCCCGTTTATCGCTTCTTTCAATATGTCTTTAAGGATCATTAACTTTTCTCCTTTGTAAGCTATTCACTTGCATAAGTACAATAAGCCCATTTTTAGTATTAACCAGTACTCCTAAAATAAATGTAAATCCAGAATTTGTAAATTTCAATGACAGTATGAAGAAAAAAGAAAGAAAAGCAGCCAATTTTGGCTGCTTTTCTAATGGTTGTAGCTGTATTTAGGTGCTGGCACACCGCAAGATGCTTACGATTGAACTTCCAGTGGTTTCGTTTCGGCCTTCTGATTGTACAATGGCAATATGAAAAACATTCCTAGAATAAAAAAGAAAGCGGCGGTTTCAAATATGGCGACGAGTGAAAATTGCTCTTTCAGCACGCCTGCCGCGCTCATGGTCAACACCATCGATCCAGTGAATAATGGGCTTAAGATTCCATTGACCCTTCCGATGAACTCTCCCTCGGTCCTCTGCAATATCAATGTATTGATCCCGATTTGGATACAAGGAAGCATTAGCCCATTAAAGAACTCGGCAGTAAGTGTAATCCAAAGATTTGTCGAAAGCCCCATTACCGCCAATCCTATGGCATTCACAAGCATTCCGAAAGCTAATAATCTTTGAGGTGCCACCTTTTTGGCAAAGATCATTACACCGGCTCCGCCTAAAATCATACCAAACCCATTCACCATAAATAACCATTGGAGATTTTCCTTAGGCAGTTCCAGTTGTTCTGTAACAAGGAATATCGAGAGCGGCTGAATGAAACCCAGTCCGAGCCCGGCAGCCAGAAAACATAAACCAAGCAAACTTAGTTCTTTTTTTCCTAATACGTAGCTCACACCGCTTTTCATTTCCTGCCATAATGTTGTTTTTGCTGTCCCCTCATTCAGTTTGCGATCTTTTGGAAGAAAGGCGAGTGCGCCAGCTGAAAGTAGAAACGCCAGGCCAGTAATCGCAATCGAGGTGTTGATCCCGAAAGATTGGAAGGCAAATGTACCAAGAATTGGACCTAAAACCATAAATACTGCGAAAACGGTCTGATAAACTGACATCCCTGTCTGGATTTGACTTTCTGGCAAATGCATCTTAAATAGCTTCATGCCTGATGGCTGAGAAAATTGAGAAAGTATCGCCGAAATTAAAGTTGCGAAGAAAACCATTTTCCAACTGCCGAAGATTAGCGAAATAAGCACAGCAAATACGGACATTGCACTTAAAACATCACACCAAACCATCGTTTTTTTCGGACTCCAGCGGTCAGCAAATGTGCCTCCAATAAATGAAAAAATAAAAATGGGTGCGAATTCTGCTACTGATATCATGGAAATGGCAAAGGCATCTCCATTTGTCTTCTCCATGACGAATAACAAAACGGCAAAATTCCGTACCCATATCCCTATTTGTAAAAACAGCCCTGAGAAGATAATGGCCTGGAATACTCGATTTTTAAAAATGTTAGGTTCCTTATTATTTAATGTTTCAGATGTGTTATTCGCCAATATAAAAACCCCCTGTGAAATATCTGGACAGGAGGCAGTACAATACAAATATAACAAGGAAAAATATCCCTAATCGAAGGACACAATGATCTTTGTTTGTATTTTAATGTACAGACTAATCCTATCCAGAAAAAAATTCGTTTTAAGCACGCATTTTTTCTTAAAAAATAGGATTAAATGATCATTGTTTAAAGGTCACCCTTCCATTTAATGTTATTTTCATAATAATTTATTTAATCTGATAAATCAAGGGAAAAATTAATAAAATAAAACTATTTTTTGGGATGGGTTTGTTCTATTTTTCTAATATAAAAAATGGACTTCCTTTAAAAGAAAGCCCTTTAATATCCTTAAGCTTCAAAGGGCTGCCGCCGAATATGGCTTCTGCCCTTTGTTACCTTATCCATCATTTTTTCTTGATCTTTTCCCGGAATATCTCAAGCAAATGTGTTTCTTCTTTTCAGTTTTCCAATAAACGTTCTTGATTAGGATTGCCCTGTACAAGCAAATGGGAAGATGGCATTAGAATTTGATGTTCATATAAAGCAGTCATCATTTCAAACCTCACGCTTCTCGATGTTTCAAAGTAATCATCAGGTTTCACAAGTCCCACTATGCATAGTTCATATCCAACATATTTTAGATTCGGATTTAAATCCGTAATGCCTATGTATCTAAAATCCTCTTCGGGTGTACCATCTTCCAGCCTTAGAAGGCTTTCACCATACTTATCATTACAGATAATACATATATCCTCCAACAGCCGTTTTACCTTTTCAGGATTTTCCTGGTAACTTACTGTAATGCGTTCAATGATTCGCATTCTCCCTTTATTAAAATTTTGAATCGTCCTGATTTCACTATGTGGGATGGTCAGCAATTTTCCTGACCATTCCCTGATCTGCATGAACCGGATACCGATTTCCTCAATCGTCCCGGAACTTGTCCCGTTGAATGTCACGAAATTCCCGACTCGGAATTCATTATCCGAAAGCCTTACAAATCCCAATAAGATATCCTTAAGCATTTGCTGAGCGGCAAATCCGATCACGACCCCTAAAATACCAGCTCCAGCTAAAATTCCTTTTAGGTCTATAAACTGTCCAATCAAATATATAAGGAAAAGCCCGGATATACCGTACCTAAGAGAAGAACGAGTAACCCCCTGTATTGTTTTTTCGACTTCTTCGTCGAAAAAATTGGATCTTCTAAAAAACCATTCAACCAGTTTATTCAAAATATAATAAACAGCCAATAACAGTATAGCCAAAATGAAAAGCCTCAATAATAAAAATTCTTCCCAGTAATCCACAGCAAGCTCAGAAAGTTTCAAGATATTCATGTTTTCACCTCCATTTTCACGTTTATTCAGATTCGATTAAAATCCAGTCATCATCCTTTCCGATTATCCCTTTATCAAGGATAAGTCTCGTTTTAAGGCGATAAGATACCCCTCGCTTATAAGGCTCCTTCAATATAGGCAGACAAAAGTTGAAAGGAATTTCGTTGCTTTCCCCTGAATTTATCTCCCTTGTAGACAAAATGGTGCTCGTTTTAAGGATCTCTTCCATTCCCGTAGAATGAGTATCCATGATCAAATCACATTCAATCCTTCTTATTCTTTGCGCAAGGGTACCTCCCTTAATCAAAAAATATCCATTTATGCATTCACCGGATTTATACGTATTTTTCGGAAGGATTAAATCTATTTGTGCAGAACCTATTCCTAAAAGTAGCAAAGATTTTCTAAGTATCAAAGAATACACTCCATTTATATTTATTTGTTTTTCTATTAAAACCTACATGTTTATACATTTCCTTAAGGGGACTACAAAAAAACCTTTACCACTTGGGTAAAGGTTTACTAAAACAAAATAGACCTTTACCAATAGGTAAGGTCTGGCTAACAACAATATGCTGCCAACAACACCGAGAGCAAAGAGCTCCGTAATGACGACATTGTTGTAAAAGCTACTCCCCTTTGGAGAATGTATTCAAGTATATAATTTATAATACGGTAGAATTAGAAAGTTTGTCAAACCATTATATTTTATTTTTTTCGGCTCTGCCCGGGTAATTCGGGTTATTTGAACATATCTTGTTATTAATGAAAATATAATGATTGAACTTGTCCGTTGAAAGTATTCACTTCTTGGTTTTAAAAAGGTCAGTTGGTGGAATAGGAAGTATGTAACCTCATTTTATTGCAAATCTGTGAACGCCCTTTCAAAAAGAATATAGTGAACAAACTATGAATATGTAATAAAACCTAAAATTTATTTAAAAATTTACAAGATTTCTCTTTTACTTATGCCACATATGTTGTAATATAAATGTAACAATTGTAATATTTATTAAACTTTCGTTACATAAGTATCCTATTAGGGATTGGGGAGATATGATATGAAAAAACTTTTAGGTATGTTATTATCCATTATCATTTTATTTTTCACATTAAGTGGTCCGGTTACCGCAAAAACGACATCATTGTCTGACACAAATGCATTAAAGATAGCCGATAATGCCAGCAAACATTTTTGGAATGCTTTATATGGATACAAAACCCGTTCATGTTCACAAAAAACTTTCAATTATAAAGGGACAGAGTATTCATACCTTTGCCAAGAGTTTAATACAAAAGATAAATTGACTGCCTACTTAGCAGAGACATTTACTAATAATGCAGTTGAAAAAGGGCTGACTAAATATAATTACATTACCCATAAAGGGAAATTAGCCCGTCCAGTCGGAGACGGCTTTAGCATGTTAGAGTGGAAAAAAGCAAAAATTAAATTAGTCTATCAAAAACAAAACGTTAGGTCATACAATTTAACAGTACCTACAGTCGACGGTGAGTCAGTAAAAAGAACGGTGACCTTTTATAAGTCCGGATCTACTTGGAAAGTCAATCAGTTCGATGCAGTTCAATAAAACATTGGTTTAAATGTAACGCCTCATATGCTGTATAGTTAGTTAAAAACTATATGACATATGAGGTGTTTTTTTGTTGACCATTATATCTTGAGAAATAATCTTTCTGGCTTGTATCAGCTCACCTTTCACTTCACAAAACATTCAAAAAAAAACACAGCTAGGATGCTGTGCCTTAACGGATTTTTGCCTTTCGGAAGCCTTGATAGGTATCGTAGGCGGCAAAAATGATGGAGAGGAGTATGAGACCCCAGTATATCGAGCTTTTCCATTCATCGATTGAGAATAGTGTTCTTTGGTATGCAAGGAATTCCGGGTTCAATAAATCAGGATTACTGATGATGATGATGAAAGCCAGTGTGTACAACAGCTGGTATATGGCATGAAAAAAAGCTAATTTCAGGGTCCATCGACCTAAAAATAATTTATATATCGCTAAGAGCACCCCAATGATTATGACGCAGGATACCAGAAGCCAATAGGAATTCAATACATCTTGATTAAAAGAAGGTGTCACGAAAATGAGACTGCCATTTCTTTTTTCATAGACGCCTAACAGGTTTGCTGCATTGAAATAAAGGGCTGCGAATACGGAAAGGCCTAACAAACTTGCAAAAACCTCGATCATAGGGACCGCTTTTATCTTTGAAATGTATGGAATATCTTTTAAGTTTTCCGGTGTCCATGGTTTCAAGTCTTTTGTTACGGGCGACTGGTCTTTTGAAGAATCAAAGCGTTCTAAAATGGCAAATGAAAGCGTTAACCAGAAAAACACTTGGATACCTGTACTGATGATACCTGAAATTCCTTTCCCGATTATTTTTAAAATTGCTTCCATAACCGTATTCCCCGTATCCCGAAACGGATTGTCCCCTACTAATGCGATTAGTGAAATGACTGCAGCGATTGGTAAAATCATCTTCAACAGACAGATATAAACATCATAATAACGAGGTCCGATCAGATGCATTGGCCGATCACGATAACCAC
This sequence comes from Peribacillus sp. AS_2, assembly GCF_026891895.1. Taxonomy (NCBI): domain Bacteria; kingdom Bacillati; phylum Bacillota; class Bacilli; order Caryophanales; family Bacillaceae; genus Peribacillus; species Peribacillus sp. AS_2. The sequence continues at coordinate 380,990 of NZ_JAPTGA010000005.1, forward strand.
CTGCCAGTGTAACCGGATCTCCTAATTTTAAAAGTACCGCTTTCACGTCTTGCTCCGTATGATCCTCCGGAAGCATATCTTCGATTGTGGATTGAAGCTCAAGCGCAATATCCGCCCGGTTTTTTTCTGGCAGCCTTCGGGTCACTTCCTGAATATAAAGTTCAATCAGCTCCATCTTCTCCCTCTCCTTTTAATAATATATAAAGCTCTTGAGAAGTTTTTTCCCATTCTTCCTTTAACTGCGTGAAGATTTCTCCCCCATAATCACTTAAAGAATAGTACTTGCGCGGTCTACTTTCAGAAGTATCCCAGCTGCTGGTCACCAATTCTTGTTTTTCCAGGCGGCGAAGCAAAGGATATAAAGTACTTTGATCAATGGTAATTCCAGACTTCTCTAAACGCTGGACAAGCGAGTACCCGTACTGCGGAGTTTTGAGCTGACTTAAGACAGCTAACGTCAAAGTGCCTCTGCGCAGCTCAGTGGTTAATGAATTCAGTAAAGTGCTCATCCAATCACCCCTTCTCTATACTATGTGACGTACACCATACCTTATACTATGCATCATACACTATTTTAGTTCTTACAACACCATAAAAATGAAAATATATTTTATTTAAAGCATAAAAAAGAGAAGCGGGTCACGCCTCTCCGTTTTTCCAATATTCATATTACACAAGAATGACCCACAATATCATCGTCGTGATAATCGTGACCACTCCTTGTATTAAGGTTGCCATTGTTTGAGCTTTATAGGCATCCGTCACTTTCATCCCGCTAAATTGGGTGACCACCCAGAAGAAGCTATCATTTACATGACTTACTGTCATCGCACCTGCTCCAACAGCCATGACTACCAATGCAAGAGGAACAGCCCCTTCAATACCCAACGTTGGAAGCATGGGGGCAATCAAAGATGAAGTGATGACCAGTGATGCTGTCGAAGAACCCTGAGCCGTTTTCAACCCAGCAGCAATTAGGAACGGGACCAACAGGAACAAGGAACCGCTAAAGATGCTGCCCATATCCCAACTTTGGATGATGTCTGCAATCCCCGTATTTTTAATGACGGTACCAAATGCTCCGCCCGCCCCGGTGATCAATAAAATTGGCGCAGCATCCAATAAGGCGGCTCCTATCCAGTTTGTTAATGTTTCTTCATCATACTTAGGCAGCAATGTCAAAGCGGAAATTACTCCTACGAGCAATGCGATGACCGGCTGGCCCAAGAATACGAAAAATGCGGCAATCCCCCCTTCCGTTCCAAAGAGCGTTAATACAGAACTGGCTCCAATCAAGACAATCGGTAAAACGATCGGTAAAAATGATTGTAAGGCAGAAGGCATCTTGCCGAATGAACGGACAATTTCATCATAATCGTAATCCAGGTCACTTCGGTCATCTTCAACTTCTATCTTGGTCGCTACTTTCATTGACCATATATAACCAGCAAGTGCAGCTGGTATGGCCGTAATAAGACCTATCAAAATGACAGTCCCCAAGTATCCGTCCGCTCCGATATTTCCGGCTGCCGCAATTGGCCCTGGAGTTGGAGGTACAAGTGTATGTGTTGCATACAAACCAGTTGCAAGTGCAACTGACATGGAAGCAACCGCTACTTTTGCGCGTCTTGCCAACGCTTTTCTTAAGCTCGATAAAATAACGAAACCTGAATCGCAAAAAACGGGTATGGAAACGATAAAGCCAATCATACTCATGGCAAGCTGCGGTCTTTTAGGGCCGACAATCCTCAATACAACTTCGGCCATTCTTAATGCGGCACCGGCCTTTTCCAAAATGGTCCCGATTATTGTACCGAAAACGATTACAAGTCCAATGCTTGTCATCAATCCGCCAAAACCGCCGTTGATATTCTCAACAATCTGATCCAGAGGCATTCCAGAAGCAAAACCCACAAATAAAGTGCCTAATAGAAGCGATAAGAACGGATGCAGCTTGAATTTAGTTGTCGAAAAAACAATTAAGAACACGCCGATGGCCAAAACAATAAATAACATAAGATTACCCCCTATTTTTGATCGCTGCCAAAAAAGCCCGCATTACTTGTTCGGCTGAAACTTCCAACAATTCAGCTCCTCTTTCCATTGCTTCCTTTAAAGGCATGGGAGCGTTCACCAAACTATGAACACTCGTTATTCCGTGGTCATATAAAACTTCAATACCTGTTCCGATCGATCCAGCCAAAACAAATACCGGAATACCATGCTTTTTGGCTTCTTGTGCAACTCCCATGGGTGTTTTGCCTGAAGCAGTCTGGTAATCGATTTGTCCTTCACCGGTAAAGACACAATCTGCACCGGACAATTTTTCACCCAGTTTCGTATACTCCATGACAACATCGATGCCCCTTTTTGTTTCTGCACGGAAAAAGGCTTGAAATGCACCTCCAATTCCTCCTGCAGCACCAGCACCTGCTTTATCATGCAAGTGTATGCCTGTTTTGATTTCCACCAAATCAGCCCATGATGATAAAGCCTTATCAAGCATTTCAACCATGTCAGAAGTCGCCCCTTTTTGAGGTCCGAATACCCTTGATGCCCCATCAGGACCGACTAACGGATTTTGGACATCCGAGGCAATCAAAAATTCGGAATCCGCTATTCTGGAATCAAAATCCTCCGTATTAATGCTGGATATCCGTGATAATTCGGCACCTCCGTATCCCAGAGTTTTACCTTCTTCATCAAACACCTTCATTCCCAAAGCCTGGAGCATACCGACACCGCCATCATTGGTAGCGCTTCCGCCAATCGCTAAAATGAACTTTCGACAGCCATCATTCAATGCCTTTTGAATAAGCTCCCCTGTCCCGTATGAAGTAGTGATCAATGGGTTCAACTCAGCTGGATCGACAAGGCAAAGACCAGATGCACTAGCCATTTCAATCACACAAGTTTTTTGATCGCCCAAGATTGCATATGCTGCCTGAACATCTTCAAGTAAAGGTCCTTTAACGGTCACTTCAACTTTTCGACCATTTGTAGCTGCTACAAGACTATCCATCGTGCCTTCCCCGCCATCCGCCGCAGGAACCAGTACTGTCTCCGCATCCGGCAGTGCCTTCCTGATTCCTCTCTCAATAGCCTTTGAAGCTTCTGTTGCTGATAAACTTCCTTTATAGGAATCTGGTGCAATAACAATTTTCATGCTGAGTTCCCCTTTGAATATATTTTTATATCAATTAATTATAATCTTCGGAAATATTTTAATCATCGTTCATTCTAAACGAAAATAAGTATGACATATTGGATTTTTTTGGTTATACTATACAGAAAAAATAATCTGTTTGAAAAGTTTTCTGTTATTTTCCCATTTTCATAAAATATAAGATAGCTAAAGGTTTAAGCTATCGACGATTCCCCTTTACATGAAAAATCATAGCTTGTTTGCATAAAATATGATCACCATTCTGTTAGCAAATAAAAAAACTCTAGAAGGATGACTTGAATGCTGACCCAAGAAATTGCAATGGAAATTGTCAAACAAACCACCAATAGACTTAACAGAAACATTAATATTATGGATGATAAAGGAATCATCATCGCTTCCGGAAATCATGAACGCATCGACCAATTGCATTTAGGAGCAATGGAAGTACTGAAAACGGGAAAGCCGTTAATCATTCCCGAAAATGATCGTCATCAATGGGTAGGTGTCCTTCCTGGAATTAATTTGCCGATTAATTTTCAAAATGTAATTATAGGCGTCATCGGGATCACCGGAGATCCGACTGAACTTTTGGAATTCGGCGAATTGGTGAAAATGATAACGGAAATGATGCTTCATCAAGCTTTTATGGCAGAACAGCTCGAATGGAAACAACACTTGAAAGAATTGGTATTTGAAGACTTATTAAAGGAAGATATCAATCAGCATTCGATTGATCAGAGACTTGAACTGATTGGAATGAAATTAGAACCTCCCTATCAAGTGGGGGTAATGGAAATGAAATTAAATCCGTTAAATAAGAATGAGCTGATTCAGATGACTGAATCAGTTTTTGGTTCCCAGTATGCCCTTGTTGGGTTCCTGAGTGTAAATCGGGTTTTCATTCTCACTACGGCGCTTAGCGGAAATAACATTGACAAAAGACTGGATTCAGCCATCAAACAATTAAAAGCAAAAGACTTCGTTATACGAATCGGTTTGGGCTCTATCGTGGATAAGGAATCATCCATCGTCCACTCTTTCCGCGAAGCTGAAACAGCACTTTTACTAGGTGAAGCAAAACAAGCTTTATCTAGATATACTGATGTGGAAACAAAAGCTCTGTTGGAAAGGATAGATGAGCGGACGAAACAGCAATTTCAGGAAAGAATTCTAGGCAATTTATCTGAGAAGCTGATTGAGACACTGCATCAATTTTTCCTTAGTAACTTAAATATCGGGGATTGTGCCAAAAGAATGTATATCCATCGTAATTCCCTTATATACCGATTAAAAAAAATCAAGGAAATTACCGGATATAATCCACAAGTGCTGCATGATGCCATAACTTTGCAGTTAGCCATTTGGGTAAGCCAATCGAAAAGGAGAAGTTGAAAGACATTGTGAGAACGATAATGCCTATTTAATTTTTTTCGTTCAATCCTATAAAAGCTTGCATTGGAATTTTGTATAATTGATCGAATTACCGAGTAGATTAAAAATACATGATTTTTTTGCATATCAGGAGGGATTGAATGAGTGGCATCGCAAATGTATTAATTATCCTTGGATTTACCGTTATTTTCATCATTATCATCATTTTGGTTTTACTATTAATTTATATGATTTTCTTTGATCGCATGCAGAAGCACCATGCAATTTTAAGAAATTACCCCGTGCTTGGGAGAATACGATACTTTCTGGAAAAGATCGGACCTGAGATGCGGCAATATTGGTTTAACAGTGATAACGAAGGAAAACCCTTTTCCCGCGATGACTATGAACATATGGTGAAAAGTTCAAAATATTTACGGGATGTCATAGGTTTTGGTTCAAAGCGGGATTTTGATGAGGAAGGCTTCTTTGTTAAAAATAGCATGTTTCCAAAATTGGCCGAAGAAGAAAAATATGATCGTGAAACCAAAGTGACGACAAAAAGATACATTTTATTGAAAGACCCGCTTTTCTCACAACGAGAAGAAAAATGGGAAGATGAAGCTTCCTCTGCATTTTTATTGGATGATGAGGATGCCGTAATCATCGGCCCAAACACTAAGAATCCCTTTCGGCTAAAAGGTCTTATCGGAATGTCCGCCATGAGTTATGGCTCTTTGGGTAAGAACGCAATCACTGCGCTTTCTGAGGGATTGGCTGCAGCAAAAGGCACCTGGATGAATACAGGTGAAGGCGGACTATCTCCTTACCATTTAATCGGCGGCGTCGATATCATCATGCAAATTGGTCCAGCCATGTTTGGGGTTCGGGATAGTACCGGCGAAATGGATTGGGATGAATTAAAGAGAAAAAGTGAAATACCCGAAATCAAAGCATTTGAAATCAAATTGGCCCAAGGCGCCAAAACTCGCGGAGGGCATATCGATGCTGAAAAAGTGAATCCGGAAATCGCTGAAATCCGTAAGGTCGTTCCGTACAAGGCAATTGATAGTCCGAATCGGTTTCACCAATACGATGACGTAAAATCCATGTGCGATTTTATCGAAAAAATCAGGGACCATACAGGAATCCCGGTAGGCATCAAAATGGTAATCGGCGGAACTGACAGTGTTGAAGAGCTTGCTAGCTACATGAAAGAAACCGGGAAAGGTCCGGATTTCATTACATTGGATGGCGGTGAAGGAGGAACCGGTGCTTCTTATCAGGAGTTGATCGATAGCGTAGGATTGCCGATAAAATCCGCTTTACCGATTTTAGTATCGACACTGGAAAAATACGGAGTCCGTGATAGGGTCAAAATCATCGCCTCCGGTAAATTGTTCACGCCTGATAGAATTGCGATCGCTCTAGCCATGGGAGCAGATCTTGTTAACATAGCCAGGGGTTTCATGATTGCGATAGGATGTATACAGACGATGAAATGCCATTCCAATGCTTGTCCTGTCGGGGTGGCCACCACTGATCCGGAATTGCAGAAAGCACTTGTCATCGATGAAAAGAAATACCGTGTGGTTAACTTTCTTGTTACCCTTAGAAAAGGATTATTTCGGATCTCAGCCGCAGCTGGTTTAGAATCGCCTCTCCATTTTCAGCCTAAGCACATTAGCTATAAGGACGATAAAGGAATTGTCACATCTCTTGAAGATATTATGAAAGAAGTTAATGGACAAATAGGGTCCAGGCAATGAAAAGACCACCGCCCAAGTATGATGGGCGATGGTCTTTTCTTTTTCGATCAATGAATCCGTTATAGGCCAATGGTATCAGGCATGTATTCGAGTATCCCCTGTCTCCACTTTTCCCTTACCCGCCAGCTTTCCATAGCGATAATAAACATAAGATGGAGTAATTAGCGGTTTAGATGACTTTACTATAGTTTGGAAAAAATTTCAGATGGATTGATAATACCATTTGCCATCACGTTTAAACTTTCTGCATTGGTCATTCAAAAGAAGATATTCTAGGTGTGCCAATGTTTCACCTACAGCAAATCTGGTTTCGTGAATGGACAGATTTCCAAATAAGATCTGGCAAGCACTTTTTACAGAAATCGGCTGTTTCATGTTTTCATGAATTACATGCAATCGGTCCTGGTGGTGATCCAACAATTCAACAATTCTTTTATTGGCATTTTGAAACGGTTTCCCATGAGAAGGGATGACATATTCAACGTCAAGCTTTTGTATTTTTTTCAAAAAATTATAAAACTCTTCCAACGGGTTGCTGAAACCTTTAAACCAATAAGATATATTTGGAGATATCTTGGGCAATATATGATCTGTCGAGAAAAGGACGCTATTTTCCTTATTATATAAGGAAATCAGGCCGTCCGAATGTCCCGGAGTGAAAAGCACTTCATACTCATATTTGCCAAAATGCAGCTTCATTCCTTCTTCAAGATGATGATTTACGGTAGGATAGGGTTTTACTTGGGGCATGAATCCGCTTTCGTCACTGGATAAGGCCGCGGCGACATCTTCTTCCATACCACACGCATTGTAATTATCTTTAAGCAGATTCAGCGAATCGGCTTCCCAATACGTAGTTCCCGCATGCTCATCCACTTCTGTCATCCATACATCCGCACAGGTCAATTGTTGTAATGTCCCTGCATACCCGAAATGATCTGGGTGATAATGTGTGATGATAATATCGGCAATATCGTGTTTTTCGATAATTGGGTTCCATAAATCCCTGGTCGTTTTGTTATTTAATCCCGCATCAATGATAGTCCATCCTTTTTCACCTTCCGCCAAGTAACAATGGACATGGTCCAATCTAAAAGGCAATGGAATCGTAATTTGAGTAACTTTCAATTCATTCAGCAAGTATAACTTCCCCTTCCGATGTAACTACATTTACATGAAAAAAATCGAATTTGCTAAAAACAAAACATTTAAGTTTATTAAATAACGTATATCATTAATCAATTCGACGAATTTTGTCAGTTTCCTTTAATCATATCCACAGCCAATCGATTAAAATACAGAAGCCATAGCCTGGGCGCAATGGTTAATTCATGAAAATTTAAAAAAACGCCATTAAAATTAATGGCGGCAGACTGTAGACAAACTCGATGAAAATCGAGTTTGTCTATTTTTATGGCTTGTACAATTTGGAGGTTGATTGGAACGTAGGGCACTCGCTTTCCGCGGGCGGTCGGCCCTCGGCTTTCGCCTGCGAGGTCTCCCCTACTAGACGCGCTTTTCTAAGCAGGAGTCTCGTACACCCGCTCCAATCAACTTTGTCTTACCTTTTACGGCACTTCGTTTTACATATCTTCCTCGATCGTTTGAACAAGGTTGAAAAGAAAATGATAAATTAAATGAAAAGCTTCTTCCAATGACATGTCTTCTTGAAACCCTTTAATGTTATCCAAGGCTAAATTCACATCCCATAGCCCGTCGCCCTGGTTAAACATTAAACTGAACGAACCAATTCCTTCTTGGAGTTCCTTGGTTAAATACGTTTTTAAAACTTCTCCCATTTTTTTCTGGAATTTCAATCCGAACATCGCGTTATATGTACCGAAAACATCATCGACTTCTAACGAAAGTGCCTCAACGCCGATTAATTCGAACCATCGTGATTCAAAGTAAAGGAATTCATCTTTGTTTTTTTTCAAATACTCAATAGGTTGTGATAAAAATGCAGAGTTCTCTTCAGAGATTAATTCTTCGCTCTCTTTATTACTGCGCTCTATATAAGCATCCGTAAAACGCGATGCATTCTCTTTTTCCACTATGATGATATCCTCGGCGAGTAATTTATGCTTTTCTACATAATCCTTTTCTTCTTTAAATAACTCAATCTTGTTTTCGATTACGGATTCTGATATGTATGATTCCATTTGTTTTTTTAGCATGATATGTCCTCCTAGTGTCTTTTCAAGCGTTCACAATTTCAATCATAGCATATTCAGTATAGATAAAATAACTTTGTGAAAGAAATTACAATATCAAATGTGGCAATCATTTCTGGTCTCCGATATAGTAGTGGTAAGCGTTTATACATATGAAAGAAATGAGATGTTGAATCATGCAAAAAATCATTGTAGTTGGTGCAGGAATTTTGGGAGCTTCTACTGCCTATCAATTGGCTAAAAATGAGGTTGAAGTGATCATTATTGACCGCCAAGATGCCGGTCAGGCAACATCTGCAGCTGCAGGAATCGTTTGCCCGTGGATATCGCAAAGGCGTAACCAAGCTTGGTATCTTCTTGCCAAAAATGGTGCGGCCTTTTACCCGGGCTTAATTGAAGAACTTGAACGGGACGGTGAAACCGAGACTGGGTATGCCCAGGTCGGTGCCATAAGTCTGCATACAGATGAAGCTAAACTGAATGCCATGAAGAACCGGGCGGCAAAACGGCAAGAAGAAGCACCGGAGATGGGGGCGATCACCTTACTTTCCGCAGAGGAAACACGTGCCTTATTCCCGCCTCTTTCCAGAGAATATGCAGCCGTTCATGTGAGTGGTGCAGCGCGGGTCAATGGACGCGCACTACGTGATTCCTTATTGAGGGCTTCACAAAAATACGGTGCAAAACTTATGTATGGCGAAGCTAATCTTACATATAACGGTACTCAAGTGTCAGGTGTAACACTTAGAGATGAATTCATTCCTGCTGATAAAGTAATTGTTTGTGCTGGCGCTTGGGCACCGGAATTACTGAAACCACTGGGCGTGAATTTTCAAGTCACTTTCCAAAAGGCTCAAATCATTCATCTGGAAATGGCAAATGAAAATACAAATAACTGGCCTGTAGTCATGCCTCCGAGTGATCAATATCTTTTGGCTTTTGATAACAATAAAATCGTTGCTGGGGCGACTCATGAAAATACGGAAGTTTTCGATAACCGAATGACCGCAGGAGGGCTGCAGGAGGTTTTCAACAAAGCCTTGCAAACCGCCCCCGGTTTGACAGATAGCACGTTTGTTGAAGCAAGGGTCGGATTCCGTCCATTCACGCCGGGATTCCTTCCCGTCATGGGACCTTTACCTGGCTGGGAAGGCATAATCGTAGCCAATGGTCTTGGAGCTTCAGGTTTAACTATGGGCCCATATATAGGCTCACTATTGGCAAACCTCGCACTTGACAGAGAAATTGAAATCGAAATCGATAATTATGATGTAAGAGGTGCGCTATAAATTTAACTTCCCTTTAATTAACTTGCTGTATGAACTCGACTGATCAGAAAATGATCAGTTCCGTTTTTTTTAAATGGTCCTTTTCAAAAAAAAATCAAGGACCTTTAATGGGTCCTTGATTCAGACTGTAGACAAACTCGAGGAAAATCGAGTTTGTCTATTTTTATGGCTTGTCCAATTGGGACGTTGATTGGAACGTAGGGCATCGCTTTCCGCGGGAGGTCGGCCCTAGACGCGCTTTTCTAAGCAGGAGTCTCGAACACCCGCTCCAATCAACTTTGCTTGAACTCTTAGATAGAACACTTCTGCCTAGGGTCATTTTAAAATAGAAGTATTAAAACATGAGGTGATGAAGATTCTTTCTAAACATGATTCTATTCAGCGAGATCAACTTGAAATGATTACTTTAGATTTAGTTCAACTGGTGCCACCGAACCATTTGGTTCGTAAATGGAGGCTGCCATTGACTTCACTTTCATTTATGACTTGGTGAAAGATATGTATTCAGAGTTAGGACGCCCAAGTATTGATCCAGTTATTTTAGCCAATATACCTTTGGTATTCGTTCCATGCGTAAAACGATTGAAGAAGCGGAAACAAATAAGGCTTACCGTTGGTTCTTAGGCTATGGTTTTCATGATAAAGTACCTCCTACTCCACGTTCAGGAAAAAACATGCTGTTCTTTGAAAAAAAAAAGACTCTTCCATTTCAATTTATTCATCTATTTATTAATATCAGGTTCACTTACTTCTTCATAAATAACTTTTAACTCTTCAATAGTGAGTGTTTTTAAAAATTCCTCTAATTCATCCATGTTAATGCCTCCTATAATCAAGAACATTCGTTCTTATTATAATCACCATAATATCAGTAGTAAATAGTTAATTTTACTTTTAACACAAATAGATGAATTATAGAATTCAATAATCAACTGTTCCCCATCCTTTCATACCTACAAAAGCTTCAATGAGCATACAGCACTCCTTTTTAACCCACGGTCATTTCCTTTGAAAAATAGTGCTGTAACATCATTTTCATTTGCTCTTTATTTGCTGCAAATTGCTTATGACGATGACCGTTTCCTCCAGATGGATGAGGAAATCCTAGAAGTATGTTATTGGCATCCAAATAATCTTGACCCGCTAAATAGTTTAAGACCTTGGTAACATTAACGCCTAAAGGAATAATAAGCGGACGTTCAATGGTACCTATTTCGGTAGCAAAGCCTTCCATTATATTTTTTTTAAGCAACTCGGTCTTTAAAATGTTCGGAGTTGTTCCACTATAGTTTTTTCCGTTATAAAAAACTGGGTAGGTTAAAACTGAGGTAGTATGAACGAGGTGACTCGCTTCGTCAAAAAGATCCAGTGTGGACGAAATGTTTAAGTATGTGTGTAATCCAAGCTCATCCAACATTTTAACTAAATTTTTTCTCATCGTTCCTTCAAAACTGGAATTTTTTTTTACTTCGTGCAGGATCTCTTCGTCACCATGCAGGTGCCCTCTTGCAATTACGGTAGAATAAGATTTTTTCATTTGATGTAAACCAGGAGTGATTCCGACAATCACCACTTTGGCCCGTTCATTTATATATTCGAAAGGAGCATAATATATTTCGAGTTTTTTCGTTTCTTCTCTTTCAAGCAAAAATTGCTCACTCTTTATCATTTCATCTGTATGGACAGCAGGTAAAGCTTTAATTAAGTCTTTAAATTGCGTAAACTTAGAAAAATTAGCGATCCCCATAAATTACTACCCCCTTCTTCCCTTTATTTATTTTGACCAATATAGTATATCAGAAATTCAGATTTGCCACCGACATAGGGGCATTATGAATCTTGTTGGAAACCTCTCAAAAAAAAGATAAATTGCTTTCCAACCCTTGGATTGAAAAGAATTTATCTTAAAAATGGTATTTGGGGATGAAAAAAATGTTTGGGTTTACAAATTGAAACTATTGATTGAATCTTCCGCGTTGGCGAAGTAATTCACGATTCAGGTTCGGATCCTTTTCAAATGCAGCGCGGCCGTGAAGCCAGAATATATTGTTGACAACAACTAAATCTCCAACAGGCAGTTCAAGTTCGAGTACACTTTCATCACTTTCTAATGAATTGGATAAATCGCGCAAGTATTTGGCTTGTTCGATTGATTCAGGATAAACAAATTGATCGATAAAACATACACCAGGTTTGTTATTATGATTGAAGAAGGTCAATCTTTCAATTTCCTGGTCAACGTTCTTACTTTTTGGAGCTTTATACGTGAATTTGTGGCTGGATAATGGATGATTCACATACATATCAAGCTCTTTCCAATCGTCTAAATGCAATAAACGTGATTCGCCACCGCGTGCATTTTGTTCGATCATCTTCATCATTAGTAACCAATCCGTTGGTTCATCTACAAAGGTGCCATCCGTATGAAGTGTAAATAAACGATAAGCCTGACGTAAATATGAATCACTGCTATCCGTGTCTTGAACACTAAAGCGGGCATAATATTTCCCTGACATGGAATCATGGTTTGGAGTTCCCAGCAAGTATGAAATGGCCGTTGCAAAAATGACATATTCATCTGTATTCTCCGTGACACCCTCCAAGCCAAGGGTGAAGCCGCCGGATTCACGATCATGAACGATGTTACGAAGCAATTCACCAAAGTCTTCCCCAACTTGATCCAAAAGATATGAAGCAATGATGAGTCGTGCATATGGCGTATATTCCAGATGTTGAACAGACTGATTATCCTTGGATACCGTTTCTAAAAAAGCAGCAATCGCCTCTTTTGAAATTTCAATATGATATAAACGGCTGGATTGAGGGTGAACTTTCACCTCGTATTTTTCTGTTTTCCTTTCAAACTTCGCTCTCTTTTTTTCTGCAATGTTCATGAATGATTCCTCCTGTTATTTGTAATATAGGTGACAAAGTTAACAGGAAATATAAAAAGCCAGTCGCACATGATTCCCAAATAAAATGGGAATCCAACTGTACAACTGGCTTATATTCACTTCACTGCTCTATGCAAATAGAGTCACAGCGAATATGCAGTTTATGTATGATTTATTTTTCCTGTTTCCAATAATTAAGATCTTTACACGATTCTGAAAAGGTAGTTTCCAAAAGGTGTTAATGTCATAATATTGGCTTAATTACATTAAAACGTTTTTTCATATAATTGTCAACATCTTTTACAAATTATTCTGATAAATTATTTTACTAACTTGGTAGTTTCGTTTTTTCTGCCGCTTTAATTTGCTGAAAATGGAGATCCAGGTCCTTCAATGCAGCAATCAATGCATTTGCCGCTTTCCCCCGATAATAAGATGTAATCGATTCTATCGCTTCATCAACACCATCATTTAAACTGATCCCTTTTAATAAACGCCCAATAAATTCCCGTCCATGCTCTGTTGCCAGTGTACAAGAAGCCTCCAGGATAACACCATATTTAGCATCGACTTCTGCAGTGATGGTCAATGTTTCAAAGACACTTTTCGCCGCCATCCCTTGAGGTAAACGTGCATGACCTGCAATAAAAATTGTTTTACCATTGAACATGAGGCCTCTTCCTCTCTTTAACGAATATTATTTTGTCAATACAGCTTCCAATAAGTGTGTTTGTTCCGGAATGCGGGTAACAACCTCTTTTCCAATTTCAATGGAGGCTGTTGCTGCAGGTGACGGTGCATTACAAACATGAATGGTCCGTTTCCCCATTATAATATGAAAATCATCCACCATATTACCATCATCCTGTAACGCCTGTGCTCGGACTCCGGAAGGTGCAGGGATTAAATCATCTTCTTGAATTTCCGGAATCAATTCCTGAAGGCTTTTCGTAAATTGCTTTTTACTAAAAGAACGGACATATTCTTCCATCCCTTCCTTCATGAATTTACTGGCCAGTTTCCAAAAACCTTTATAGCTTAAAACTTCAGTTAAATCCTTCGCATTGAAATCGGTTTTTTTATAACCTTCACGTTTGAAACTTAGTACAGCATTTGGGCCAGCATCTACTTCGCCGCTAATCATCCGTGTGAAATGAACTCCTAGAAATGGAAACTTAGGGTTAGGTACCGGATAAATTAAATGATTGACAAGAAAGCGCTTTTCGGGCTTCAATTTAAAATATTCACCGCGAAACGGGACAATTTTCATATCAGTTTTATACCCCGCGGCTGCTGCGATACGGTCACTGTGCAATCCAGCGCAATTAATGACTATCCTAGCTTTTATTGTCCCGTTGTTCGTAGCGATGATGACTTCATCAGAATCCTCGTCAATCTTCTCCACCTTTGTATTCAGCTTGATTTCACCGCCGTTGCCTCGGATGATATCCGCCATCTTTTCACTTACCTGACGATAATTGACGATGCCGGCTTGCGGGACGCGAATCGCTCCAAGTCCATTAACATGCGGTTCAATTTCCTTTAACTCTTCCACACCGATTCTTTGGATAGCTAGCTCATTTTGTAAACCGCGTGAAAATAAATCATCTAGAAGGGGCAACTCTTCTGGTTTTGTTGCAACAATGACCTTGCCGCAAATATCATGATCAATTCCATGCATCCTACAGAATTCCGTCATTGATTTGCTTCCTTGACGGGCAAACCGTGCCTTGAAACTGCCTGGTTTATAATAAATTCCTGAATGGATGACTCCGCTGTTATGCCCCGTTTGATGATCTGCAACAACAGCCTCTTTTTCAATGACTACCACTTTAGCATTAGGAAACCGCTGATAAAGGGCCATTCCCGTCGATAAACCTACAATTCCCCCGCCAACAATTGCGAAATCATACACAATTAACACTCCTTTTATTAATGATTTTTAGTATTCAGCAACTCCATATACGTAATTAAATTGTTCTTAGTCCGTAAGATGTGAAATTCTACTGCTGCCCTTAGTTCTGCAGGATCCCCTCTTAGTGCCGCTTCATATATCATCCGGTGTTCCCGTTGCGTTTCTGGGTAATAATCAATCAGCAAATTCGGCGCAATGGGGGAGATACCCAACGTTTCTACCATTTTTTGAACTCTTGGCCATGGGCACCCTTTTCGGAGGGTTTCATGAAAAGCCGCATTCAAAAGGATATAATGTTCATTGGTTTCATCAGATAACTGAATCCCTTCCATTTCAATCAAAATTCCCTTTAATTTTTCTTTATCCTCCTTTGTTAAATAAGGAAGCGACTTTTCTACAGCAAGGCCTTCAAGCAGAGACCTGGTATGATAAATTTCTTCAATATCATCCCGGGTAATAGGTGTGACGATTGCTCCTTTATGAGGAACCATTTCCACCAACCCCTCCATTTGAAGTTGTGTAAGGGCTTCACGAATGGGCATTCTGCTTACTTCCAGGCGATCTGCCCACTCCTCTTGGATGAGTCGCTCCCCCTTTTTTAACGTCCCATTCAAAATCGCTTTCCTAAGACTTTTCGTTACATTTTTTACGATTGTAGATTTATCTCTTTTAGAATTAGCATTATCCAATTCAGCGTCCACCTTTCGATATTGGATACAATTTAAACTATATCAACTTAATGAAGCGATTACAATACAGAAAATTAAATAAATTGTATCCAATTTAAAAAACACTGGATACAATACTAGGTAAACATCTACTTTTCTCATATAAAGATAATTTATGGCATTCATTTATATGTAGCTAAACACTAGTGATTTAAAAGAAGTTTTTTTAGGATGAAATTCCATTCAAATCAAGTCTTTTTGTATCAAGATACATTAATATCTTATCTGCAGGCTCCAAGCGTGTTAAAATCAAACAAATATAGTTATGAAATACAAAATTTGAAATTGGTAAAAGTCATTAGAATAAAGGGGAAAATTGCATGGCAGAATTAATCGATTGGAAAAATAGTGCTCACGGGCATAAATTCATAGCATCTTTTAGCGGAGGAAAGGATAGTGTTTTAGCCTTATATAAGGCATTGAAGGTTGGAGAAGCTGTAGGACTGATTGTCATGCTGGAGGAGGAAGGAAAACGTTCCAGATCCCATGGAATGCCTCCGGAACTCATAAAAGCCCAAGCTGAATCAATAGGTTTGCCTGTATATACTGCGGCTGCGAGTTGGACTGAATATGAAAAGGTATTTATGCGCCTTTTAGAAGATGCAAAGAATCAAGGAGCAGAAGTGTTGGTAACTGGAGACCTGGATATGCCTGCCCATGGCTGTTGGCATGAAAAGGTTACGAAGAATGCCGGGTTGAAGCTTGGAATGCCTTTATGGGAAATGAACCATCGTGAAGCTGTCGAAGAGTTCATGAATCTAGGATTCGTTACGATCATTGTAACCGTTAATTTATCATTGGGAATGCGAGAGGATGATTTAGGACGAACATTAACCCATGAATACGTGAAGGAACTTGAAGCTCGCGGCATTGACCCCTGCGGCGAAGGTGGAGAGTTTCATACAACAGTAATAGATGGACCTATTTTTAAACAGCCAATTCCAGTTCGGAAATGTGAGATTATTAAAGACGGGGAGTATGCTTTTTTACCTTTGGAGCTAGATAAGATGACGAATAAGAGTACCTTATAACCGAACTTATTATCAATATTCCTGGCAACAACTCTATACTGCACCCCAATTATGTGATTTTCTTTAAGGATTGAGGTGCAGTTCATCTGAGGAGTCCTTTAACAATAGGATAAAATTATTTTAGTTAACATAATAAAATTATAGTAACTTAACTTTGCAGCAATCATTCATTGCTGATAACTTTCTAATTCATTATTTGTTAAATAGAAGAACAACAGACTTTTAGAAGAGAAAATATTTCTAATATACTATTTTAATAAGAAATTAAGCGATTAAAATCAGTACTGGTCACATCAAAAAAAGACTATATATTTGAACTGCACCCCAATTGTTAGACACCATCTAACAATTGGAGGTGTTTTTTTATGACAAAATATTCATTAGAT